>WQSZ01000119.1 GCA_009787645.1 Candidatus Fibrimonadales bacterium | reverse complement strand
TTTAGTATATATGCGACGATCATTAGGTGCGACCATATTTATACTCCTCTACGGGTTATTGTCGCTTAACTTAGAATACTTTTTTTCAAGGACAGTTCACTCTTTTATGTTGCCGTTTGGCGGAACAAAAAACTCATCAACATCTAAAAATCCCAAATATTGCCAATTATTTTTTAAAATATCACAGTAGGTAATGCAGCTTATCACTTGCCTTGAAGGGTTTGTTTTCAAGAATTCATCTAATTTTATATATGTCAAAATTCCTTTTTTTATCCATTTATGCAGAACTTCCTGCACATTATCTCTGGAGTAGTCATCCATTATGTAAAAATGCTCAACTCCTATTAAATAGTGATATGCCAGCCATTCATCCAAGCAATGAGCTTTATTTTCAATCACAACGCAAAAAGCTATCTCTTTCATTCACTTTGGCCCGAAATAAACCCATCAATGCCGTATTTTACCCTTGTTTCTTTATCAAATTTATTATAAAACCATATTGCTTTTCTTATAACGGAATCAAGTTTTTCGTTAAACGGCAATGAATTGCCAAAAAGATTTTCTAAAATTTTTATCCATGCAATAGGACTCATAATTTTGTGAATTTTTGATTTCTCTTCATTTATTAAATTTGTGGTTTTAGATGTTGACACTGTGCTGTCTATCCTGTAATTGTAAAATGTTTCGGAAACAAATGCTGCATTATTTGAATGATATATAATTTGTATGGTTTGAATGGGGTCTTCTCCCCAAACAATATGCTTATTTATGAACTTAACTTTCTCATAGATATTTCGTTTTATCAGCTTGTTCCACAAAAATGCTCTTATTCCTTCCAGATCATAAATTGAGAGAGCATTTTCAACCTTATTTTCGCTCCAGTTGTAACTATTGTCATTAACACCGGATATTTTGCTCCATACAAAATCAACATTCGTTTCTGTTATCTTTTTGAGCATTTTTTCTAAGAAATTTTGTTCGTAAGTATCATCGCTGTCTAAATTTGCAATGTATTCACCCCTTGAATTTTCCAAGCCCGTTTTGCGAGCGAGCAATAAGCCGCCGTTTTCTTTATGAATCGTTTTAAATCTGGAATCTCGCTCCATGTATTCGTTTATTATTTTTTCACAACCATCCGTTGAGCCGTCATTTACCAAAATGGCTTCCCAGTTTTTAAATGTCTGCGCCAAAAGACTGTCCAGGCATTCCCTCAGATATATTTCGCTATTGTAAATCGGGACAATAACGGAGATCAAGCCCTTCTCCTCAGGATATTTCATAACAGGCAATTCAAAATCAAAATGCGCATTTTTAGCCATTTCAAAATACACGGAATCGAAAGGCTTGATTTTATTTATAATCTCCTTGAGCTGCGGATAATTTTCAATCACCGCCAAAAGTTGTTGATCATTCCTGCCCTCATCAACGTTGCTGTTTTTCAAAGCGCTATCCTGTGCGCCTATATCTATAATGCTGTTTGAATACCCGTTTTTTATAACAATGTATGAACTTCCATTTATCAATGCCATTGCCCAATACCACACATCATCGTTTTTAGGCGTAAGTTTCATAAACAAATTCTTGTCAAGAACATCTTTGTGCAAACAATGCGGCGGATACAGTATACCTCCGCATCCCGTCGGGAAAATTCTCTCATGCTCCTGCGGTTCGGCGCACCAGTTCCAATTGTTATACGGCAACAAATTATGCTCGCAGTCAACCCTTATCTCATGAACCCTGTGGCAAATTATTTTATTCGGATGCGCTTTATGGTATTCCATAATCTGCTCAAGCCAATTTTTAGGATAAAGCAAATCGTCATCGGCTGTTATTATATAATCGTTGGAGAATTCATGCAACGCCGGAATCAGCTTTGTATAAGGGCCTAAATTTTCACAACAACGAATTTCCAAACCCTTTTTCTCCAAATCTTGCATAGGCACTTTGTCTTCTTTTGATACCCACAGAATAATCCTGTCCGGTAAAGTATTCCCGCACAATATGGAGGCTATGGCGATGGGCGCAGTCGTTTGCAAACGCTTGCCGTAGCTTGTCAGCGAAACTATGTACTGCGGAGTTTGGGGTGGGGGAGAGGCCAGAGTTTTTGCGCCGGCTATAAGCTCTTCGCCATGCAAAAAAGAAAGACCTTTTTTCACGGTGCTATCGGGAAATTCATTTTCCAAAATGCCTATAATATGGCTTATATTATTTGAAAAGTCCGGCAAACTGAAAAATGTTTCCGGAAACAGTTTTTTCTCATAAAAATTATGAACGCTATAAACATTCTTGTTCGCATTAAACCGCCCACGCTTTTGCTTTGCCTCAATCTCTCGTTGCGACTTTCCAAAATAATGATTGATGCGAGGCAAACTAGCATTCTCCGCTGTTATGGGAATATCCTTAAAAAAAGACAAATCCTCCGACCACTGAGCCGGTGAAAAATCAAAATCCAAAATCTTAGTACCCGGAGCCGGATGAAACATATGCGGATTAGTCTTGACATTTATCGCAACATTGCGTGGATTTACAATGCTCTTTCCATTTCCGGCAAAATAATTGGAATGATTTAAACACCTCTCTGTTAGGAAGCCTTCACTTGTCTCACTTAGTCCAAAAAATACCCAGCGAATGTAAATAGACGCAATTTCTTCGGGAATAGTGTTTAGAAAATCAACTATGTTGCCATTCGGCGGAACAAAAAATTCGTCGATATCCAAAAAACCCAAGTATCTCCAGCTGTCTTTCAGCACATCGCAATAAGTCAGGTTACTTATTATTTGCCTTACAGAACTTGTCCTTAAAAACTCATCCACCTTCATGTATGTCACAAGCCCTTTCTTTATCCACTTTTGCAGAACTTCTTGAATATTGTCGGTGGAATTGTCATCCGTTATGTAAAAATGCTCAACACCTATCAAATAATGGTATGCAAGCCACTCGTCCAAATAACGGGCCTCATCCTTGATTATAGCACAAAAAGCAATGTCACGCATGACATTGCTGAATATAGAAAATGCTTATCTTTGGTTCCACTGATCTGTGTGCTGCAAATTTCCGTCGAGGAAATTCCATGTTATTTTTTCATAACGAATGGTGACTTCCTCTTGGTGCACAAACTGCTCTTTGGTGGAATCCTTCACATTGTGCATATAAGAACGCACGCTTGCGATTTTGCATTTCTCAAGCTTGTGCTCAAAATATGCAACCTCCTCACCTCGGTCTGTGATTTTATACCACCGAATCAAAATGTTCGGCACAGTTTGACCCGTGCAAACCTTTTGGTAAAGCAAAGAAGACGCCTTGTCAAAAGCCTTGTGAAACACGAGAGAATCGTGCTTGCGTGTGCCTGTCAACGAGCCGTCGTCCCTGTCTGTGGGAACATAAACCCTGTGGTTGAATTCAAGGACTTCAACAAAGCCCTCTCTGCCTGAGACATTCACCGAGCCGGGAATGCCATCGATCTTCATGTATGCTGGAATAGCCATAAAAGCCTCCGGTTGATTGTGGGGGGCTTATTGTTTGGTGAGGGAAATATAGAAAATGCTGACTTAAGCTATCGGTGTTCCGGTAGTTTCAGTCAAGTGCTTAAAGTCGGCGAGCAGTTGCTTGAATATTTTGCCTACCATGCCGTCACCTATCGGGCGAGCATCAAGGCTTATTACCGGAATCATTTCCGCAGCAGTACCGGTCAACCAACATTCATCTGCAGTCCATATATCAAAACGACTCATAAGACCGGAGATCACTTCGTAACCTCTTTTGATGGCAAGCTCTGTAACTGCGGCTGCAGTTATACCATCAAGAGAACCGCTTTGCACGGAAGGCGTGTAAATTTTTCCCTTGCGAACTATGAACAAATTATCACCTGTGCATTCGGCTACGTAGCCGAGAGGATTCAGCATTAGAGCCTCTTTGACCCCTGCCTGCACAGCTTCTATTTTTGCCATTATATTGTTCAAGTAATTTAGAGACTTGACCCTCGGGTTGAGGCTCTCGTTATAGTTACGATGCGTAGCGACAGTTATTATTTTCAAACCGTTTTCGTAATCTTCCTTGGGATAAAGAGAGATTCTATCTGCTATGCAAATAATACTTGATTTTTTGCATAAATAGGGATTGAGCCCCAAATCTCCAACTCCACGGCTTACTATCACTCGAATATAGCCATCTCTTATGCTGTTCTTTATGCATGTTTTTATGATGATCTCTTCCATTTCTTTTTTGGAAACTTGCGGAGCAAGCGCTATCACCTTTGCGCTGTCAAACAATCTGTCGATGTGTTCGGTTAAATGGAATATCATTCCGTTGTAGGCTCTAATGCCTTCAAACACACCGTCTCCATAGAGAAACCCATGATCAAACACAGAGACTTTGGCATGTTCTTTTTCATAAAACGTGCCGTCTATATAGACATAAGACATAGACTCTCCGGGAATAACTATTTAATTATTCCTTCGATCTTTTCTTTAAGAGCATCTGCTTCAAAGGGTTTTACAAGATAATTGCAAGCTCCGTTTTGAATAGCTTCAACTATCTTGCTTTTTTCCGCTTCGGATGTCACCATCATAACCGGGATAGCCTTGGTAGCAGGGTTGTTCTTTATTGCTTTCAGAGCTTCAATGCCGGTCATATTTGGCATATTCCAATCCATAAGCGTAAGCTGCACATCAGGATTTGCACGGAGTTTCTCAAGAGCATCGGCTCCGTCTTCCGCTTCAATCACATCTGAATAGCCAAGTCCTACGAGCGTATTCTTTTGAATGCGGCGCATCGTAGAGGAATCATCAACCAATAATATTTTCATTTTTTACCTCGCTGAGTGAAAACTATTTGTCAACCATGCTGACTTCCATCACAAAACTTCCGCTATCGGTATCGAAAGGGATACACATAACCGGAGCTTCTTTTGGCATATCAACTACATGCCCTTGACCACGCACTATGCTAGGTAAGGATATTGACAAGTGCAATGTTTGCAAATCTTTTTTTGCAAAACCTGTTATTATGTTTGCTATTTCGCCTATGCAATCTGCGACACTAGCATTCAATTCTTTTATTTCTTCGCCCAAAAACTTTGAGCAGATTTTTAGAGCTGTGGCTAGAGGGTAGGCCATTACAACGGCACCTCTTATGTCACCGGAGAGTCCTATAACGCCTGATATATCAGCATTGTTAGGTTCTTTGCGCAAATAAAGCTTGCCCGGGGTAACTGTGATGCCGACCATAGTCTTGAATGTCTCTATGGTTGATTTCAGGAACGGATTAATATGTTCTGCTTTCATGTGAAGAAATATAGTAAAAATTAAACTGATTTGCAAGGGTTTGCAAACCCTTGACAAAATCAGTTTTTATTGCTATATTTGTTTTGCTTTGTTTTATTGCCCTCATCGTCTAGAGGTTAGGACATGGGACTTTCAATCCCAGAACAGGGGTTCAATTCCCCTTGAGGGTATTTGCCTAATATAGA
>WQSZ01000118.1 GCA_009787645.1 Candidatus Fibrimonadales bacterium | reverse complement strand
TTCTAAAAGACAACCTTTTCAAATACAAAAATGTGCGCCTAAACTGGAACTCCTGGGAAACAGCGCATTTAGAAGCCCTGTACAGCAGAGGCAACCGCAACCTGGCCCCATTGATCTACGAAGCCTATAAAAGAGGCTTAATCTTTGAAAGTGACAGCAAAAGCCTAAACCCCACAGAATGGGAAAATATCCGCAAAGATTTAAGCTACGATGACACCTGGATATTCAAAGGTTACAAAGAGGAAGAAAGCTTACCCTGGGATTTTATAGACGCAGGAGTAAGCAAAAAATTTCTGCAAAGAGAATTGAAAAACGCCCAAGAGCTGAAATGGGTGCAGAACTGCAAATACGGCAAATGCCAAGCATGCGGCATACCGGGCAACGGGGCCGACACCATATTAGGCACCCCGCCCCGTTGTAAGGGCAACCCCACGTGGTTGCCCTTGCGCAGGGACGTCGCGAAGGCCGCAGCGTATAAAATAATCTTCAAAAAAACCGGAAACAGCCGCTTTCTCCCACACCAGAACACCCTCTCCTTCTTTGAGCGAACCTTCATAAAAAACGGCATCCCCATAAAATACAGCGAAGGCTTCAGCCCAAAACCACGCATTGTAAACACCGGCGCATTGCCGCTGGGATTGGAATCCTTATGTGAAATTATATCCGTTGAATTGCTGGACGAGCTTCCACCCAACATCATCAAATCCCTCAACGCTTGTTTCCCAAACGGCTTGGAAATCGTATCCATAGAACCGCTTGCAGAAAAACTCTCAGCACACCCGCCCAAGTCCACAAACTACTGCTTGCTCGGACAGTATAGCTTGCCGCAGAGAAAAGAATTGCCCACTGTGCAAAACCACAGGGGGCAAAATGTAAACTTGAGCGAACAAATCCTTTCAATATTAGAAACGCAAAACGCCTTGCACATCACGGCTAAATGCAATGAGCAAGGCGCAACTGTTAGCCCTTTCACCCTTTACGCCGGCCTTTTAGGCATCAGCGATCAGGAAGCAAGGACATTAAATATTGTTAAGATTAGCGTTTCAAATTAACTAACTCCTCAAGCATTGAATCGCTGACTGTGATTATGCGGCTGTTTGCCTGATAACCTCTTTGCGTGGTTATCATATTGGTAAATTCGCCGGCCAAATCAACGTTGGAGCTTTCCAATGCGCCTGGTCTCAACTTCGAGGAACTCTGGGTGTTGGGCAAGCCCCAAATCGGGTCGCCGGAGTTCGCAGAGGTTGTGTAAACGCTATCGCTCAAGTCAAAAAGTCCACCGGGATTTGCGAAGTCCACAAATAGGATCTGAGCTATCGCACGAGCTGTTCCGTTAGAGAACGTGCCCTCTATAAGACCGAATTCATCTATAGACACCTCAACCAAGTTACCTGTTCCGTAGCCGTCTTGACCTGTGAAATTAACGGTTGAAGCACTCTCAAACTGTGTTATGCCTCTATTATCACCCGGGCTGCCCACATTCAAGTTTATACGCATAATACTTGCGCCGTTTCTCGGATCAAATACCAACTGAGATCCACCGCTGTCATAAATGAATGAGCTAACCGTACCGTCAAGGCCAAAAGTTATTTTTCCTGTGCCTGTGCCCGGAACAATTTCCTGTTGCCCGGCAAGGCTCGCTCTCCATTCCCATTCACCGGCTTTGCCTGTGTGAACAAATGTCATGGTTAAAACGTGTTCTGCGCCGGATTCATCAAAAATCGGAACCGTAACATCAACAACGCCTATATCCGAAGCTTTTCTCTGCTCTGTTATGCGCATAGCAGTATTAAAGACGCTCGGAGTAATCTGATTTGAATTTGCGTTCTTGGCACTAATCGAAAGATTGTTCACCGCAAAATCCGCGCCTTTTGCTCCGCGAATCACAATAGCGCCGGCAGGTATTCCATCATCAGTCTCCGGAGTATCCAAATGAACGCTGGGCATGTGGCGGCCGTCTCTATCAACATATTCGGCTGGCAATTTAAGATCGTTTCTTATTTTAGCAATAAGATCATCCAACATTGTTCCCGGAGTAGTTACAAGCGGGCTGCCATTGGCATCAGGGAGATATTGGTTCGGCTGATAATCATCATTACTGACTGTTGATACACCAGGCCTAGGACTTCCAGGATTCGCAGGGTCTTCATCAAAATTTACATTTAATATGTAATCACCGCCACCAGCCGTAGTATTACCAGTCGAAGGATCACCACCATATATCAACATATACGGAGTATTTGGAACCGTTTGACGAGGATCGTAAGTAGCATCAAGTGCATACGCAGTCGGCGCAAATACCAACGGATTGGATTTTTGAGCTTCAATGGATGTTTTTCCAATTGAGCCAAATATATCCATGGCATCGCCGGCTTCAAGGCCCGGATACAGCTTGTTTCCATTTGCGTCAACTAACCTATCTATATAATCAAACTGTTCCGCTGGGCGCAAAAGAATTCCTGAGCTCGGAGTCATATTAGCAGGATAATTTCCAATTGCCGGACCAATGTGAGCACTAAAATTAAATGCGTTATTCACATAAGAATCACTCTCAGGATTGCTGCTTTTAACTTGCAAATTGAAAATTTGTTGAGCACCGGTGCCAGTTATGCCTATTGATCCGTCTTGGTTCATTCTAACTGTTGTACCAGGATCAGCTCCACCGGCAAGTAGTGAATCTTGAATTAAAGTCATCATGTCCTCTAAATCCCAAATTTGATTAGGATAAGCCGACTCTCTGCCAACTTTGATGGAGATTTCATTAGCCGTTGGCGTAATACCAGACACTATTGTGGCTTGGTTATACCAGGAAATTGTCAGAACATCGTTCTCTTTTATGCCTAAATGCTTGCCATTGCTATTGTATAGCGATGTGAGCAATGTGTTATCACGGCCCGGGTCATTAGCGCTGTTTGTTGCCGGATCTCTCGCTAAATCTGCGGGGTGCAGCAACGGCTGGGTATATGAAATTGAGCCTTTTGCGTCGGCATCGGCGTTCAGGTTTCTGCCAAAGCTTATTTCTGTGGTCTCCTTAGCTGGAGCCTGCTGGTTCAGCGGAATCTGTAAGTTGCCAATGGCAGTTCCCGGAGGGAACACTCCTTGGGTGTTTGCCATTTTGCCTTGCAGCACCATACCGTTTGTCGGTAATATAATATATCCTTGAGCATCGAGCTGGAAGGCTCCGTTTCTCGTGTAATAGGTTCCAACCCCGTCGCTAACGCCAAAAAAGGCGCTGCCTTCAATCGCAAGATCAAAGACTCTTCCGGTGTTTTGAAGACCGCCCTGGCCGGTCATCACATCTATAGAGCCAACGCTCACGCCCAAACCTACCTGCATCGGGTTTGTTCCACCCGCCTTGCTTTCAGTTCGGCTGGCGCCCTTCATAAGCTGGTTAAAGCTCTCCTCAAAGGTCACTCTGCGACCTTTAAAGCCAGTAGTGTTCACGTTAGAGATGTTATTACCGATAACATCCATACGGACCTGGTGGTTCATCAAGCCGGTTACACCGGAATTAAGAGATCTTAGCATTTTTCTACTCCTCAACAATATTCTTAAAATAATAACTTGCAAAAACCGTGCCAATTTGAAAAAAATGCAAAAATGTAAACATTTGTTTGCAAAATGCAGGGTTTTCATTTTTTTTATCCGATTTTTGCTCCGAATTCCGTCTAAGGAGCATGGACAGAAATATGGATTTTAAAAAAATGCTGCAAATTGCAGCGGATTCCGATTTGCCTGTATTAATAACAGGAGAATCAGGAACAGGAAAAGAAGTCGCTGCCAAAGAGCTTCACGCTCTGGGCAAGCGTAAAAACTCGCATTTTGTTGCGGTAAACTGCGGTGCTATCTCGGCGGGAATCGCCGAATCGCTGTTTTGCGGCCACATTCGGGGGGCTTTTACCGGCGCAAACAGGGAGCAGCAAGGTTTTGTAAGGGCTGCAAACGGCGGAACGCTTTTTTTGGACGAGGTGGCAGAACTTCCGCCCGAAATTCAAAAAAGCCTGCTACGCACCCTGCAAGAACGAACAGTCACGCCTGTCGGCAGCCAAAGAGAAATCCGAGTTGACTTCCGGCTTGTCTGCGCAACGCACAGAGATTTGCCGTTTTTGGTGGAAAAAGGCCTATTTCGCCAGGATTTATACTTTAGGCTGGCAGCCTTGCCCATAAAAATCCCCCCACTCAGAGAAAGAAGCGACCTTAAAAGCATAGCCAGCTCTCTATGGAAAGAGAGCGAGCCATTAACCGAGCAAAATTTCAGCACTCTGCAAAATTATTACTGGCCCGGTAACATAAGGCAGCTAAAAAATGTCCTTGAACGCTACGCCCTTTTCAAAAAACACGGCTATGAGCTGGAATCCCTGTTAAAAACCGAATGCGACCAGCTAAACGAACCTCCCCCACCCCAATACACGCCAAACAACAGCGAAATAGAAGAAAACCTAGAACTTTGCAAAGGCAACAAGAGCCGCACCGCAAAAAAACTAGGCATAAGCCGTGGCAAATTATATTATTATCTGCGGAAAAATATATAACTATATTCTTTGCATTATATGGTAACCACAGCCCTTGAAAATCTGGAAAAATGTTTTCCGCAACAGTTGAAAGGCAAACGGCTCGGCGCCGTTTTGCACCCAGCCTCCATCACGGCAAACTTGCAGCACACCCTTGCAACTCTGGAAAAGCACAACGGCTCGCTCTTCAAGCTCGCCGCGCTCTTTGGCCCACAGCACGGAATACTCGGCCACACCCAAGACAACATGATAGAATGGGAAGGCTACACAGACCCACGCCTCGGCGTTCCGGTTTACAGCTTATACGGCGAACACAGAGAACCATCACCCGAAATGCTAAAAGACTTGGATATGCTTTTGGTTGACCTGCAAGATGTTGGCGCAAGATATTACACCTTTATCTGGACCCTTTACCTCTGCATGAAAGCTGCGGCAAAACGCGGCATTCCTGTAATTGTAATAGACCGCCCAAACCCCATAGGCTGCCACATAACAGAAGGTCCGGTCTTAGACCCGGAATACAAAAGCTTTGTGGGCCTCTATCCCATACAAGTGCGGCACGGAATGACCATCGGCGAACTCGCATTGCTATTCAAAGAAAACACCGAAGTTCATGTTCTGGAAATGCAAGGCTACAAAAAAGATATGTGGTTCGACCAAACCGGCCTTCCTTGGGTAATGCCCTCCCCCAACATGCCAACCCTGGACACCGCAATAGTATATCCCGGGCAATGCCTGCTGGAAGCCACCAATGTCAGCGAAGCACGAGGCACAACAAAACCCTTTGAATTTTTCGGCGCGCCATGGATTGAAGCAACCCAAATGTGCGCACACCTCAACGCTCTAAAACTGCCCGGAGCCTATTTCAGGGAAAACCACTTCCAGCCCACGTTCCACAAATACGCAGGGCAAATCTGCCACGGAGCGCAAATTCACGTGTTAAACAGAGAAGAATTTTT
>WQSZ01000117.1 GCA_009787645.1 Candidatus Fibrimonadales bacterium | reverse complement strand
ACAACAGCCCCAGCGCTTAAAGCCTGCCCTCAGAAACGTGGCGTTTGCAGCCGTGTTTATACCACAACGCCTAAAAAGCCAAACTCCGCTTTGCGCAAAATCGCCCGTGTGCGACTCAGCAATAAGATGGAAGTGACCGCTTACATCCCAGGCGAAGGCCACAATTTACAGGAACACTCCATTGTGTTAATCCGTGGTGGCCGTGTTAAGGATGTGCCGGGTGTTCGTTATCACATAATCCGTGGTGCGCTTGATACCCAAGCTGTGAACGGCCGCAAGCAGGCTCGTTCCCGTTATGGCGTAAAAAAGAAAGCCGCAGCCGCTCCAACTAAAGGTGGGAAGAAATAATGTCTAGAAGAAGAAAATCAATTCATCGTTCTATTTTGCCTGATCCTCGCTTCAATTCGACTTTGGTCACAGAGCTTGTTGGCGTTGTTCTTAAAGAGGGCAAAAAAACCATAGCTGAGCACATTGTTTACACAGCGCTCGAAGAGCTGGATAAAAAAGTTCAGGGTTCCGAGTCTGTTATGGAAAAATTTGAGCAGTGCCTTGAGAACATCAAGCCTCATGTGGAGGTTAAAACTCGCAGAGTTGGCGGCGCAAATTATCAGGTTCCCATTGAGGTTGCTCCTGACCGTGCCAAAGCGCTGGCTCTTCGCTGGCTTTTGACTGCGGCTCGCAAGAGAAATGAGCAGAACATGGCGCTTCGCTTGGCAGCAGAATTGGTTGCCGCAAAGAACAACGATGGTGGCGCAGTTCGCAAAAAAATAGATACGCATAAAATGGCAGAAGCTAACAAAGCATTTGCGCATTTCAGGTGGTAGAATATGCCACGAGTGGTTCGGCATCCTGAGAGAACGCTTTGGGTGATTTCTTATGTACCCGAGGCCATCCGTGGTTTATACACCACGCTCAGACATTTTTTGCGAGGTTTCTTTAAATACGAAACTTTGCCGACAATTCCGTACCCAACTATAAAACCACCGATTCCAAATAATTACCGTGGCAAGCATCGTTTGCTAAAGAGAGCAGACGGTTCGCCACGTTGCGTTGCTTGCGGCATGTGCGCAGCAGCGTGCCCCGCTCGTTGCATTAGAGTTGACGGGGGAGAAGCTGCGAATGGATTGGTTGAGAAGCGTGCGGTTCGCTTTGAGATAGACCACTTGGCCTGTGTTTTCTGTGGGTTGTGCGTTGAGGCATGCCCGGTAGATGCCATAAGAATGGACACAGGCGAAACTTCTTTTGTGCATGATAGCAGAGAGAAGTTTATTACCTCATTCCCCTTGTAAAATATCCGCTGCTCGCTGAAATTCGTTGCTTGATGCGCATTGTTCTGCGCCTAGAAGTCTTTGCAACCAAGCCTTTTGCTCCGCTTTGTTGCCGGCCTCTTCTGCCATGCTCGCCAGCTTAAAATCGACTGTGCACACTTTCATGCTTCCGGGATATTTTTCCAAAAGACCTCTGAAAAGCGTTTCCGCATTTTCCTTTCTGCCGGCATCCAGCATGCACATGGCCATCCAGTATAAAGCATTCTCCGCCAGCTCTCCGGTTTGCGCAGTCTCGTATATCTGCTTGAAACCGTTGTAGGCTACGGCATATTCGCCTCTCAGATAATCCGAGCGTGATGCATTGTACAGAGCTTCCAATTCGGTATTATGCACATTTGATGCAACTTTTTCTGCCGAACCTGCCGCTGCAGATCTTGTAACAGAGCTTTTCTGCTGAACTACAGCCAAAATGCGTTCAAGGCGGAAGTTTATCTCTTCCATGCGAGCTTCGGAACTGTTTCCTTGATCGTTGATTTTCAAGGATAAATCCGTAAGATCCGCTTTAAGGCGAGACGAATATCTGGACTGCTCAAGCTTCAATGAATCTATAATAAGCATAAGCGAATCCAAACGCTGATTAGTGCTCATGGTCACATCTTTGATTTCCGATGTGCGCAGCATTGTCACCTTTGAACAGGAGCAAAATGCTATGCACAACGCAAGGCAAAATAGAGAAAAAAGAATTTTCATAATGAATGACTAATTGTTTGCTTTAACTCTGAATGCAGCACGGCGATTCTGAGCAAAAGATTCCTCTGAGCTACCTGATGCTTTTGGTTGTTCTTCGCCATAGCTGACTTTTGTCATGCGACCGGCAGCAACACCGTAGTTCACCAAAAAGTTAACAACAGCATCTGCTCTGCGCATTCCCAAACCCATATTATAGGATTCTGTTCCACGCTCGTCCGTATGGCCTTCGGTCAAAATTGTAAAGCGGTTTTCACGCTTTAAAATATCGCCGACTTCTACCAGAATGTCTTTTGCCGCTGCGGTTAAGGTTGACTGGTCGTATTCAAAATAAATATCATCAGCCATTATTCTGTTCATAAGCTCTTCCAAGCGGCGACGCTCTGCTTCCAGAGGGTCTTCTTTTGAAGCTTCCTGTCTTGTTGGCTGCTGATATGATTCAGCACGTTGTTTTGCCTGTGGCGGTTCAACCTCCACGGCTTCTTTCTTTTTTGCGCAAGCAAAAAGAAATAATGCTACGCTTACGGCTATGACTTTGACTACTGTCTTCATGGGATTCCTCCTTTGGTTAGATTTGCCCACACAGGTGAAGAATTTTCTCCTGTGTTTGTTATGCGAGTGACACCACTGCCATCTCGACGCATAATATAAATTTGCGGACTTCCTGAGCGATCGCTGGAAAATGCTATGGACATTCCGTCTGGCGACCAGGTTGGGTTTTCATTATTACCTTCAAAAGTCAATTTTTGAACATTGTTGCCGTCTATTCCGCTAGTGTAAATGTTGAGCTTGCCATTGTCCATTGAACAATAAGCTATGCGATCACCGTCTGGTGACCAAACTGCGCTTTCATTGTATTTGCCAAAAAAAGTTATGCGCTGAACATCGCTGCCGTCTCTTAAAGCCATGTATATTTGCGGCTGCCCGCCCCTGTCGCTTGAATACAGAAACGCTGTTCCATGCGGGCTCCAGGAAGGGCTTACTTCTATGCTTGTTGTGTATATGAGCCTGGATGCGCTGCCTGTTTGCGGATTGCCTTGCCATATATCTGCGCCGCTTTGCCCTATGTTTGCAAAGAGCAAGGTTCCGTCTTTTGGATTTACAGAAGGGCTAAATGTTTGATCCAGTTTTGGGAATACCAGCTTGTCTGTGTTGCCGGCCAGGCTTCTTTCGAAAATTTGCGGCTTGCCGTTTCTCAGGCTTGTGAAATATATTTTTGAATTGTCTGAGCCCCAAGCCGGCATAAAGTTTACGCTGTTGTGCGAAGTTATTTGCTTTTTGCGAAAGCCATCGTAATCTGCAACGAAAATTTGCTTTTTGCCTTCCACTTTGCGAACCCAGGCCATTTGCGTTGAAGCAAAGCCATAAACACCCCAAAGCTGATATACCACGTTGTCTGCGCATTTGTGAAGCGATGCACGAACCTGCTCTACGGAGCTTGTATAGACAAAGCCTTTTACGGTTTCTTTAGAGGCTGTTGCATATAGCTTGCATTCCAGTTTTGCATGCCCATCGCTCATTGAAAGTTTGCCGGTTACATAGTGTTTTGCACGCCCTTGCGAGAGTTTGAGCAAATTATACTGCTCCAATTCAATGGCAGAAAAACGGCCGCTTAAATTAAAATCTCTGGCAAGTGTTTTTTCGGGTTTTTCTTCCAGCTTGCTCCAGTTGCTTTTGTCCATTTCAAAATTTATGACCCCTATGGGCAGGGTTTTGTCTGTTGAAACAGCGATATCCATGGTAATAGTATCTTGTTGCGCATAAATCCATGCGCATAAGAATAAAACCATGGAACCGTAAAATCTCATTGATCCTCAATGAGCTTCGGTTGGAGGTTCTGCGTGTGCCGGAGCGACATGTGCCGGTGCGGCTTCGTGGGCAGCTTCGGCGGCATGCGTTGGAGCATGAGCAGGAGTATGCACCGGTGCGGGCGTTGGAGCGGCTTCTGCAGGAACCGGCAGCCAAGGTTCAAAGTCATTGGCTTGTGCTACCGGCGCAGCTTGAGTTGCAACCGGAATTGCCGGAGCGGCTTGTATGGTTTTATTTGCGTTTGATAAAACTTCGCCATGGACTTTAATATCTTGCGAGATATTTGAAACATACCCGGAATTCGGATTTAAAACGAGATTTCCGTTTAAGTCTCGGACAAAAGTTTTTGCGTCTGGCCCGTTGATTACTATGGCTTGGACAACAAGATTGTTGACGATCTTTATTTGCATAAGATCTCTTCTGCTGCCCCAAATTTCAGTTGCGTGTTCCAAACCGGGCTTAGATTCTTTTACGTTGTCTTCTTGATGAACTCCAACTACATACATTGTGGGTCTGTAGTTGTAATAATACACATTGGTATCACCGACAATTTCCACAAGGGTAGGCCTGCCTGCTTTGGTAACCCATTGTTCTATAGGCATATCCCTAAGTGCCATTACATCACGTTCATCGATCCAGTTTTCCTTTAAAATAAAGTGCTGAGATGAGCAGGATAGCGCAAAAATAGCCATAAAGGCTGCAAGAGAAATATTGAGTATTTTCATAGACTGGAAATATAGAAAATTCCGGGAATATTATATCGTTATGTCACTTAGCTCAAAAACACAGTGTTTAGGAAAACGTCAGAACCCCGATTTTCCTGATTAAAGGAACCCCAACCCCCCAAATTTTCCAAAAATCGTCAATTTTCCCTACTTTTTTCAAAAAAAGCAAAAAAAATGAATATGATTGTTAAGCCAAAACCTTTCTCTCCACATCATTCAGCACTTTCATCTGCTGAATAGCAATGCCATTCAACTTTATCAACCTCACTTTCTGCGGAACCTTTTCGTTAATCAGCACGGCATTTATGGTTTCCATATTAGAAAGGCAAATAAGCTCATTTATAGAAGCATAATCCCTGATATTCCCCTTCAAATTAGCGTTCTTATCCCGCCATTGCTTCGCAGTCATTCCAAAAAGAGCCACATTCAAAACATCGCCTTCGCTGGCATAGACAATGGAAGTCTGCTGTGGCGTGAGAGTAGCCGGAACAAGGTTGTGTTTAACAGCGGAAGTGTGAATGTGGTAGTTTATTTTGGCGAGCTCACGTTTTGCCGACCAGCCTAGCTGTTTTTGTTCTTCGATCTTTAAACGCTTAAATTCGGTTATAAGATATAGTTCAAATTCAGCAGAGATCCACGCCGCAAATTTAAATGCAATATCTGAATGAGCAAAAGTACCGCCGCCATAGCGACCTGATTTTGAAATAATGCCAACAGCATTTGTTTCATTAATCCATTTTTGTGCCGACATCCAAAAATGTGGTTTAGCCGACTCTTTTTTAAACCCCTCATAAATGTGGGGTTTAAAATCCGGATTGTTTAGCTTTTCCCATAACCCCAAATATTCAATAGTGCTGTAAGTTCTCAGCCATAAACTTATAACTTGAGATGATTCTTCCATATCACGAACTTTGGCTATATCCGTAAGCGAAATATAATCCTCCTG
>WQSZ01000116.1 GCA_009787645.1 Candidatus Fibrimonadales bacterium | reverse complement strand
CCCCCAAATATGGAAACTGCGTTCATTGCAATAGAAGGCCCGATAGGAGTTGGGAAAACTGCGCTTATAGATGCTCTTGAACGAGAGTACGGGAAGCTGTCCATGCAAACCTTTCGGGAGGAATTGGACCCAAACCCATTTTTGGAACAGTTTTATATGGATAAACAGAAATATGCGTTTCAAACACAAATAGCCTTTATGCTCGCCAGATACAAACAATATGAGATTCTGCAGAAAAACCTTAGGCAGCCGGATCTCTTTGAAGATTGCAAGCTCTACGTATCTGACTTTATCTTTGAGAAAAACGATATTTTCGCAGAGCTTACCATAGAAGATGAACAGGAATGGAAGCTCTATCAGCAAATACGCGATATCCTCTTTGAATCGACCAAAAAAGTAACCAAGCCTAATTTTGTTGTATATTTAAGAGCCGGCGAAGAAACCCTATACCCAAGAGTTAACAACAAACACATAACCAAAGACTACTTGCACAGACTGACAACCCTGTACGATCGTTATTTTTTTCACTATAAAGTTAGCCCAGTTTTGATAATAGATGTAAATAATGTTGATTTTGTGCATAATTCTCTTCCTGTGGCAACAATCATAAACTCCATAAAAAAAGCCATAGCTACACCTCCCACGCAAAATACATACATTAAACTTGATGATTTATGATAAACTATGCCGTAATTCCTTCGCCTTGTTATGTGCTTGAGGAGAGCAGGTTGATAGACAATCTGGAAGTTTTAAGCAGAGTGCAAAGAGAGGGAAATGCCAAAGTTATATGCGCATTAAAAGGGTTTAGTCTTTGGAAAACATTTTCGCTGGTTTCTCAGTATCTGAACGGAGCCACTGCCAGTAGCTTTAACGAAGTTATGCTCGCCAGCCAAAAGATGGGAAAAGAAGTGCATGTGTGCGCTCCGGCATACAGAGCAGATGAAATTGATCGTATTTTAAGCCGTGCAAGCCATATAACTTTCAACAGTTTTTCACAATGGGAACGGTTTAAAAAAGAAACTTTGAAAAAAAAGGTCAGTGCAGGAATAAGAATAAACCCGGAGTTTTCAACAGTTGCCGTGGATTTATACAATCCTGCAGGTCGCTACAGCAGGCTTGGAGTGACAAAAAAGGAATTCAACCCGGAGCTTTTGGATGGCATTGAAGGCTTGCATTTTCATGCGCTTTGCGGGCAGAATGCAGATGCTTTGGAGACGGTGCTGGAAAGAGTAGATGCAAATTTTGGCGAGTGGATTCCAAAGATGAAATGGATAAACTTCGGCGGCGGGCACCATATAACCAGAGCGGATTACGATGTTAACAAGCTCTTGGGTATTTTGAACAGGTTTCACAATAAATATCCCGGAGTTGAAATTATTTTGGAACCCGGTGAGGCCGTTGGTTGGCAAACCGGAGAATTAGTATCCACGGTTTTAGACATTGTGCGCAACGAAATAAACATCGCAATTTTGGATGTGTCCGTGGCAGCTCACATGCCGGATTGTTTGGAAATGCCTTACCGTCCTATGGTAGTGGGCAGTGCAATGCTGGGCATTAAAAAGCATACCTATCGCTTGGCAGGCAACTCCTGTTTGGCCGGAGATATTGCCGGTGACTATTCATTTGACAAACCTCTGGACATTGGCTCTAAAGTAGTGTTTACAGATATGATTCACTACACAATGGTAAAAACAACCTTTTTTAACGGCGTAAAACATCCTTCAATAGGAATTTGGAAAAACGGCAAATTTAACCTTATCAGAGAATTCTCTTATGAGAGCTTTAGGGATAAGCTCAGCTAAGGTCTAAATACGCATCTGAACCCTGTATGGGTTCCCCAGTAACGCATGTCTTCTTCTTCACGATTTTCAATGCTCAAGTCTTTTGCTGAGGATTTCCAGCTACCGCCTTTTAGATACTTGTATTTGCCAAACCAAAAACCATCGTCTTTAACCCATTCGGCAACATTGCCGAACATATCGAAAATGCCCCAGCCGTTAGGTTTTTTAGAGCCGGAGATAATGGGCTTTTTGCTGTTGAATACGGCGTAATCCTTTGGGTTTGCATTGTTTGGCCATGAGTATGTTAGCGGCGAACCGGCTCTGGCTGCATATTCCCACTCAGCTTCTGTCGGTAATTCTCCGCCAAGAGCTATGCAACAATTATTAGCTTCTTTCCAAGTTACGCTGTGAGCAGGTAGCGAATCGCCTTTTACTTGGTCGAAATTCTTTTTTTCTCCGCATTTATCTTTATATAAACTCTGGTTAATTGTGAAAGCATTTATGGCAAAGGTTCTCATTTGCTTTTCCTGGCCTCTGTACTTGAATTTGCCGTTTGGCACTTTTACCAAAACAGCTTTGGCAATTGCGAGTTCTTCCGGTGCCGATATGGACGGTATGGAATCTACAGGCGCAAATTTTGCCAGCCATTCCGGCAAAGTAAATGTGCCTTTCATCGGGATTATCCAGCCGTTCCATGATATATATAGCTCATGGTATTTGAAAAAATGCCTTGAATAGCCGCTGTCGGCTGGTATCCACAGGGTTTTGTTCTGGACTGTTATAAAAGCCAGCGCAGAGGTTACTTCTGCGGTCAAAGCTTGGATCAGGGCATTGCCGGATATAAAGTCGTTTTCCCAAGTTCCTTTCCAGGCAACATCTGCACGTCCGTCCGGAGAGCGGAAGAAAATCTCAAGATTGCCATTTAAGTCATTAGCTGATGTCGATTCGAATTTTGCGCTGGTAACAGGGACAAAACCGTTGAGCTTTTTTGTTCCGAGTTCATCTATGCGTTTTGAAATTGTGCTGAGCTGCATCTCTGTGGGCCCGGAACAGTTTGCATACCATTCGTAGAACGAGTTTTGCCTTTCTGCTATGTAAACCTTATAGTAATTGCGGTAAATCTCGGAGGTGTCGGTTAACGGACTCGGCGCTGCAATGGGTAATGGGAATTCTGCGGCAAAAATTGCTAGGCATGTGGAATCCGGAATTGCAACGGCCTTGTGCTTGGAAAGGCTATCGTACATATTCTCAAGAATTCTTAAATCGTTTATGTCGGAAATATCCGGCGTTTGATCTTTGGGCAGGCCATATTTTTTCAGTTGCGCATTTTGTGAAACAACCCCCAGTTTTTCGATATTTGAGAGGTATATCTCTGTCCAGTAACCTGGCGCACGTACCGAATAAATTGTCCAGCCATCAGGAACTTTCATAGAAAACGGGGTGTTTCCTACTGCCTGTTCATTAAGCCACACCCCTGCGGGTGTAGAGCTTTGGATGGATAAAACGCCGAAGGAGCTATCTTGCGCTTGCGCAAAGCACCAAGCGGAAAATAGCATAACGGCAAATGTAAAGACAAGTCCTTTTTGCATACAAGAGCGTAATTTAGAAAACCGATAGTTTATCGCGAATCGCTATGAGCCTTTCATAACCGGCCTCCGGTATAATAGGACCCATAACTTGAATTACTTCTGAGGCTGTTGCGGAGCCCAGCTCGGCACATTTTTCAAGAGGCCATGCGTTTGAATAGCCGTATAGGAAACCTGCTGCCCATAAGTCTCCGGCTCCGGTGGTATCCAGAGCTTTGACCCCAGGCGTACCGACTTTTATCATAGAGTCTTCTGAGCCTACTATGCAACCTTTTTTGCCGATTTTTACAATGGCGATTTTGGCCATTTTAGTCATTTCCATGCATGCCAGTTCTTCTTCTACGCTTGTCAGCATGCGGCTTTCATCTTCATTCGCTATTAGAACATCTATACTGTGGTCCTCTATCATTTTATCTATTATAAAACGACAGTCCTGTATAACTCCAAAGGAGCCGCAGTCCAAAACCACTTCCATGCCACTGCATTTTGCTATATGAACGCAATGCAAAAGCAACGAAGGATTGTATGCCAGATAGCCTTCCAGATAAGCGACGTCTGCTCCGTGAAGCGGTTTATCGCCGATTTCTGTCGGCAGAAGTTCTGCCGAGGCTCCCGTATAAGTGTACATGGTACGCTGGGCATCCGGTGTTACTGCGGAGAGTACACGCCCTGTAGGGGTTGAGCTTTTGCGTATATAACCCTCTACTCCGTTGCGGCAGAGATTAAGCGAATAGGTATCGCCCAAATCATCATTACCGACCTTGCATATAAAGCGTGCCAAGCCACCGAGCCTAGATAAGCCGATCATGGTATTGCTTGCCGAACCGCCGGGGATTATGGCAAGGTTTTCAACATTGCCGAGGATGCGTCCCATTTCGCCCCAGTTCATGAGATTCATGCCGCCTTTAGGCTTTTTTTGCCGTACTACCCATTCTTCGCTAACCGAAGCTATCAGGTCCACCAAAGCTGCGCCAACTCCAACTACTCTTTTCATATCAACTTCTCCTTTTGTTTTGTTGCCCGAACCATTGGAGGTAGTTTCTCTCTTCCTGGCTTAGTGATTGTAAACCGCTACGGTTTATTTTTTCCAAAATCTCATTTAACTTTTCCTCTTTTGCATTTAAAGAGCCTGCGTATAGCTCTCCTTCCAGAGGGGGTTTTTGTTCGTATCGCTGTGCTTTTTCTTTGAAAAACTCTTTTGAATATGTTTTTTCCTGCTTTGGCCTAGACCATGCCAGCATAAACAGGAATCCCGAAAGCACGCCGCCGAGGTGTGTGTAGTGTGCGATGTTGTCGCCGCTATTGGCCATGAACAGGTCTATGGCTATGAATATCCATATTGCGTACTTTATTTTCATGGGTATTATGAAGAACATCAATATGGTTCGTTCCGGGAACAGGAATGCGTAAGCGGCCATAACTCCGAAGAGTGCCCCTGAGGCTCCTATTATGGGGTGTGGGCCCATTATGCCGATTGAGTAGAAGAACAAGCTGAACACGCCGGCAAATACGGCAGATATTAAATATAGCGCAGTGAAGCTTCTTTCGCCGAGAGTTTTGCAGACATCTGTTGCGAACATCCAAAACATGAGCATATTAAAGAGGACATGCATGAAGTTCACATGGATAAATGCGTAGCTAACGAATCGCCAGAGTTCGTGGGAGAGGCTTGGGAAAAAAGCTCCATACCAAAGCAGAGACCCGGGATTGGCAAATGACAGCAGGAAAACAACAGCGTTTATCAGCATGATAGCTTGCATTGGCCGAGGCAATAGTTTTAGTGGAGTGAGTCCAAGCATTGTTTAATGAATTTAGAAAAATGGAGCTAAGGAGATTCGAACTCCTGACCCTCACGCTGCCAGCGTGATGCTCTACCAACTGAGCTATAACCCCAAGATAGGGTAAATTTAGCAAATTTTTGGGAAAATGTCAAGGTTTTCTTTGTTTTTTTGAGCTTATTTTTGTATATTTCCATCTTAAATTACATTGGTTTTTCATTTTCAAGAGTGTGGTTATGCCTAAAAAATAAGGTTATTTTTGCTTAAATAGCGATAGTTAAGCGCCTGAAATTTATATATTAATACAGAATTCGCAAGGAGCAAAAAACATGTTTTTTGAATACCACATTTCCGCGCCCCGTGCAGACTTCTATGAC
>WQSZ01000115.1 GCA_009787645.1 Candidatus Fibrimonadales bacterium | reverse complement strand
GCTATGCCCACATCGCTGCTTGCAAAGGCTATGCCTGTGCGACGCTCGCCGTAATCTATGGCTAAATAATTTTTAGGCATTGACAAAATGTATAAATTTTTGGGAAAGCCTTCCCTTCGCTACAACCGCCTGCGGCGTTTTCCGCTAACCCTTCTTTCCTCGTCTAATTCTTATTGTCAGAACCCCGATTTCCCCGATTTTTGAGATTTTCAGGATTTTTTTCGATTTTGAATGCCTAAACCCATTGGCAAAGTGAACCAGAATAGGGCGAATTTGGCTAGTGATGACGTGTTTTCTCTATCATTGCCGCAAGTTGTTTTTCTGTTGGCAAGATTGTTTTATACTTTGATGCAAAAATCTGTTTGCTTTCGTTTAGCACAGAATACCTAACTACCGTTTCATCTTTTTCTGCGCAAAGAATTATCCCTAAAGTTGGGTTGTCATCCTGCCCCCGTTTAAGCGCATCAAACATTCTAACATACAATTCCATTTGCCCCACATCACGGGGACTGAGTTTTGAAGTCTTTAAATCTATTATAACAAAACACTTCAACAAATAATTATAAAAAACGAGATCAAGGTAAAAATGAGAAGTTTCAGTGCTAATTCGCAACTGACGTTCAACAAATGAAAAACCTTTGCCAAGCTCAAGCAAGAACCTCTGTAAATTATTAATTATTGCTGTTTCCAATTCAGTTTCTTTCCCGACCATATCTTCTGGCACATCTAGAAATTCCAATACGTAAGGGTCTTTTATAAAGTCAAAAGATTTTTCTTTTTTGCCAGAAGTGATTGCTGGTGTATTTTTTTGCGTAGAAAGCAATCTTCTGTAATAACCGCTTCTTATATTTCGCTCAAGCACTTTTACATTCCAATTCTGTTCAGTTATTTCCTTGATGTAATAATTGCGTTCAGCATCATCTTCAATGCGCATTATTGCGCACCAATGAGACCATGATATATTTTCAAGATTCGCTAGACGGCATCTAGCGAATTCAAATCCATTAGGAAATGCAAGGTAGAATTGCCTGAAATTTCTAATATTTGCTTCTGAAAATCCTTTGCCCAAGGTATTACTTAAATAGCGAGACAAATTAACAATAAGATAATCTCCATAATCCGCACGGGCTTTGCCTTTCTGCTCATATTCAACGATGCGTTTGCCAATTTGCCAGTTTGTTTGCACCATTACCGTATTAACGGCTTTGTAAGCCATTTGCCGAGCTTTATTCAAGATAGCAGCAATTTCAGCAAAAAATTGTTTGTCCTGTTTCGCTATGGCAACTTTGTCAGCTTTCTTTATGAAAGAACTTGCTGTTTTGAGTTTCATTTGAGGGAATATACAAAATAGGTTTTCTATATTCAAAATATGAATTTTTTCTACATTACCCCCACCAACCCTTCACAGGAGACTTATGAATGCGTAAATTTTCAACATTGGCAGTGCTGGCAGTTGTGCTGTTATTCTCGGCTTGCGGCAAGGATAGCGGCGAGGTAAAGCTGCTGGAAAGCATAACGCAAAGCGGTGAAACGACAAAGTTTGAGTATGATGACAAAAACCGTATCATTAAAATGGGAAACACAACGATCACTTACAAAAGCGACGATTTGGTGATAATCGGTGACTCTGAATATAAGCGGAATGGCAATGAAATAATCGCAAGCAGAGACGGCTCCGTGAATACCCTTACTAGCTTTACACTGGAAGCTAGCCTTACACTGGAAGACGGATTTATCACCAGTATAATGCCACAAAATGCGCTGAGCGGCTTCGGTTATACATTCGTTGACGGCAATCTGGATTGGAATGGAAGTGAAGACGGAAACTACAAATATAAATACGATGATAAAAAGTCGCCGTTTAATTGCAATACCCCGAAATGGATTATACAAAGTATATACGCCTTATATCCGCACTTCTGGCCTGCTGCTGCAAGCAAGAATAATGTTGTTGAAGTGAGCTATAATAATAGTTGGACTGATGCAGAAAACTATCAACGCTCCTACCAATACGAATATGACAGAGATGGATTTCCAACCAAGCGAACAACAGGCTCAGAAACAACAACTTTCACATATCGCAAGGGCAAGAAAGTAGAACAGAAAACGGAAACATCCGAAACCAAAGCCTCGCCTTCACTTGTTCAGACCGTGGAATTCAACGGCAAAAAAATACCAATGACTGTTTTTTATTCCTCTGTTTCAGATAACGAAACCGGCTTAGACAGCTTAATGTTTGAGTATGATGGCAAAGCTCAAACAGTTAGAGACAGCGCATTGAATTTTGCCGATGTTGGCTTTAATGATTCCGCTCCCATCAATGTTTCCGATTATAATTTTGACGGCTATTTGGATTTTAGCATTTATAGCAGAAACAGTGGCACCGGTCACAACAACAGATATGAAACCTTCATTTACAACCCGAAAATAAAAGAATTTTCCCATCACCCAATGCTGTCCGATATGGTGAATGTTACGATTGACAGCAAAGCAAAAACAATAAAGTCATACAGTACTATTGGCGGAAATGCGGATCTAAGGTATTCTTCTCAAGAATATAAATGGATAAACGGGCAATTAACGCTAACCCACAGCGTAGAGCAGGATTATGGTGATCTTTCGCAAACATATATTCTTCGCATAACCAAAACTCTGAAAAACGGCAAATTGGAGGAAACGAGGGAAATTAGCGATGACAACGGCGACACCTATTACGATGCCACAGTCGAACCTGCCGAAGCCGTCAAAATAGGCGACCAAACCTGGATGTCCAAAAACCTAAACAACCCATCAAAAGGCGGCAAATGCTACGAAGACAAGCCCGAAAACTGCGAAAAATACGGTTGCTTATACACTTGGGAAGAGGCAACGAAAGCTTGCCCAAGTGGTTGGCATTTGCCTAGTGATAAAGAGTGGCAGACTCTTGTGGATTTCGCAGGTGGTATGGATGCCGCAGCTGGAAAGCTCAAGGCTAAAAGCGGTTGGGAAGAGGACGGAGGCGGTTCGGATGAATATGGATTTTCGGCCCTGCCGGGCGGCTACGGTGATCCGGATGGCAGTTTCAGCAACGTTGGTGGCCTCGGCATTTGGTGGACGTCTGAAGATAACGATTTTGCCTATATTATGTACGGTGGCAGTAGTAAAGTTGGCGTGAACTACCTCAATGAGTCCTTGCTCTCCGTTCGTTGCATAAAGGACTGAAAAACGTCAGAACCCCGATTTACCTGATTTTCGGATTTGCTTGATTTTCTAAGCACTGTGCTCAGACTTTTTCGCCACGTTGTCTGCACTGCCACGTAATTCCCAAAGTTTTCTACATTCACCCCATAAACCATCCACAGGAGACTTATAATGCGTAAAATTTCAACATTGGCAATCGCAGCACTCGCCATCACTGCAACTGCACAGTCCATTGAATGGACGGCAAGTTCCACGCTGGCTCCACAGGGGAAAACTCACTACGATGCCGCAAATCTGGGCAATGGCGACAATTCAAACACTTGGTGCGAAGGCGTGAAGGGGCAGGGCATTGGCGAGCGTGTGAATGCGAAAGTTATAGGTTTTGCGAACGCCCATATTAAATCGTTTGTGATTGCGAACGGCTACATCAGGAACCAGACAACTTGGAAGAACAATTCCCGCATAAAAACGCTTCGTCTATATGTTGGCGACAGGCATTTGAGCGATTTTTCTATCAGCGACAACATAAAGCCTCAGACAATTCAGTTCCCGGAAACCCTACCCTTATCCCAGAATAAGTTGGATTTGAGCTTTGAGATAATGGAGGTTTATCCCGGCAGCAAGTATGACGACCTTTGCGTAACCGGCATATCGTTTGATATTTATGCAGTGGACTCACGAGACGCCCAAACCTACCGCACAGTGAAAATCGGCACACAGACTTGGCTGGCGCAGAACCTGAACTTCAAAGCGGATGATTCCAAGTGCTATGGCAACAAAGATAGCAACTGCGCAAAGTATGGCAGATTATATACTTGGGAAACGGCAAAGAAGGCTTGCCCAAGTGGTTGGCATTTGCCAAGTGATGAGGAGTGGCAGACTCTTGAAGATTTTGTGGGCAATAAAGTGGCCGGAACGAAGTTCAAAGCTAAGAGCGGCTGGAATAAGGATGATAAAGGCAAATCCGGCAATGGCACTGATGAATATGGCTTTTCAGCCTTGCCTGGTGGTTACGGCTTCTCGGGTGGTGGTTTCGACTATGTAGGCGACACTGGTTACTGGTGGAGTAGCGAAGAGCGCTATGACTTCAGTGCTTTCAGCCGGTATATTATCAACTACGGCAGCATTTTGTTCAGGGACAGGGACGGCGACCGTAAGACAAACTTGATCTCCGTGCGGTGCGTAAAGGACTAAGCGATTATTTGGCAATAGACCAGACATCGGGGCTCAGATGTTTTCTATTTTTACCCAAGTTTTAATAACAGGAGAAGAACAATGAAAAAGATAATCAACATTGGACTGGCAGCTTTTATGCTGTTTGCAATTGGTGCTTGTGGCGGCAAAGAAGACGGCGTTAAATCCGTCAAGATAGGAGAACAAACCTGGATGGCGAAGAACCTAAACGATGCCTCAAAAGGCGGCAAGTGCTACGAAAACAAACCAGAAAACTGCGAAAAATACGGTCGCTTATACACTTGGGAAGAAGCAATGGAGGCTTGCCCAACTGGATGGCGGTTACCTAGTGATAAAGAGTGGGAAGCCCTTGTTAATTTTGCAGGTCGAGATGCAGCCGGAGGCAAACTCAAAGCTAAAAGCAGCTGGAAAGATAATGAAGGCAAATCCGGCAACGGCACAGACGACTACGGCTTTTCTGCTCTGCCGGGCGGTCGCGGCCACTGGGATGACAGTTTCGATGATGTTGGCGGCCTCGGTAGTTGGTGGAGTGCCACAGATTTCATGACTTACTATGTCTCTGACTGGCAAATGGATTATGGCAACTGCAAATCGTACGAGGACACATGTGATGGCGGTAACTATTACTTGCACTCTATTCGCTGCATAAAAACGTCAGAACCTTGATTCACTTGATTTTAGGATTTTCTATATTACCTTTTCCACTTTTGGCGCGTTCGTCTAGTGGCCCAGGACGCTGGCCTCTCACGCCGGTAACACGAGTTCAAATCTCGTACGCGCTACTTAAAGCTGCTTTGCCAGCCTCCTCAAAGTTGTTCTAAGGCTTCCTTTCGCAAGTTGTTTATCACATGCTCGGCACGCTTGGGATTGTTTTCCCCCATGTAATATTCAAGCATTTTCTGAATGTTCGCCTCTTGTGATATTAGAACGCTTTCCAAGCGCATGTTTTCGCCTATGAATAATCCGAACTCTTCGGGGTTTATTTCTCCAAGCCCTTTGAAGCGTGTTGTCTCTGCGCTTGAACCCAGCTTTGCCTGTGCGGTGTCTCTTTCCTTTTCGTTGTAGCAATAGAGGGTTTCTTTTTTGTTGCGCACTCTGAAAAGCGGTGTTTGTAGAATGTGAAGATGCTCCTGCTCCACAAGCTCGGGAAAGAATTGCAAAAAGAAAGAGGTCATCAACAGCCTTATGTGCATTCCGTCAACATCGGCATCGGT
>WQSZ01000114.1 GCA_009787645.1 Candidatus Fibrimonadales bacterium | reverse complement strand
AGCCTGCTGAACCGGAACTGCTGCCGTAGGCATTGCTGAAAAAGCAGGTGGCGCTGTAGATATGGGAGCCGAGGCTATAGGCATCATGGTGGGAGCAAACACCGGTACAGCCACCTCCGGCACACGTCCGTCAACCCTCCGCTCCGTCTGGTAAAGAGTCATAAAATTTTCCATAGGCAATTCATAGGACCAACGAGGGTCCGCAAGAGACTTCTCCCATGCGTTTCTATCATCAAATAGCCAAGGAAAGAATTGGGGGCGCATAACTTTTAAATTAATATAGAAAATTTACTATATTCTTCACTATGAAAGTCGAATGGATAAATGCATTTATTCTTGCAACAGTAGATACATATCAAAAGATGTTATCTTTGAAAATAGAAGCTGGCAAGCCTTATCTTCTAACCGAAGAATCTAATAAAAAAGATATTTCAGGTATGATAGGTCTTTCCGGTACTATTAAAGGAGCCGTAGTAATGGGCTTCCCTAAGGAGAACGCACTGAAAACAGTGAACAAGTTCTTGGGTGAAACATTCACTGATCTAGGTCCCGATGTCAGCGATGCAGTTGGAGAATTGGTGAATATAATAGCCGGCTATGTCAAAAAATTCATCCAAAATGAAAAATTCGGCATTTCACTGCCATCCATTGCTCGAGGCCCAAGGCACATGGTATATATGCCAAAATACGCACCCACCATAGTCATCCCATTCAAATCCCCGGAGCTCGGCGACTTTGTTCTTGAAGCCGCTCTTGCCGAAGGCCAGAATGCCTGACCCCCAAGGTTCCTATTCTTTAAGCAGTTATCTGCAATCCGTACAGCGCCTTGTTAAAAGCCAGATCCCTCAGGTCTGGGTCTATGGCACAATTGCCAGCCTGCAAGAGAAAGGCAAAATGGTTTACATAACCCTTGCAGAATATAAAGACGATTCCGTTGAGCCAAAGGCAACGCTGGGCGTGACGATGTTTGCTACGCAATACGCAAATCTCCCTATTCAAATAGCAAAAGACTTAAAGATAAAGGTTTTGCTGGAAGCAGACTTTTACATTCCGCATGGCAGGTTCAACTGCAAAATACTCGACATTGACACCGCATACACCATAGGCGAAATAGCCATAACTAGGCAAAAAATTTGGAACCAGCTTGTGAAGGAGGGTTTGCACCGCTTGAACGGAAACCTACCCATGCCGCTTTTGCCGCTCAATGTAGGGCTTATAACATCCGAGGGTAGCGCAGCATATAATGATTTTCTCTCCACTGTAAAGGCTTCAGGTTATGCCTTTAACATAACAACAATTTCCGCTAAAATGCAGGGGCAAAATACGGAAAATGACATCATAGAAGCTTTAGGTAGGCTAAGAGAATGCAATGATTTGGATGTTGTTTGCATAATAAGAGGCGGCGGTTCAAAAACAGATTTGGTTTTCTTTGACAGCTATGCTCTTTGCAAGGCGGCGGCGTTGTTCCCTTTGCCCGTGATAACCGGAATTGGCCATGAGATTGACGAGAGCCTTTTGGACAGGGTCGCTCACACTTATTCCATAACTCCGACTGATTGCGCAAAGTTTTTAATATCCAGGGTGGATAGTGCCTGGCAGAGATTGCAGACCATGTCTTCTGATTTTGAGAGCCTAAAGTTGATTTTCGCAAGGGAGCGTGATAAGCTGAGCTATAAGGTTATGCACATCTTAAATATAAGCCATAACAGGTTTATTCAAGAGAAGGAAAAGTTGTTCCGCAATGCACAGGGTTTAAAGCGTGGGGTGTCAAAGATCCTGGACTATCAAGCTCAAGCATTGGAGTTGTTGGAGGAGCGTGTGAAATCTGCGAATCCGGATTTTCAGCTTAAGCGTGGTTATACCATAACCAAGAATGCAAACGGCAAAATTTTGCGTTCGGTGAATGAATTGGAGGCAGGTTCTGTTTTAACGACGGTATTTGCAGATGGAGAGGCAAAATCATTAACTACCTTTATACGTAAATGAAAAAATCACTTATCGCCTTATTGACTGTGCTAACCCTGACTTCCTGCACGTCTGTTATACAACTTTTGGATGAGGTTTTAAAGACCGAGCCGCAAACAGAAGAAAAAGAGAATGAGAAAGCCGATGATGGAGGCTCCGGCGATAAGGATGCTACGAAGAGGCAGCGGAAAGGGTAAGCAGAACTACTTGTAGGGCCAATCCTTCAACCATAGCTTTTTTGCGGCGAAGCCCTTGTGCTTATCATAATAAACCAAAGTCATGGTTTCCGGGATATGCTCCTCATTCCAGATAGCCAGTTCACTTTTGAACATCGGAATTGCCAAGCTCACACTCTCTTGCGCAGTGCTATCCAGCGCAAGCTGCGAGCCTAAAAATCTCAGCTTATGCCCCTCATACATCAAATCAAAAACATAATTCCGCAGATTACCGTCTATAAACCTTAGCTCTGCTTGAACATCCTCACCCAGCAGCTCTCTGCTCAAAGGTCCAAGCCAAAACCAATTCCCGGTGCTGTCCAAAGTGGAGAGCATATCCTGCCTCAACTGTTCGCTCAAGCTATCCCCAATTACCAGTATATTTTGCCCCCTGTACCTCACCGCACTCAAACGTTCAAAGGTCAAAAGCGAATCCGGCGGCGAGATCCAAACCCTCAAGCCCGTTTTTACATTATTGGTATCAATATTATCATTTGGCAGAACAGCGAGTGCGCTTAGTCCGTTTTTATCGGGGAAAATCCAGATAGCGAACTCATTTACGGTGGTCAGCATGGGCATTGGCTCATAGACTTTGCCATACCAGGTTAGCAAACAGGTTATAAAAATCAGAATTATGACTCTAAGCCAATGTTTGAATGTGACTTTTTTACTATTTTTCTCCGAAAGGTTTGGAAAAAGTAATCCCATTATGAAAAAAATAGCAAAACTTGCAATGCTTTTTGTGTCTTTGGCTTTCGCCACAAGCGGGACTCCTACAGACATAGATTCGCTTTTCAAAGGAAAGGAGTTTAAACTTCCTCCTTTGGACTCCTCTTATAGAACAAATTACAACGAAGCGGATCATGCAAAAGTCTCAGCAAAAGATGACGGGGCATTCACCCTGCAATTCGATGCCATTGCAAACTTTGATGCGGCCCAAGCTCGCAAGGCAAGGTTGCAATCTCAAACCGGCTATGACATACAGATGATTTTTGACGCTCCCTTTTACAAGCTAAGAGGTGGCCTTTTCAAGAAGAAATCAGACGCAGAAGACAAAGCCAGAGAGTTCGCTCTGTATAATATTTCTGCGTTTGTTGTGAAGGTTAGGTAGTTCAGAATTATGGTTCAGACGTTTACTATAGAAAACTTGTTTTCTACATTCCTCACATGGGATTTAAATGCGGAATTGTCGGGTTGCCCAATGTTGGCAAAAGCACTATTTTCAATGCTATAACAAATGCGGGCGCAGAGAGTGCTAATTATCCTTTTTGCACAATAAACCCCAATGTCGGGATGGTGAATGTGCCGGATAAAAGATTGAATGTTCTTGTCAAAGCTTATAAGCCAAAGAGCGTGGTTCCGGCGGTTACGCAGTTTGTAGATATCGCAGGGCTTGTTAAGGGGGCTTCTCAGGGTGAGGGGCTTGGAAACCAATTTTTAACGCACATAAGAGAATGTGAAGCCATTATGGAAGTTGTTCGCTGCTTTGATGATGAAAACATTATTCACGTTCATGAGAGTGTGAATCCTATAAGAGATGTTGAAATTATAGAAACCGAGCTTATACTTAAAGATATGGAAAGCGTGGATAAAAGGCTTGCGCAGGAAACTAAAAATGCTAGGATCGGAACGGCGAAAGCTAAAGAAAAGCTGGCGGTGTGCGAGGCTCTTAGCAAGCATTTGAGTGAGGGAAAGCCGGCACGTGATTTTGAGAAAAGCGAGGCGTCTGCGGAGATTATTTTTGACCTTGCGTTGCTAACGGCAAAGCCCATTTTCTATTGCGCAAATGTTGGCGAGAGCGATGTGCTTGAGGGCAATGCATACACCGAAGAGCTTAAGAAATACGCAGCCGGTCGTGGCGAAGATGTTGTGATTATCTGCGGTAAGATTGAAGAGGAATTGTCTTCAATGGAAGCTGAGGAAAAAGCGGAGTTTTTGAAGGACCTAGGCATGATGGAGAGCGGCTTGGATCAAGTGGTGCACAAGGGTTATGGCATTTTGAATTTGAGAACATATTTCACAGCCGGCGAAAAAGAAGTCAGAGCCTGGACTTTTAGCAAAGGTTGGAAAGCGCCGGCCTGCGCAGGCGTTATTCACAGCGATTTTGAGAAGGGTTTTATAAGGGCAGAGACATTGTCTTATGCGGATTTTGAGAAGTACGGCAGTTTGAACGCAGCAAAGGATGCCGGCCATTTGCGCACTGAGGGAAAGGATTATGAGGTGCAGGATGGGGATATTATGTTGTTTTTATTTAATAGCTAGCGAAAATGCTTCGTGCTTTGGAACTTGCCACTTATGCTATAAAAAATTGCCGTCCTAACCCTGCGGTTGGGGCAGTTATTGTGAAAGACGGCAAAGTGCTTGGAGAGGGATATACGCAGGAGCCCGGTAATGCGCATGCGGAAATTGTTGCCTTGAAGAATGCAGGTGAGAATGCAAATGGCGCAGAGTTGCATGTAACTTTGGAGCCGTGCAGCCATTATGGGCGAACTCCTCCTTGCACGGATGCTATAATAAAAGCGGGAATAAAAAAAGTTTATTACGGTTATTTGGATCCCAATGGTTTGGTGAGTGGAATTGAGAAATTGAACGAAGCAGGCATTGAAACAGTAAAAGAAAATTTAGACGGATTGATTGATGATTTTTATGAATCTTATGCGTGGTTTGTACAAAATAAAACTCCGTTTGTCACATTGAAAATAGCCCAGACCATGGATGGGTTTATTGCAAACGATGATAAAACACCGTTGAAAATAACAGGTGAGCAGTCGCAGGTTGCGCTTCACAGGTTGCGCAGTTTTTGTGATGCTGTTGTTGTTGGCGGCGGCACTTTTCGCAGTGATAATCCGCAGTTGACTGTAAGGAAGGTTAATGGCGCAAATCCGCAGAGGATTGTTTTTAGCAGGAGCAATTTTAGCGGCGGCACTTTTGAGGAGAATTGGCGTTTGCTGCTTGCGCAGTGCGCTGAAAAGGGTATGCATCATATTTTGGTTGAGGCGGGCGCAGAGCTTGTGAAGAATTTGTTTGAGATTTCAGGCAGTTTTAACAGGTTTTTGCTCTGGACTTCGCCGCTCAGGGTTGGCAAAGGGTTGTGCTGGGAAATGCCCAAGAATTTAGCTTTAAATAGAACTTATATGCAGGGCGGCGATTTTTGCGCAGAGTTTAAAGCGCATTCTTAACCTTGGCAAAGCCTTGCAAAACCCCGTTTACAAAAGATGGGGAATCTTCGTCTGAGTATTTGTTGGCTATTTGCACGGCTTCGGAGAGAATCACTTTTATCGGGGTGTCTGCGATTAGTATTTCCGTCATTGCTATTTGCAAAATTATTTTGTCTATTGAAGAAAGCCGCTCGGGAGACCAGTCCGGGATTATTTCTAAAAATGTATTGCGAAATTCCTCTTTTCTCTCCAAAACGCCATCAACGAGCTTCATGCCGAATTTCCGCATATCATCGCTGATGGGATTGCTTTCCAAAACGCCCGGCAAGCAATAACCCGGGGCTTCGCCCGTTATTTCCATAGCATACAAAAGCTGCATGGCAAAGACCCGTGCGGGCCTGCGTGAAACGGATGGCATTAAGAAATCCTTTTATACAAA
>WQSZ01000113.1 GCA_009787645.1 Candidatus Fibrimonadales bacterium | reverse complement strand
TAGCCGTTATCAATACGGAGAAAGGACAGGTCTATTTTTCCTTGCAAACATTTTTTATTTAATAGAGAGATATTCTAAGTCTAAATTTATTATTGAAACTAAGTAAAATTTTCAGGATTAATACCCCTCTTTTGCCTTTGATTTGTGCAAAGAGCTAGAGGGGTGGCAGCGAAGCTGACGGGGTGTATTTAGAGCAACAAATTCCGCAAAAAATCCTAGGCTTCGCCATTAATCCTGCACACAGCGAACAGAGCGCAAAGATGTCTGATTGCCGTAGTTGTAGCCCGTGTCCTGGGAGTAGCTAAACATAGCCGTGTAGTAGGCGTAGCCGTCTTCGCTGACACTCCACCAGTAGCCGACGGTACCAACATCGTTGAAACCGCCATCCGAGTAGCCGAAGCCGCCCGGCAGGGCCGAAAAACCGTAAATGTCTTCACACAACTTATTACCCTCTAAACCGGAAGGACCACAATCATACCAACCGGTTTTTGCTTTCAAATTGCCGCTTATTCTTCCATTAATTCCTCTAACATAAGTGAACAATCGGCCCCACTCTGCTTTGCTCGGAATATGCCATCCATCAGGGCAAATGCCTCGATGCTTGGTTTTTATTTGTTCCGAACAAGTGCCAGAATTGCAATCTGACGGAAGATTCATAGCCGTTGCCCAATTATAAAGGCGACCATAAGTAACGCAGTTGCTCGGATCATTACCGTAACACACATCAGTAGCACTATTAGGAACATCGTAATCCAAGTTTTCTTTCATCCAAACTTGATCGCCTATCGGCACGGTATTGTAGGTTTTGCCACCGCAAGAAACTGTTCCGTTTCCGGTCACAGCACCGCTACAAGGATTAAGAGCGCCGCCTGTGCCATTAAGAGTACCGCCGCCGCCTGAGCCTCCAGTATTGCCGCCAGCATCATCATCCGATGAGCAGGAAAAGGTTAATGCCAAGGCAAGCGAAACGCATGCTGCCAAAAGAAAACGAGGGGTTTTCATAATATGTCTCCTATTTCTTGCAAATATACAATTTTTTGACAAAGTGCTTTGCCATAGAACGTCTGAACCACGATTTTTTGGATTTTAGGATTTTGCTAAAATAAGTATCACTTTTTCCTATCTTAGGTGTTTAATAGGTATGATGAAAACTATTTTCGCCTTTTCGCTTGTTTTTGCGGCTTTTTTATACGCCGCTCCTCAGAAAATTGAACGATTTTTGCTGGTTGCCGGCGCAAATAACGGCGGTACGGACAGGGTTTTGCTCCGTTATGCGGAAAGTGATGCAAATTCTTTTGCAAACGTTATGTCGCAAATGGGTGGCATAGATAAAAATAATGTTTTGCGAGTTTTTAACCCAAACGCTGCGGCAATGAAAAACGGTTTTGCAGAGCTGGAAAAGCGTTTGCAAAGCAAAGGCGCTGGGACTCGCAAAGAGGTGATTGTATATTACAGCGGCCACGCAGACGAAAAAGGGCTTAGGCTTGGCGGCGATGTTTATAGCTGGGCGGATTTCCGCAAAAATGTCAATAGCTTGAATGCAGATGTGAAAGTCGCTGTGCTTGACGCATGCGGCTCAGGAGCGATAACACGGACAAAAGGAGGGGTGTCCAGACCGGCGTTTTTGCAGGATGCGAGCAGTGAAATGACCGGATATGCTTATTTAACCAGTTCCAATGAAAACGAGGTTAGCCAGGAAAGCGACAGGCTAAAAGGCAGTTTTTTCACACATGCTTTGGTTAGCGGTTTGCGTGGAGCCGCAGACATGACCGGAGACGGCAAAGTCACCTTGAACGAAGCTTATCAGTTCGCATTCAACGAAACCCTGCAAAGCACGCAAAGCACAACCGGCGGCACACAGCACCCCAGCAGAGACATGAACCTTGCCGGCACAGGCGATGTTGTGATGACGGACTTGCGAGAAACCAATGCAACGCTTGTGCTGGACTCAAATTTGGAAGGCAGGTTTTTTATAAGAGATGCGCAGGGCAATCTTTTTGCAGAGCTTTACAAGACACGTGGGCGGCACGTGGAGCTTGGGATGCCTGCCGGCAAATATTCGGTGCAAATGGAAGCTCCGTCCAGAGCGTGGATGGCCAGCGATATTCAAATTTCAGAAGGCAAAAAGACCAATCTTACAATGAACAATATGCGGCAAATGAGCAGGGAAATAGCAGTGGCACGTGGAGATGCGGATTCCGCTATGACAGGTTTGGATTCGGCACGTGCGGCATCGTTCAGGGTTAATATTTTTGGGAATAGCACTGAACCGGAAAACGGTCTGCAATTAGGTTTATTCATTACTTATGCGGGCCGTGCTTTTGTTGGAACGCAAGTGTCTTTTTTTGGGAATATAGCGGCTGGTGATATGGCCGGTACTCAATTAACACCACTTGGCAACATTGCAGCAAAAGATTTTTATGGGCTTCAAGGTTCCGGATTGTTTAACTATGCGACAAATTTTAACGGAGTGCAGGCAAGTGTATTTAATTTGGCGGGGAAGGGCAAAGGAGCGCAAGCCGGCATGATAAATGTTTATGCGCACGATTTGGAAGGAATGCAGGCATCTACAATCAATCTTGGTGGTAGAGTGGCTTATGGTCAGTATGGTATTATAAATGCTGTTGGCAAAACGGAAATTGGCCAGGGAGGCGTGATAAACGTTGCGGGCAATGCAGGCTTAGTCCAGGGCGGAGTGATAAATGTGGCAGGCAAAGCGGATATTATGCAGGGTGGTGTGATAAATGTAGCGGGCAGCGTGAAGGAATGGCAGGCAGGCGTTATAAATGTCGGCGGCCATGTTGGCAGGCAGCTTGGTGTTATAAATGTCGGCGGCCATGTTGGCAGGCAGCTTGGTGTTATAAATGTTTCGGCAAAAAGCGATAAAACTCCGATAGGTTTGGTAAACATTGTGGGCAACGGCATAATAGATGCAACTTTTTATGTGGATGAAACAGGCAGAGCAGGCACGGCTTTGCACCTTGGAACGCCTTATCTATATACTCTTTGGGAATATTCCATATCACCGAGTTTTGACGGTTGGAGTGATACGTGGCCACGGAGTTTTGGCTGGGGTTTAGGAACTCGTTTTGGAATGTGGGGTAATTTCATCAATCTTGATTATGCATTCATAGATGTTCCTGATGAGGGCAGAAGTTATTTAGGTCTTGGTTCGGACAATGCCAATAAAATGCATAAAATTAGGCTAGGCGCAGCTTACAAGCTTTTGCCGGGCGTGGCGCTTTCCAGCGGCATAACTTTGAATGGTTTGGCCAGAGCCGGCAGAGAAGATTTTTGGCTTGAGCCACGTGGCGAATATCACTGGCACTGGACATTTGGCGACCATAAAGTTAGATTGTGGCCTGGTTTGTATGCGGGCTTGACGGTTGGGAAGTTTTAAGAGCTAAGAAAATCTCAAATTCTTTTCAGAATTTCAATCAACCCTTCTTTGACAATTTCAAGTGAGTTGGGAATTTCTCCGGTGGCTGAGCCTGTCGAAGCCCCGGATTTTGATAAATAGTCTTTAATTATAGCATCTCTCATTTTTTTGCCAACAATTTCGCCGAACAGTTCTTCCGGAGTTATTCCGAGTTCCACAAGTTTTTCAACTTTGTCAAAAACCACGCCGGATTTTCCGCTTACGTATTGGCTAACGGCAGACTGATGAACATCCAAAGCTTCCGCAAGTTCCGACTGGGAAATTTTTTGCCTGCTCATGAAGCTCAAGAAGTCAATTTTTGACACAATAAAACCCTCTTTTTAAGAAATTTAGGCAAAATTTCAGTAAAATTCAAGAAAAATTCACTTTTTTTAATGTTACCCTCCCTTTTTTCAAAATAATTTATTATATTATTAGTATGTCTAATAGAAATATAAGAAATTTTTATAAGCTTGCGGTACTGGCTTGTGGGAATTTGGGAGTAAGGTATGAATAGGACTAAATCGGTTCTTTTGGCGGCGGGCTTTGTGCTTGCTATGGCGTTCACCCTCAACGGCTGTAGCAGCGATGACGGAAATAACTCAAATACTTTAAGTGGAGATAATTGTAACGGGGAAACATACAACAAGTATCAATTTTGCGCGAATGGGGTAGTTTACGATTTTTGCGATGGTTCTACATATAACCCTTCAATTGTAGCTTGTTGCAATAATAAACAATACACTATATCAACTCAATTTTGTTCAGGGATCATAATTTACACCAAATGCGGCGGCAAAGACTATGATCCTAATACGAAGTTCTGCTTAAATGATGAAATTTATTCTAAATGTGGTGGTAGTTCGTATAATCCATCAACTCAATTCTGCAGAGAAAATAACGTTTTTAATAAGTGCAATGGCGAAGAATATGATTCGAACCAGAGGTGTATAGGCAATATTATTGAAACCCAATGTGGTGCAGGCTGGTACAATCCATCAACTCAATTCTGCAAAGAAAATAACGTTTTTAATAAGTGCAATGGCGAAGAATATGACTTGAACCAGAGGTGTGGTACAGGCAATATTATTGAAACCAAGTGCGGAACAGGCTGGTTCAATCCTATAACGGATTTTTGTCAGAATTCCTCAGGCAGCGGCGTGGTGAAGCCGCTTTGCGGCTCGGAAACCTACACGTCAAACCAGAGATGCGGTACAGACGATTATGTTGAAGCCCAGTGTGGAACAGACTGGTACCGGCTAAGCTCTTACTTCTGTTTAAATAATGAAATTTACTACAGATGCGGCGGTAATGAGTATGCTCCATCAACTCAATTTTGTTGGGGGAGAATAATTTATACCCTATGCGGCGGCAAAGACTATAATCCTAATACGGAGTTCTGCTCAAATAATGAAATTGGTAATAAAATTCAGTGCGGAACAGGCTGGTATAATCCTGTAACAGAAAATTGCTATGATGGGATATCTGGCTCTGTAACATACGGCGGCAAAACATATAAATATGTGGGAATTGGTACTCAAATTTGGATGGCAGAAAATTTGGATTATGATGTGCCTAACAATGATACCGATAAGTGTTATGATAATGATCCAGCCAACTGCGCCAAGTATGGCAGATTGTACAATTGGGCAACAGCTCTTACGGCTTGCCCGAAAGGCTGGCATTTGCCTAGCGATGCAGAGTGGACAGTACTCATAGATTATGCTGGTGGTGGTGCTAAATTAATGGCAACAAGCGGCTGGGAAAGCAGCTGGTGCAGCAACGGTACGGATGATTATGGCTTTTCGGCCCTGCCGGGCGGCTTAGGCTACGGTTACTCCGACTTTGTCGGCATCGTCGGCTACTGGTGGAGCAGCTCTGAGATCGCTGCTTCCTACCTCTCTTGCATGAACTACAGTGGCAGGCACGACGATAGTTTGTTCTCCGCTGTGTTCAGGACTGAGCGCATAGTGCTTGCGTAGCAAGCATAATGCGCCGCACACAGCGAAGCAATGTGCGTTACTTGAAGTTGTGAGCGTTTATGGATGATATTATGTTAGGATGTAGATTGGAATTTTTTTTGAGGAATGTATACAGTTAGGTGGAAACATTAGGTTTATTATGAGGAGTATAGCGGATGATAAATGATTTTAGAAGTCGTAGTAAAATTACCAAATTACGTCAAATAGAATGGCTATTCCAAGCCATCGCAATAGTAATTGCAGGTTGGTTTCAAGGAATAATTATAAGTCGCATAAGCATATTGGGTCTGTTTGGTGAGTTACCTGTAGAAGGCGTTTGGTTTGATACAATTAAGATAATCATACTTGTGATTTTATATTTAGTTTTTTATAGTATTTTGTGCTTTACAAGCAGCCGTTTTTTGGCAAAAATATA
>WQSZ01000112.1 GCA_009787645.1 Candidatus Fibrimonadales bacterium | reverse complement strand
TAAGCCCGGTTTGCTTCACGCACGCCTACCTGATTGAAATCCCCTTCTTCGCAAAGAGCCACCGCCTCTGCGCCCAAGCCTTTGATAGCTCTGACACATGCTGCTTGGATAAGCCCTCTATTTGCAACTAAAACTCTCTTGTACATAAGATACTCCCTTTTACTCCCATAAAATATTTGGCCAATCTTTGCCCTCCGCTCCTATCAAGAGAAGAGGTTTCAACTGATTGTCTAAAAGAATTGTTTTGGGAAAAACCATTTCTTCACTGCCGGTATTCAAACCGGTATTTTTCAGAATATTGCCGAATTTATCCAGAACAACAGGCCATTTTCCGTGCCCACTATCTTTTGCCCACTTTTCAATTGCTCCATAGTCAAACTTTTTTTCCCCCGCATTCACCAAAACAACCAGCACACCGTGCTTTTCCAGCTCTGCTTGGTTATCACGCAGGCGAACAACGCCCTCCCTGCATGGAATGCACCATGTGGCAAAGAATACAAGCGCAACCCTTTTGTTTGTTCCCACAAGAGCTTTCAGATGATTCGTTGTAAAAGGATCTTTGTCGCTTCTATCTCTCGCTACAAACCACGGCAATGAGTTTTTTTGCAGTTGCGCAGTAAGAGGCAATTTTTGGGATAGCTCCGAATTGGCAGAAGCAGCAAAAACTGTCTGAGCCGGAATTCCAAGAATTAACAGAATTAGCAAAATTTTCAGATGTTTCAAAACTTTCATAATCTATTTCCTCAATGATTTAAGATGATTAACCCATGCGCTGAAGTTTGCGTTTCGCAATCCCTCAAGCACTCTCTGAGTAGCAACACTCTGGTCTTTGTTAGAACTGTTGAATGTTTGCCCGAAGGTAAGCACATCTATAGGCGAGCCGTCACAAGTTGTAACCGTTAATTGCGGAGTATAGGAACATCTTATGTTGCCTATGGCATTCGGAGAATATGCAGGCTTTGTGGATGCGGAAATTTTAATTCCATTGCCAACGCATTGAGCGTTTTTAAGACCGGCTCCGGAGAGTTTTTCAAATAAAATTCTGCCGGTTTCGTCTCCGTTATTTACCCAGTAAAGATCTGCTTTTGCCACGGCAGCCCACGCTTTGGCCTCTGCCGCATAGATGGAGTCTTCAGGGGATTTGTAAGAGACAAGATAAGCTATTATAGATATCAACAACGAATCGCTTGGGGATTTCTGAAACTGTTCTATAAGCGGAATCAACTGAGGGGGCTCTGCTTTTTTGGCAGGTGTCGCAGCAAGCGAACTCGTTGAGAGCGCAAGAGCAAGTGCCAATGGAATTAGTATGCGACCCATGATTTAATTCCTCAAGCTCTTAAGCCTGCTAACCCAGGCGCTGAAGTTTGTGCTTTGCAAAGCTTCATGCAATTTCTGCCTTGCTAAATTTTCGTCTTTGCCTGTGGAGCTAATAGTTTGAGAAGCCAATTTATCCACTTGCGTTCCGCCACAATTAGTAATGGTCAATTGCGGAGTGTAAGAACATTTTACATTACCGATTGCAGAGGGAGGGCAACTCGCTTTGGACGCAGCAACCTTAAAGCTATTGCCACTGCAGTTGCCCGAAGTTTTTATTCCGGCTCCGGATGAATTCAATTTATCACGCAAAATTTTGCCGATTTCATCTCCGCCAACCCAATAAATTTCCTTTTTCTGGCTTGTGGCGGCAGACGCTGCTGCCCGTCTTTGATTTTCTGCCGCTTTCACGCTATCCTTAACGCTTTGCATGGCACTCACCGCAAGCAGCTCACCCGCTTTTTGAATTGAATCGGCTACAAAAGCAGCTCGTTCTTCTTGAGCCTTAATTCTGGCTTCCGTTTCTGCCGCTTGCTGAATCATCGCTTCTGCCGCTTTCAAATTATCCATGTATGTAATAACGCCAAAAGAAACAAGAATAGCTATTATTCCCATTATCATAAGCGACAATACGGCTATTATTGGCTTTCTGTAACGAAAAGTGAATTTTGGCTTTGAATCCAGATACAGCGGAACTTTGTTTTCAAATATTTCTTTAAATTCTTTTTCCGTCACTTCTATCGCATTCATTTCAGCGATGTCTTTGACTTCCGGCGGAAGATTGTTTGGAAAGCGAAAATCTCTTTTAATTATGGGAATTACGTTTTTGCCTAGGGTCAAGGCATTTTTCAGTTCCAAATAGCACCAGTCTTCGTTCAACACATCTTGCGATACAAGCTTGGCATCCGGCTTAACTTTGCCGTTTTCGTCCAAGCTACCCGACTCAAAAAATCTTTCGTAATAAGTAGGCTCAAATATAACCACGAAATCTATGCAACCTTGCAATCTGGTCCTTAAAGTATCCGTAAATTTGCCCTTGCCCAAGGTGTCAATGTCAAAAGACACATAATACCCTTGCTCACGCAGCTTTATGTCAACAAGCCTTGCAGTTTCCACGCCACCCTTGCGGCGATAGGATATAAAAATATCATATCTTTGAGCCATAGCGCTATAATATAGAAAATAATATAGGCACTGCTATATCTACGTGGTCACAGTTGATTTCGCCTAAGCCGTCCATTTCAAAAACGAGCTGATTTACGCCGCTTAAAGGTATGTCCAGTTGATATTCTGCGCCGTGGATAAGCTTTTGAGTATCTGCCAGCAGACTACCATCACCCACAACCCTTACTTGAACTCCGTTGCTGCAAAATTCGTCTTCGTCAAGACCTATGACTGCGGTTAGCCTTTGATATTTGCCCTCTAAATTATAACGCAAAAATCCGTTTGCGTGAGAGCCCAGCCCTTTTTTGTAGCGTTTTTTTGCAATGGTGAATGGCTTGCCCGTAACTGACTTGTCCATTTGTAAACTACCCCACTCCTGCTTATGCTCAGAAGGAAATCCCAGCCACTGCGCATTTTCCGGCAATTCCGCATTCACCTCTTGCGGCGCAAAAAGCTGGGACGCAGAACCTTGCTCCTTTAATTTTGCAACAACAAGCCGATAGTTGTTTGTGATAACCGTATTGAAAACCATGTCCATTGGGTAAATTTGCTCAAAGCTGTCACACACCGTTGCTATGCGGCGCTCAACGGCTTTTTTGTGATAAGTCTGGCTATCCCAGCAATCCAAGCCCTTTACATAATAAACTTCGCCGTTATATTTTTGCAAAAGCTCACTTAATTTTTGCGATGTTAAAGAGTTGTAATGAATGGCGTTCATTCCATAGCCTATAAAATGCCAAGGTCTTGCATACACAAATATGCGATTTTTCTCAGGTTCTTTTTTAAGCCACTTGTGAATTTCCGCTTCTTCCGTTGTTAAATGATTCCGGTTATACATTATGTTTTTTTCAAAGCTATCGTTATACCTAAGAGTATTCCCCCACAAAATTCCCGCACACGCAAGCACAAAAAACAAGCGATTTTCCTTTGGCAAAAGCAAGCTCGCCTTATCTATGAAAAATGCGCAGAAAAACGCCATAGCGGGGAACACAATAAGCGTATATCTCTGATTTATCTCAATGGTCATATCGCCGGAGACATTGTTGAGAATCATAAATACTTGCGGAAAGTAAAGCAAGAAAAAAGCAAGGATTGAAATATAAGAGAGTTGAGAGTTGAGAGTTGAGAGTTGAGAGTTTTTTGATTTATAGCTTTCTGTTTTTTTATTTTTGAATTCTCTTGCGGCAAAAATAATCAGCAAAATAATTCCGCCCGCAGTTAAAATGCTAAACGAACTCAAAAACGGATTTTTGAGCAACCCCTTTTCCAGCGGAGTATTAACGCTTATATTCCAAGCCTGCTGCAAATTGCCAAAAAAATGCCCATGCGCCGCAAACTCACCGCCCTGAAAATTATACCCTTGGTAGTAGCTTATAGTCAAAAGCACAGGAATGCAAAAAACGGAAATCACCAGCAAAAAAGTTGGAAACGACGAGGTTAGGATTTTTGTAGGGGTAGCCCTACGTGGCTGCCCCGCAAAAAAATCCGTCATTCTAAAGAAGGAAATGACTACGAATGCTCCCAGGCAGAATACTGTTTCTTGCCTTGTTTGCGCAAAGAATGCAAGTACCAGCCCTAAGAAAATCCAGTGTTTTATGGTGTTTTTTTCCCATGTCCATTTCCACAGGAAAATGCTCAGAGCAAAGAGGAATGTGTAAAGGGGCTCAACCGATGCGGAGCGAAACTGGAAAAGCGTTGTGGGCTGCGCAGCAAAAATAGCGGCGGTCAAGAATGCCAGATTATCGTTTGCCGTCCATGCCCGCACAGCAAAGAAGAGCAGAAAAATAGTTGCCAAAAGCAAAAATATGTGCACTGGAAAAGTCCATCTCAAATCATGGCCCAAAAGCGGCATGCCCATTGCGTATAAAAAGGACTCACCTTTTGTTTTGAAATTATGCACACTCTTTTGGCAATCTAAATATCCGTTTGCGGCGAATTCGCCTTCATCGCAGGAGCCTGCAATCTGATTAGCATACATGTTCTGAGCTATGGACAAAAAGATGCTCTCATCGCTTTGAACCCGGTGTCTCGGCTCTATCCACATTAAGCTGACAAAGAGGGCCAGTGCGGCAACTACACCTACCGGGATTATGGATTTGAGACTTGGGATATTGGGCTTTATCCACAACTTGAAATCTTTTGCGAGGTTTATTGCGAGGCCCAGGCCAATGGCGAACTGCAACAGGTATAGCCAGAAGGGCAATTTCAGGTCTAGATTTGCGATTAACTGTTTTTGTCCGAGATTCGGGATGGCATAAATTATCAGCGGAATGGCAAGGGCAAAGAAAACTTTTAAAATGCCATCTGCCATAAATTAACCTCTTTTAACAGCTTTTATAACGATATGCTCTTTTTCAATTTGATTTTTCAACTTGGTTGTAAGCTTTGCGGCATCAAAAACATCTACGGCAAAAGGCAATCCGGCTTCCGCAAGCGAGCGCTCTATTGCTATCATACGCTCCAAAGAGATGGGAGTTCTGCCGGCCATAAGAGCCAGATCCAAATCAACTTCGGGGCCAGGTTCGACATCTGCGAAGCGAGACCCAAAAGCATAAACTTCAACTTCGGGCAGTTCCCGATTAAAAACTTGGATTATAGTCTCCAAATCCGTAGCATTTACATGAAGAGGCATAGGGGGAATATAGAAAAGTTTGGAACAAAGTTTTCAAACTCTACACCAAATACCCACCCTTTTCGCCACCCTCCGGTCCAAGTTCAATCACATAATCCGCAAGCTTAATCATATCAGGGTGGTGCTCCACAAAAACAACAGCGTGACCGGCGTTTGAAAGCTCTCGCAGATGATTCCACAAAGGTTGAATGTCTTGCAAATGCAAACCTGTGCTTGGCTCATCCAAAAGGAAAACCGTCTTGTCCGCATTTGCTTTGTAAAGCTCTGCCGCAAGTTTCAATCGTTGAATTTCGCCGCCGCTCATAGTGATGGTAGCCTGGCCAAGCCGAATATATCCGAGCCCAATGCTTTTCAAAATTTGCAACGGTTTTTCTATTCGCTTTATATTCTTAAAAAAGTCGCAAGCGACTTCAACCTGCATATCCAAAATATCCGCTATGCTTTTACCCTTCCACAAAACGCTGAGAGTCTCATTGTTATAACGCCGCCCCTTGCAAGCCTCGCACAATTCCCAAACATCAGACAAAAAATGCATCTCAATCAGCTTATATCCCCTGCCTTCGCAAGCCTCGCAACGCCCCTCTGCCTTATTGTATGCAAAACGCCCAACATCATAGCCACGAATTTTAGACTCCGGCAACTTGGCAAACAAATCCCGCAACTTATCCAGAATGCTCATATAGCTAACAGGCGTAGAACGAGGGCTGGAATTTATAGGAGTCTGATCCACAAGGCAAACCGGCTTCTTCTGCTCATAAATACACTCCATCAAAGAACTCTTACCCGAACC
>WQSZ01000111.1 GCA_009787645.1 Candidatus Fibrimonadales bacterium | reverse complement strand
GCACTCGCCGCCGCAACACCATCGCTTTGAATGGAAATAATCGCAGTCGGGCGTTTATACTCCTGAGCAACACGGGCCGCAACAATTCCAATCACGCCGATATTCCAGTCAGCAGCATCTATTATCAAAGTCTTAGGCAGATTGCTCCCGTAAAGAGCATCAAGCCTTTTAAGAACCTGAGCATGAATATCCTGTTCTATTTTTCTGCGCTCGGTATTGCATTCGTACAACTTTGCATACAAGGTTTCTATTTCCACATTGTCCTTGCACAATAAAAATTCAAGAGCCGCATCAGGGCTCTCCATTCTGCCGGGCGCATTTAATAACGGCGCCATGCGATAGTGAATATCGTTGCTGTTCACAAACTTTTTATCCGTCGCAAATTTCTCGTATAAAATTTGAATCGGAAGAATATCGGAGTTCAAAAATTTGCCCATTCCCTTTCTTATCAAACAGACATTCTCTGCGCTCAATGGAACTATGTCTGCCAAGGTTCCAAGCGAAACCACAGGCAAATATCTTTCCAGGTCGCTGTGAGGTTTACCGGTTTTCCCGTAAAGAGCATGCAAAAATTTATAGGCAACGCCCGCTGCGCACAGAGATTTATTCGGATACTCGCAATCATCTAAAAACGGATCTAAAATTACATCTGCAGATGGTAATCCATCTCCCGAAGGTTTGTGGTGATCCAAAACCAAAACTTGCATTCCGAATTCCTTTGCAGCCTTTATCTCTTCTGTCGCTGTTATGCCGGTATCCACCAAAATCAAACACTGGGCACCGTGCTCTCTCATCTTTTGCAAAGTCACTGAAGAAAGCCCATAGCCTCCGTCAAAGCGATTCGGCAGCATCCAGCTCACAGACAATCCCCACTCGCCCAACGCACCGGCCAAAATTGCCACACCGGAAATTCCATCCAAATCGTAATCACCGTAAATCCAAACTTTCTTTTTGTTTTCCCGCATGGCACAAACCAAATCTATGGCTTTGTCCATATTCTTCATCAAAAACGGATCGTGTTCGCAATCCATGTCCCAATTCAGCCAACGGTCAGATTCTTCCGGTGTTTTAGCACCTCGCAAAACCAAAATTCGAGCTAAGAGAACAGAAACCTTATGCCTTTGTGCTATTTCCAGTGCTAATTGTGCATTTGTCATATTGCCTTTTGCGCTATCCTTAACGCTATATTTTGAACAGCATGCTCTGCGGTAAATTTTTTCGCAAGCAGTGCCTGTAAAAGAAAATTAATACTATGTATATGAGCCGGGCATTGCAAAGCCAACCCCTCTAAAAAAAATGCAACCGTGTTTATGTCTTTTTCTATTTCCTGTGCATATAAAATGGCAGAAGAAGCATCGCCTTTAAGCGCATGTTCCGCAAAAATCGTCACTTTTTTTCTGAGCGCAGAATAATTTGAGTCAACGGCGAGCATGGCTTTGCCCGCAGAGCCTGCGGCAAAACTCAGAATATCTTCTGTTGGCTCGATGTAGCCATAAGACTTTAGAATTTCAATGACTTCATTATTTTTTAAAAAAGGAATTGAAAAGCATGTTGATCGTGAGCGTATGGTAGGCAAAAGCGAGTGCCTGGAATTTGCCGTTAATATAAAATATGTGTTCGGAGGAACTTCTTCAAAAGTTTTCAAAAGTTTGTTCGCAGCGTTTTCATTCATTGAGTCAACATTTGTTATTATAACTACACGATTTCCGCTTGCCTTTAATTCAAAATTTCTCAATAAATGCTCCACCATGCCGACTGATATAAGCGCAGACTCCGTTATATGCCCGGTGTGATACGGGTTCTGCATAAATTTTTGCGAAAGCTCTGCCACTTTTGCATCTATTTTTACGGGAGTATCTCTGTCTTCTGCTTTGCCGTCAATGGGAGTCATCCAAATAACAGGTTCGCTGCTGTGCTCGCAAAGCATTTTGGAAAGCTCCATTGCAACAAGTTTTTTGCCGACTCCGGGTTGCCCATCCAAAAGCAGCATTTGCGGTAAGCGCCCCTGCTCATAAGCTGTTTTTAAAGTACTCAGAACAGGGTACTGCATTACAGCACCTCTTTAAGCACATCCATCACAGCATTGGCTTTTGCCGGCAAGCGGTGTATTGCATTTGCATATTTAGGGGTAATTCCTTTCAGTTTTTGTTCGTGATATGCCGCCTTGAATTCCGAGAATTTTAAGCCGTGCGCAGTGCTAACAACAACAACTGTTTCTTCACTTGATATTAACCCTTTTTCTTTTAATTTGAACAACGCACCCAATGCCACGCCTGTGTGCGGGCAGCAGTAAAGCCCGATTTTATCTGCTCTGTGGGCTGCATCTGAGAGTTCCTGCTCTGAAACCTGTTCAACTATTCCGTTGTAATCTCTGATAGCCTGTTCTGCTTTCGGATAGCTAACCGGATTTCCTATTTGAATTGCGCTCGCAAGCGTTTTTTGAGCCTGAACCGGTTCCAGCTTATCAAAATCTCTTTTATATGCCTGGTAAAACGGATTGGCATTTTCTGCTTGAGCAACTATTATGCGTGGTTTTCTGTTCACCAAACCCAGCTCCAATAAATCGTCTATGCCTTTTGCAAGCGCGCTAACATTGCCCAAATTTCCGCCCGGTATTATTAAAGTATCGGGGAGCTGCCAGCCAAGTTCTTGGCAAAGTTCATAGCTAATAGTTTTTTGCCCCTCAATTCTGAGCGAATTCATGGAGTTCGCAAGATAAATGCTTTTATCCGCAGTCACTTCCTGAACAATTTTCATGCAGCCGTCAAAGTCCGTATCAAGTGCCAAAACAATGCTGCCGTTTGAGATAGGTTGCACAAGTTGCGCAATGGAAATTTTACCGGCTGGCAAAAATACTATGCTCGGAATGCCGGCTGTTGCGCAATATGCAGAAAGCGCAGCGGAAGTATCACCGGTGCTTGCGCAGGCAACAGCTTTTATGGGAGCGCCTTTTTTCACCAGATGATTTACCTGGCTCACCAAAACAGTCATGCCTAAATCTTTAAAACTTCCGGTATGCGAGTTTCCGCACAATTTTACATGCAAGCTTTTTAATTTAATTTCTTTTGCCAGCTTTTGCGCATCAAAAAGAGGCGTCCAACCCTCTTTAAGCGTCACAATGTCTTCTTCCGGAATTTCAGGCAGAACTAGTTCTCGCTTGCTCCACACTCCACTCAGATCAATCGGAAAAAAACTTGAGCGCCGGACTCTGAACAAAGCTCTCCATTCATCCGGTGAACGTGTTCTCCATGCGGAGCGATTATGGCTAACTTCTAAAAGCGAACCGTTTTTATCTCTATAAACGACCTCCGATAACGGGTATGTATCTTTATCGCTTATGCTTTTAAACTCTGCATGAAACATTGCTTAATCCTTTATTATAAGTTCAACTCTGCGATTCTTTGCCTTGCCTTCGTCCGTGGAGTTGTCTCCTATGGGCTTGCTAAATCCATAGCCAACGGATTTTAGCTTGCTTTTGTCAACGCCTCTCTCCACAAGATAGTTCTTAACGGCAAGAGCTCTCTGCTCGCTAAGTTTTTGGTTGAGTTCCGCAGAGCCAACATTATCGGTATGCCCTTCCACTTCAATATTTGAGTCGCTCAAAAGGCTTTTGAGAATTGCCGAAATTTCTGCCAAATTTAACTTCAATTCCTGTTTCAAATCGGCCTTTCCGGTTTCAAACAGAATGTCGCTCATGGAAAGAATTGTTCCTCTGGCATCTTTATAAACGCTGATAGTTTTGCTGCGAAGAGCTTCCAGCTTTTTCTCGGCTTCGGCTTTTTGCTTTGCAAGCAAGCTGTCTTTTTCTGCGAGGGCTTTTTCTTTGCTTGCGAGTTCAGCTTCCATACGAGCCTTTTCTGCTGCCAAACGAGCTTTTTCAATAGAGTCTTTCAGCGCAGTTTCTCTGCTCAGTTTCTCCAGCCTGCTACGTTCGGCACTTAAAGCTGTGTTCAAAGACTTTGCGCCCTTGGCATCGCTGGTCCACAATTCTATAAGAGAATCTTTCACCGCGAATATTTCCCTTTGCCGAGAAAACTTTTCGCCGGTTAATGAATCCAAGTTTTTGCGGAGCGTAGCCATGGATTGCTGAACATTGAACACTTCCACCGAAAGTTCGCAATTTTTCATTTCCGCTATGTAGTTAGCATCGTTGCGTTTCTCTTTGGGAACGTTTTTCAATTCCATTATTCTGGCTTCCACCATAGCGTAAGAGCGATTTGCAGCGGCATCTTTAGGATATGCGGCTTTTATTGCGCTAAACGCTGTTTCGCAGGCAATTGGTTCTTCTTGAGCCGGAGCTGCTGCGGGTGCGCTTGTTTCTTGAGCAAACAATGTTGCTGTGCATGCTAAAATTATAAGTGCTTGAATTTTCATAAAACCTCCTTAGTGTGTTACCTGTTCTTTGGGTGCATTTTTGCGTTCCTGCAATACATTGCGATAAATGCCAAGATATTCATTTATAGCCGCCAAGCTGTCTGCTGCCTTTTTGTTGTCTGCGGCAAGAGCTTCCTGTTCCTGCTTCAGCATGGCCAATTGTATTTTCAATACAGCTTCGTCTGCTAGGAGGAATGCTTTTTCGGTTTGCCGTTCCTTATTCTCCCTATTGGCAGCAGCGATCAAAGAATCTGCCTCCGGTGGAAGCTGTAAATTGTTAGCTTTTGAGAGCGCAACAAGTGTTTCGGCTTCTACTATAGTAGGGTCAACACTAGCGGCTCTTTTTGATGCGCAAGAAGCCAGCAAGGCAATGCACATCGTTGCAAATAGTAGTTTTTTCACAAAAACCTCCATAAATTTATGACAGGTGTAATATAGAAAAATGTCTGAACCTAGTAGTCGAGCTAGCGCAGGCTATGGAGAGATGGTCTTTATTTTCTATCTTAACCCTCTGGAATAAAGCCAATGAACAGAACAATACTTGTGGGAAGCCGTAACAGCGCTCTGGCAATTGCGCAAGCTCGGATAGTTATAGATGCTGTGAAAAAAACAAACCCATCGCTTAACTTTGAAATTGTTGCCATTAAAACAACAGGGGATAAAATACTTGATGAGCCTTTAGATTTGGTTGGAGGCAAGGGGCTGTTCACCAAAGAACTTGAGCAAGCTCTGTTAAACTGCAGTATAGACATAGCTGTTCACAGCTTCAAGGATATGCCCATTGAAGAAACGCATAATTTACCTATCGTGGCTTTATCCGAAAGAGAATCTCCTTTTGATGTGCTGGTATTGCCAAAAGACATCTCAAAACTTGATAATTCAAAACCCGTAGGTTCTTCAAGCCTTAGAAGGACAATCCAATTTGCAAGGCTTTATGACGGATTTGAAGTAAAAGCGGTGCGTGGAAATGTGCCAACTCGTTTGCAGAAGCTGGATAACGGAGAATATTCCGCATTGATACTTGCGCAGGCAGGGCTTAACCGTCTCTCTCTGCAAAATAGAATTTCTCGCATTTTCACGATTGATGAAATGATACCGTCGGCTTCTCAAGGAATACTCGCAGTTCAAGGAAGGCAGGGTGAAGATTATTCATTTCTTGACAACTTTCACAACCGTGAATCGGAATTTGCATCTAAGGCGGAAAGGCGGTTCTTAAAAAGTTTGGGCGGTGGCTGTTCTTCTCCGGTCGCAGTATATGGGCAAATACACAATGATGAACTTTTGCTCAACGGAATGTATGTTGATGCTTACGGCAATATAGAAACGGGGAAAATCAGCGGTGACAAAAATAAAAGCGAACAGCTTGGCGAAACGCTTGCTTTGCGCTTAAAAGAAAAAGCAGGTTGCAGATGAAAGTTACTCTGGTCGGAGCGGGTCCTGGGGGCATCGGGCTATTAACGCTTAAGGGGCTTGAGACTTTGCAAGCTGCAGATGTAGTGTTATACGATCGCTTTGTGAGCGATGATATTCTTGCTGTGAT
>WQSZ01000110.1 GCA_009787645.1 Candidatus Fibrimonadales bacterium | reverse complement strand
GAACCATCCGTTTAAAGTTGATGATATAAGGCGTATCTCTGCGCTTATACCACAAAAAGCCAGCGTTTTGGACATAGGCTGCGGCGATGGCCGTTTGCTCCACTCATTGTGGAGGGAGAAAAAAGCTACGGGTGTGGGCTTTGACCGCTCATTCAATGGTGTGCTGCATTGCCTTGATTTCAATGTGCCGGTTATTCAGCAAGATTTGGATAAAGAAGGACTTTCGGCAATAGCGGATAACTGCTTTGATTTTGTGGTATTCAATAGAACGCTACAGGAAACGCAAAATCCCAGAGAAGTGCTGCGAGAAATTTTGCGCATTGGCAAGCAGGCGGTTGTGACTTTCCCAAATTTTGGAAACTGGATGGTTCGCAAATCTCTTGCGTTTACGGGCCACATGCCAAAGAATAAGTTTTTGCCTTACGAATGGTATAACACTCCAAACATTCATCTTTTTGCGTTGAGCGATTTTATAAAGTTATGCGAAAAAGAAAAGATACGCATCAAGCGCTTGGAATTCTCAAATAACAATTTTTTTAGCAAATTTTTAACAAAAATCGGATTTAAGAATTTAGGTGCCGAGCAGGTTGTGGCAGTTATTGAAAAAATGAACCCTGAAGCTCGTGATTCCATCGCTGTTTTAGACTTTGGCGGGCAATATGCGCATTTAATCGCAAACCGAATTAGAAAGCATGGTGTTTTTACCCGTATTTTTTCGCCTAACACGCCTGCGGAACAGTTGAAAGACATGAAAGGCATTATTTTCAGCGGCGGCCCTATGAGCGTTTACGAGGAAAATGCGCCGAAGTTCAATCCGGAAATTCTGGACTTGGATATTCCAAAACTTGGAATTTGCTACGGCCATCAACTTATAGCGAGTAGTCTTGGCGGCAAAGTTGTTCCCGGAGAAGTCAAGGAATACGGCATAGCGAATTTGGAAATTACGAATAAGGAAAGCTTGCTGCTGAAAGATATTCCTGTAAAAAGTCGTGCGTGGATGAGCCACGGAGACCATGTTTCTGCGCTTCCCGCCGGATTTAAGGCAATAGCTGGCACCAGTGATTGCAAATTTGCAGCTGTGGAAAATTCCGCAAAAAAGATTTACGGCATACAGTTCCACCCGGAAGTTACGCATAGCGAATTTGGCGAGACTATTTTGGAAAACTTCGCTGTGAATATATGCGATTGCAAAAAGTCTTGGGATATTAAGAGTTATTTGCCGCAGATAAGCGAAAAAATAAAGAAGCAAGTTGGTAGCAAAAAGGTATTTTTGCTTGTGAGCGGCGGCGTGGATTCCACAGTTGCATTTGTGCTTTTGAACAGGGTTTTGGGCAGTGACAGGGTTTTGGGCTTGCACATAGACAACGGGTTGATGAGGCTTAACGAGAGCAATCAGGTGATGAGTTTTTTGAAAAAAGAAGGCATGAATAATCTGCGAATTTGCGATGCGAGCGAAGTGTTTTTAAGCGCATTGAAGGGAGTTATAGATCCAGAGAAAAAACGCAATATAATAGGCGAAACATTCTTAAAGGTAAAAGACTCCGAGATGCAACGCCTTGCCCTTGACGCAAATGAATGGGTCATGGCTCAGGGCACAATTTATCCGGACACTATTGAGAGCGGCGGCACGGAAAATGCAGATGTGATTAAAACGCATCACAATCGGGTGCAGGGTGTTTTGGAATTGGAAAAAAAAGGAATGCTCCTGGAACCGTTATCAGATTTGTACAAAGACGAGGTTCGTGCGCTTGGCAAAAGCATTGGCATTCCGCATGATCTTGTGTGGCGGCATCCGTTCCCAGGCCCGGGCTTGGCTGTTCGCTTGCTGTGCAGTGACGGGAAATCCCCATTAAAAAGCGTTGGCGTTCAGGGTGATGCGAGAACCTATGCGCAACCATTATTTATAGAAAGCGATGAATCGTGGGAAGAATTGGAAAAGCGCAGCACAGATATAATCAACCGCTCCGCAGAAGTCAACCGTGTTGTTCTGATAATAGGCAGCATATCTGATTCTCCTGCTGAACCAACGGAATTACACTGCGAAAAGCCAGCCCTTGACCTGCTGAGAATTTTTGATGATATATGCACTAAATTCTTATATGAAAACGCTTTATACAACAAGATATGGCAAATGCCGGTGGTTTTGCTTCCGCTAAAAGTTGATGGCAAATTCTGCGTTCTTATGCGCCCTGTGAATAGCGCAGAGGCAATGACGGCAAACTTTGCGCAGATAGATAGAGACTTGCTGAAAAACAATTTGTGGCCAAAATTAAAAGAAGCCGGAGCGGGTGCGCTGTTTTATGATATTACACACAAACCGCCTGCGACTATAGAGTGGGAATAATATGTTAAAAGAACCCGTTGGAATTCTGGGTTTTGGCGTAGAAGGCCAAAGCACGCAGAAATTTTTGCAAAATAGCGGCATAAAAGACATTCGAATTTTTGATCAAAAAAACGGCAAAAATTATTTGGATGGTTTATCCGATTGCAAAACGATAGTCCGTTCCGCAGGTGTTTACCCATTGCAAAAAGAAATTTTGGATGCACAGTCAAAAGGCGCAGTATTGACAAGCCAAATAGAGCTTTTTTTTGAGCTGTATCCGCATAACAGAATTATAGGCGTAACAGGCACGCTAGGCAAGGGGAGTTGTGTTTCAATGATAGCTCACTGCCTCAAAGCTTTGAATATACCGCACGCTGTAGGCGGCAATTTTGGCGTTCCGGCTTTGGATTTATTGCAAGATAAAAATCGCTTGGCTGTTTTGGAACTTAGTTCCTTTCAGCTTATGACGCTTGGAGTATCGCCGCACATTGGAGTTGTGCTGCAAGTGACCAGCGAGCATTTAGATTGGCATCCGACTGTTGAGCAATATAGAGATGCAAAAGCGAATTTGGTTCGTTGGCAAAAAAAAGATGATTATTGCATTTACAACGCCGCCTCAGAAGGTGCAGTGCAAATATCCGAGCAAAGCGGTGGAATTAAGAAACCGTTTGAAACACTACATGTATCAATAGACGAATTCAAGGTAAAAGGGGAGCACCAATTGCAAAACATGGCTGCGGCAACGCTTGCGTTGGAATGCGCAGGCGTGGACACATCTGCTTGCATAGACGCATTGAAAACCTACGAAGGTTTGCCATACAGGTTGCAAAATATAGGCACAAAAAACGGCATAACTTTTTACAACGATTCGTATTCCACACGCCCGGAAGCGGCAATTGCCGCAGCAAAAGCTATGGATAAACCGTTTGCAATGATACTCGGCGGTTCGGAAAAAAATGCGGATTTTACGGAGCTTTCGGAGTCTCTTGCTAAAAACAAATTGCTCAAAGGTATTGCATTGATAGGTTTCACAGCGCAGAGAATGCAAAAAATATTGCAACACGAAAATATGCAAATTTTTGAAAACTTGCCTCAAGCGTTTGAGTGGTGCTTAAAGAATACGGAACAACTCGGAGCACTTCTGCTCTCTCCCGCATGCGCATCTTTTGGCCTGTTTGCGAATTACAAGGAGAGAGGAGAAAAATTCAACGAGCTTTATTCCTCATATTGATTAGTTTCCACATCGGGACATGAAATTCCAACTTTTAGATCGCAAATTCCTCTGCTATTAAAAGAGCCATCAGTTGAATAATCAGAGATACGAAAATCTTTGATTTGTCCGTTAGATAAAGTTACGCTTCCAGAACTATTATTTACAAAAGCTTTTTCGGCACGTATTACTTCAAAGTACTGAAATTCGCCACTACCGTTCTCTATAAACAAAAATGCTGCTTTATCAGTTTCACCACCCCAGAAAGTACTTTCATCTACAGATTCAAAAATTATCAGGCTATCAGTTTTGCCAATAGCTTTTATAGATCCACTCCAAACATAGAACATGGAATTTTCGCTAAGATAAAAATGTGCGCCGGCTTGTATTTCCAGTTTGTTCTTAACCGTAATCATTCCATTCACGAAATAAGTAAAACCAGGTAATGAAATTTCTTCTTCCACTAATTGATTTTCATTAATACGCAACATCCCCTTAAATTGTTCCGGAGAACCTAAAGTTGCGGCAACTGTTAAACGAACATCTGCATCGTAAACATTTGAATAAAAATTATTGCCACTGAAATTTCCGTTTCCAAAAGAGACATTCGACTTTATGCCATAAGTATTATCATGTATTTTGCTGTTTTTCAGTATTCCGGCATTTGCAAAACTTATTCCAGTAAGAGCTCCGGACAAATCCACATGATTAATATTTATTTGCGTATTGGAACCTGCTCCTATTCCACCCCAAAGTTTGTCGGGGTCTATAGCTGCCAGTATAACAGGCTTTCCTTCCGTACCGGAAATATTCAAGGTTGTTCCGATATCTATTTGCAATTTTGAATTTTCTCCAAATTTAAGTTCCGCACCTTCTGCTATGTTCAAAGTATTGTAACCATCTAGCACAAAATTTACATTATCTGTAAATTTAAGTTTTGCCTGTGAACCTATATTTATTCCTTTGCCATCAGGTATTGTAACGGTTGCGCTATAAACGCATTCCGTATTTATAGTGATAGTGTTATTTAATTCAAAGTCCAATTCGCATGATTCTTCATCAGAAGAACTGGAGCCTAAGCTTGAGGATGATGAAGTGCCTGCGCTGGAAGATAAGCTTGATGAGCTTGGGACAGAGCTGGAACTTCTATTTGATGAGCTTGAATCTTCCGGCTCGGAAAAATCTTCAATGAACTCGTGCGTACCGCATGCTACAAATAGCAAGACGAAAACTGCTACAGAAAAACAGATTTTTTTCATACTCATACCCTCGTTTTACCGAAATTAACAGGACTTTTTTTGCCGAGCAACATCCCTCTTGTTTTAAGCGGCAGCCCAAAACAGCGGATAAAGCCGGTAGCATCTTTTTGGTCGTAAAAATCCACATCGCTAAAGCCGCCCAAATCAGGGTCGTAAAGGCTAAAGGGGCTTTCAATGCCGGCTGGGATCACGTTTCCTTTATAAAGTTTTAATGTTACAGTTCCTGTAACCGTTCTCTGAGTTTCGTTTACAAAGGCATCCAAAGCTTGGCGCAGTGGAGTGAACCATTCGCCGTTATATGCTAGGAATGCGTAAGTTTGCGCAAGTTTTTGCTTTTCCGCAAGAGTTGATTTATCCAGCACAAGTGATTCCAAAAGCTCGTGTGCTTTGTACAGAAGTGTGCCGCCCGGAGTTTCGTAAACTCCTCTGCTTTTCAGGCCCACCAGTCTGTTTTCAACAATGTCAAGTAAACCGCAAGCGTGTTTGCCGCCGATTTTGTTCAGCTCGGTTAGCATGGCAACGGTGTCTAGTTTTTTGCCGTTCAGCGCAACGGGAGTTCCTTTTTCAAAGCTTATTTTAACATACTCAGCTTTGTTGGGAGCTTTTTCAAAAGTGTTGGAAAGTTTTAGCATATCGTATTTATGCTCTTTGTTAGGGTATTCCAAAATCCCGCCTTCGTGGGAGAGGTGCCACAAGTTTCCGTCTTCCGAGTAGATTTTCTTTTTTGAAATGCCGTTAAGCGGAATTTTTCTTTTTTGAGCGTAGTCTATGGCTTCTTCTCTGCTGCGTATTTTCCACTTTGGGTCTTTCCAAGGAGCGATAACCTTTAAGCGAGGGTCCAGAGCCGCATAAGTAAGCTCAAAGCGAACCTGGTCATTGCCTTTGCCTGTAGCTCCGTGCGAAACTGCGTCTGCTTTTTCTTTTTGAGCTACGAGTACCTGGTACTTTGCTATCAAGGGTCTTGCGAACGATGTTCCCAGCAGGTATGTGCCTTCGTATTTGGCACCGGCTCTCATGGTAGGCCAAACATAGTCTTCCAGGAACTCTTTGCGCAAATCCATCACATAGCATTTGGAGGCGCCGCTAGCTATGGCTTTTTTCTTAAGAGCCACCTCATCGCAATC
>WQSZ01000109.1 GCA_009787645.1 Candidatus Fibrimonadales bacterium | reverse complement strand
GGTGATTTTGCCGTAAAACAGTTTACCCCAAGCCACGACCGCTTTCTAATAATAGACAAAGGCGAAGCCGTGTATCATATTGGAGCATCGCTTAAAGATTTGGGGAAAAGATGGTTTGCCTTCTCTAAAATGAACAAGGATTCGGTGGCAAGCATTGTTAATGCGGTTGCTGGGTTGAGCCTGATTAAGGGATTAACATGAGAAAATTGTTTTTCAAGTTGAATATGGTAATTCCGGTGATGCTTATCAAGGGCAAAAAAATACCGAATAACCACAGGTTATTCGGTAGGTATACAAAAACGGAAAATTACCTCACATTAACTCTTTCTCCGGCAATCCTGGCGTAGTAATCCGGGCTATACATCGCTTCAACAACTAAACCGGGCCAGCGGAACTCTCCTGCAAAACTCGGATGCACTTGCACATAGAAAACTTTGGTTGCGCCCGGGCTAATGTCAAAGAACCAGTTCACACGATCATCTCTTATATCCATGTAATCCGGAGTAGCAATGCGATAATTGTTCATCCAGGCCGGGCGACTGTATTCATTCAAACGCTCGTTGGAAATTTCAAAGCTGGATGGCAAAATACTGGAAAGCGCCAAGTTCTCAAGATGGCTGGGCGCAAGCGACCTAACTCCAAAAAGAAGCCAGAATGATTCACCCTGATTAATCTGCGAAGGATACATCCTCTCCCCACTGGAACTGATAATAAATCTCTCCACAACCAATCCCTTGTTCTCGGTTTTTACATAGTCTTCTATCGGTAAACCTCTTGTCTGAAGTTCGGCAAAAATCGTTCCGTTCATCGCTTCAACGGAAAGATCCGCAGAACCAAGCGAAGTCAAATCAACTTTCACCGGCTTGTTCGCCTTTACTATGACTTTTTTGTTGTTGTATTGCACCTCAACATCGCCGCCGCTGAACTTCTCTCTTAGTGCAGAGAAAGCTAACAGCGCAAATGCGCTCTCTTGAGTGCTCCACCAACTTCTTGAATTCCAATCCTTAGCCAAAATCTGGTAAATGTCAAGAGCTTCCTTAAACCTGTTCATCTTTGCCAAAACCAAAGCTGCAAGCGCCTGATCTCTCAAACTCGAACCATAAGAACCGGAACTCTCCCTGTAATTGCTCAAAGCTGGGCCATTGAACTCCAAAACCTGTTTGGCTATGGACTCTTTGCCGGAAACATGGTAAGCGCCTGCCAATAAATGCTTGGAAAGCCAATCCAAATTTTCCAAATTATTTTCCTTCATCAAATTCATAGCACCGGTTTGCTCTTCGCCGGCCATCGCAAGCAAGAACAATCTATACGCTTGATTGCGGAATCCGCTAGCATTATGAACTCTTTTGGACTGCTCAATTTCCCAGGTTTTCCACGTATTCATAAGATTTTGCGGAATAGAATAGCCTGCGCTTTTTGCTTCCAGCATAAAGTGCCCAGCATAACTTGTGGCCCAGGAATCTGCGCCTCTATCGCTTTGATTTGGCCAGTAAGAGAATCCATTGCTCATGGAGAACAACGCAAGACGTTTAATTCCGTCGTTTATGTTGATCGTAATATCCTGCTTTGCCTTTGAATCCAAATCTCTGAATTTATCTATGTACAATTGCGGGAACATGCTCGAAACCGTTTGCTCCAAACAACCATAAGGATAATTTATCAAGTAATCCAAACGCTCGTCTGCGCTCAAACTCGGCAAAGTGCTCAGCACCAGAGTTGCCTTATGCGTATTGTCAATTCCAAACGCTTTTATTCTGGTTTGCCAAACGTCACCGGCAGAAATTTGCTGGTGCTCAACTTCCGTGTAAATTGCAGATGCGCTCATCACAGGCAAATCTATGGTGTCTGCAGTTTTGTGCTTTCCGCTTGTTGCGCTGACAATTACCTTTGCAGACCCTATATTCGGCAATGTTTCAACATCAAAGCTTCCGTCAAGTTCGCCTGTTTTTTCAAATGAAAGGGCAAAACTGCTTTTGCCTGTAATTTTGAGCTCAGACGAAACCTGTAAGTTCACAGTTACATTCTTTATATCATCGTTCATGGCAAATACGGAAACAGGAACTTTGAATTTATCTCCGGGTTTTGCCGCTCTCGGTACTGTGGGCAAAATCATAAGCGGTTGTTTAACCGGAATGTCTGCTTCTGCTTTTGAGAATGCATTTGGAGAAACGCCTATTAACATAGCTCTTACAGAACCAACGTATTGCGGCATTGTAAACGTTATTTTTTCCGTTTTTCCGCCTTTCACTTCCCTAACTCCGCTGAATAACGAAACCGCTTTGAATCTCTGCACCTTTTGCTGCCCGGCCATTGCCGACATCTCGTCATCACCGCCTATGGATAAATAAGAATCCATATCCTGCATCAAAGCGCCTATTATTTCATCATAATTATCCGAGCTCAATATGCTAAGAGCGAGTTTCTGGAAATAGAATTTCCACGGATCAGGAGTTTTGAAATTTGTCAAATCCAGCAAGCCTTCATCAACAATTGCAAGCGTAAAGGATGCATTTTCCTTTGAGTTGTTTGTCACCTCTATGGTGAAATCATCACCGGGTTTAATCTCTTGCGGAGTTTTCAATGCCAAATTCAATTTTGTGTTTTCGTCATGAACATTTATAGGCAAAATACCATAATAACGCATGGGCTTTTCGCCTTCAACATTTTTCAGCGGCAAGAACAGGCTCACAACTGCGTAAACATTCGGCAACATATTTTTTGTGGCCATAAAATGAACTTCGTTTTTGCCTGCTTTTGCCTGCACAAGCTTTGTCTCCAAAATGGTGTTTGAATATTCCATTGTCACAAGCGCATGGCCGTTTGCGGGAGCTTCAAAAGAGATCAAAATAGAATCGCCTATGTTGTAAGTCGATTTTTTGCTCATCAAATTCAAATGGCTCGCTTCCGGAATGTTTCGTATATTTTCCGAGCCGCCCCAGTGCGATGCATAAATAAATTGCGATACGCTATGCCCACCGTCAACATCTGTAAACTCTATTGCGAGCATTCCGTGCCCGTCCGGAGACCACTTAAATTCTTTTACGGCAGTTCCGCTTTTAAGCGTTTCTTCATGAACAAGGTAGGTCTGTTTTTGCTTTCTAAAATCCCAGCGATCGGAAGACCCGCCTTCCCACCAAGAATAATTGCGATTTTGATAAATTTTCACGGATAGATTTCTTCCGGAAACAATTTTTCCGTTTTCGTCAAGCGCAATGTAGGGAAGCCGCAATGTATCACCTATGCGTATTCCATCCCATGAATCTCTCTTTTTAAGTCCCACAAAAACCGGATACGGATAAAGAACGCTGGAATGCCAGCTCTCTGTGAATCCACCGCCATTTTCATGAACGGTTGCGTGAATTTTCAAATTTAATGCTTCAGGTACGTTTTTGTTTCTCAAATTGATTGTTTGATTAAGCCTAGCTTCGCCTTCGCTGTTCAAATTACCTCTGAACAGGATTTCATCACCATCTTCTTCAAAATGCAGCATTTGATTTTTGAATGTGAAATCCGGGAAACGCAGGAATTTTAAAGCCCTGTTCTGGAGCGAATAATTTAACTCTGCTTTTAATCCGGCGGCAGGAGTTCCGAACAGATATTTACTGCCGAATCTCTGATCTATTCTTATTTGCGAACCGGTCATTTTTTCCGGGAGAGTAAGCGTGTTCTTCAAGCGGTTCGGTTTAATGGTTTCCACGCTTATATAATGTCTCCATTCATTTCCGCCGCTTTTTATAGTTGCAGTCCATTCACCGGTTGGCGCATTCAAATCTGTTGGAATATCCACAGAGAACATTCCGCTTGCAGAGGTCTTGGCAGAGCTCTCAAAAATATCAGCACCCAAAGGATTTTTTACTGAAATCGACATTTGCATATTCGGCAGAGTTCTTGCGATGCCTGAGAAATGAATTGTATCTCCCGGTCTGTAAACGCCACGTTCCGTGTAGCTGAACAACCTCGCACTGTTATTATTTTCGCGCACGCCGCCAACATCAAAGCGGCTTGTTTCCCAGTTTTCCTGCGAAAGTTTTATCAGAGCTAGTCCTCTGTTTCCCTGCCCCTTTATAACATAGCCGCCTTCGGCAGAGAAAAATGCATATCCGTTTCCATCTGTTTTTTGCGTGGCCAGAACATCGTTTACTCTGTCGAACAATTCCAAAGTCAAACCGGAAACGGCTTTTGAGCTTTCAACATCTGTAGCCCAAACATGAGTGCCTTTGCTGTCTTTTTTTGCAGTTAATGCAACGGAAGAGGCTATTAAGATTTTCTCGGAATTTGCACGATCGCCATAGTAGAAATAATAGTGGCATGGGTGATCATAGTCGTAGCTAATTGTGTTATCGCATGGGGTAATGAGGTTTTGCGAACTGAATTTAAGAGTCACAATATATGCTGCGCCTGCTTTTTTTGCAAAATATTTGGAAATATCAATTTCTGTTTTTAGCCATTCGTTTCTTTTGGGGTTTTCAAATCTAATGTCCCCTTCATAAATTCTTTTTGTAGTGCGTTCAATATCAGAAAACCATCTATTGGAAGATCGCAGTTCGTTGTTTTGCAGAAAGAACATCAAATTCTGTGGCAGAACTTCCTGTATTTCAATTTTTGCCCCATCTATGTTTATGCTTTTGATTTGCAGGCGGCCTTTGTTTTCCAGAGGCAAAAATAATCCGCTCCCAACCCAGCTAAGCTGAGGCTTTTCATCGTCAAATGAGAATTCCTGAATATAGGTTTCCAAAGTTTTTGTTCCGTAAGCGCTTGGGAATCCTTTTTCTATTCTCAACGTGTATTGCGTTCCGTAAGCGAAATCTCCTTTCAGTTTCAAAGTTCTGTTTTTAACGGAAACACTGAAATTAATATTTGGTGATACGCTAACAAACCCTGAAACGTCCATATTTGTAGCTATAGGATCAGAAAAAACAACTTCTGCTTCTTTTGAGCTGACGGCCATAAAAGTCCCTCTTGCCGGCAACAAGAATGTTTCACTGAACGGCTTGTCAAAAGCGGTCCAGTGTTTAGGCAAACTTATTTCTGCGCTTTGATTTCTGTCCGTGCGAGACAGTTCTTCGCTGCTTACCACAACGTTTTTTCCGTCTCCACCAAAAGACATCTTAAAAGGCATGTTTCTGGAATTGAAATTCAGTGTTAATTCCTTGGCGAGCCTTGCGCTATCAGGTCTGTCTGCGAATCTCATTTCCAAAACGAGTTTGGCGGTGTTCACTTTTCCGACCATCGGTTCAAATCCGCCGTTTATTTCCAGAATTTCATTCGGGATAATTTCAAATTCAAAAGTATAATCATCTACATCTGCTTCAGGGCCAAAAGCTTTTTTCCCATTGAACTTGGCCTTATAGGTTTTTCCGCTTTGCATAGGTTCATCCGGCGTGAACTGTATAAGAGATGTTGTGAGCCACTTGGCCTTACCTTTCACTGCAGGCTCAAATTCAATTGGATTTACATCCAGATTTTCATTTACAGCGCTGTTTATAACCATGTTTCGGTTAAATTCAAACTCTATTGCGCTACGTGAGCTTAATACCGTGGCTGGTTTTGCCGAGATAAACTCCGTAAGAGTTATGTTTTGCCCGGTAAGTTCGGTAGCAAGCAGGTTTCTGGGGGGCTGTTTGCCTTGATCTTTTTGGCCACAGGAGAGGAAAATGGGGATTAGCAGGAGTGGTAGAAGTTTAATCATGAAATGTAAAGTAGAAAACTTCCTGTTAGCCTAAGCCTGCCTCTTAAAATCGCTGTTTTTCGCTCAAAATCGCTGTTTTTACAAAAAAATAAAAAAAATAATTTTTACCCCTTGACAAACTTGTAAAATCTTTCTATATTTGTTACCCCTTCCAAAAGGTAACGCTTCCTCTGCCTCTTGGATTAAGTGTCAAGAAGCAATAACCTTCTGGGAAGAAGAGGTACAAATATGGCAAAAGAGAAATTTGAGCGCACTAAGCCTCACTGCAACATCGGCACCATCGGCCACGTGGACCATGGGAAGACGACCCTCACGGCAGCTATTTGCA
>WQSZ01000108.1 GCA_009787645.1 Candidatus Fibrimonadales bacterium | reverse complement strand
CTGGCGGGCTTGCGCATATTGTGAACGGAACTTGGAAGGGAGAACCTAAAGCAGATGACTTCAAAGACAAAACAATAAATCTCGCTAAAGATATTGACTTGTCGCAATACAAAAACTGGATGCCGATTGGAAATAATGAACGCATCGGTAAAAAAGACAGAGCCAGATTTTTAGGAAATTTCGATGGCAAAGGATATGTTATAAGCAACCTTGTAATTAATCGCCCGGATTCCATTCTGCAAGGATTGTTTGGCATCATAGAAAAAGGTAGCGTAAAAAATCTTGGGTTGAAAGATGTGAATATCACTGGTCGCAACATGATTGGAAGCATAGCAGGGTTCATTGATAAAAGCAACATAAGTAATTGCTACTCCATCGGCGTGGTGAACGGTTATAAGAATATAGGCGGGTTGCTCGGAATAATTTGGACTAGCAATATAAATAACAGCTACTCTGCCGTTACAGTCAACGGTTATGAATATATAGGTGGTGTGGCAGGATTAGCTGACCATAAAACCAAAATAAATAATTGCTATTCTACAGGCTCGGTTAGCGGCAAAAGCGAGGTTGGCGGTATGACAGGGATGCTTGATGAAGCAAGCGTTATAAGCAACTGCTATTCTGTTGGCATAATTAGCGGCAATATAAATGTTGGCGGAATAACCGGATGGATTGCCAGAAGAAGCAGCGTTATCAATAGCGCAGCGCTGAACCCCGAAGTGAAAGGAGATGAGGGCGATGTTGGGCGCGTGATTGGCGCGATTTTTAATTTTGGAGGAGGCCCAATCGCAAATAATATTGCTTACGCAGAAATGAAAAACGCCGATGGCAACACCGTATGGACCAACAAAGGCTCAAACAGACCGAATGGCGCAGATGTAACTCTGGCAAAAATCAAAGCCGATCCAACGCTTGAAGGAAGGTTCAAGAGCAAAATAAAAATTCCTGCGCATTTAAACGGCTTGGCATATCGTATGGAAATTTCTCCTGCCGCTGCCGCTGTGCGTAATGGAACGGAAAAGCAATTTAGCACTATAATTTTCGGCAACAGCACAGATAAAACAATCAAGTGGAGCATATCAGGAAATTCATCTGCTTCAACAACCATAAACGCAGAAGGTTTGCTTTCCGTTGCGCAATCCGAAACAGCCACATCGTTTATTGTGACTGCAACGCTTGCAGAAAACACCGACATATCCACAACCGCTGTAATAACCGTTGCCGATACACGCTGGTACACCGCAAATCCCAATGCAACGCAATTCACAATCTCCACCGCAGAAGAACTGGCCGGGCTTGCGAACATTGTAAACGGAACATGGGGAGAAACACCAAAGAACGATAACTTCGCAAACAAAACAATTTTACTTTCAAAAGATATTAATCTCTCAAAATATTATAACTGGGTGCCTATAGGAAACATAAAAAATAAATTTTCAGGAACTTTTGATGGCGGCAGACACGTGATAAGCAATCTCACAATAAATCGCATATACGAAAATTATCAGGGATTGTTCGGTTATATTGAAAACGGCAACGTAAAAAACCTTGGGCTTGAAAATGTGAATATCAATGCTTATGGACACGTGGGCGGTGTGGTTGGCACTCTCGACGAAAAAGGCAGAGTGAGCAACTGCCATAGCTCCGGCATTGTAAAAGGCACAAGTAGCATAGGTGGCATAGCCGGTTCAATTAACAAAGGCAGCCATGTTAGCAATAGCTATTCCTCCGCAACGGTGAGAGGCATCAAAGGCGAATGGAGAGAGAGTTTGGGGATACATAGAATTACATTTCTTTTCAGGAACAGCGAGTTTATAGGAGGCGTAGTTGGGTATATTGCCAAGGAAAGCAGCCTGAGCAACTGTTATTCCACAGGCGCAATTAGCGGCTATGAGCAAACAGGTGGCGTGGCCGGATATTCTGAAGGAAAAATATCTGATTGCGTTGCTTTGAATTCCGAGGTGAAAGCCGAAACAAGAAATGGAAACAGGATAGAAACCGAAGGGCGTGTAGTTGGTGAAAGCAAAGGCGCTCTCTCAAATAACGCCGGCATTATTTATGCGAAAAATTCTCACGAAAATACAAAGAAAAATACAGAGTGGCACAATAATAATCCTGATAAAAGAGATGGTGAAGATATTAGCGCAACTGACATTATGGCAGACGGAACAATGGGCAACCGATTTACCCGGAGCAATGGCTGGAAAACAGAAAACGAAAGGATTCCCGGTTTTGGAACAACATTTTCAATTGAAAAAGCACTCTCAATTGTATGGAAACCTGAAAGTCGCTGGTATGTCGCAAACCCGAATGCAAAAACATTCACCATCTCCACCGCAGATGAATTAGAGGTGCTTGCACATATTGTGAATGGAACATTGAAGGAAATTCCGATGGATAACTTTTCCAAAAAAAACATAACTCTTGTTAAAAACATTGACTTGTCAAAATATAAAAACTGGGTGCCGATAGGAGATTGCACTTCTGAAGTTCATAAGGCACGTTACTCATTTTACGGAACATTTAATGGAACATTTAACGGCGGTGGTTATGTTATAAGCAATCTTACCATCAACAATCATGATAGAAATGTTCAAGGTTTGTTTGGTTGTGTGAGAGACGGAAAAGTTGAAAATCTTGGGCTTGAAAATGTAAACATTCTTGGCAAAATGGCTGTTGGCGGCGTAGCCGGAGAAATTTCTTCGGGAAGCTACATTTTCAACAGTTACTCTACCGGCATGATTAAAGGCAAAGCGCTAGTAGGCGGCATAGCCGGAGAAGTAGCCTACAAAAGCGTTGTAACCGACAGTTATTCGACCAGTGCGGTTAACTGTGATGTAGCCTGCGGTGGTGTAGCCGGATCGCTTAACTGGAACAGCATAGTGAACAAAAGTTATTCTACAGGCGCAATTAGCGGCAGATTATTTGTTGGCGGTGTTGCCGGAGAAGTTGCTCAATTTGGTTTTATAACCGAAAGTTATTCAACCAGTGCGGTTAGCGGTGATGAGATAGTAGGCGGCATAGCCGGAGGCACCGATATTTACAGTGGCGTAAATAATTGTTCCGCACAGAACTCGGAAGTTAAAGGGAACAAGAATGTTGGAAGCGTAACTGGCCTTAAAGCTAAATAAAACTCAAAACTCAAACTCCGCAAACTCTACTTTTTTCTTGCCGGACATATTTGCATCCATCAATTGCAAAGATACAACACGCCGCTGCTCGGTTTTATCTGAATATTTTATGTATATCTCTGCCATAACGGTTGGCGGCACAGCGGCGGCAAATTCTCGAGAACTGTAATAATTAACAGAAACCAGATATTTCCCCTTTATAGCATTTTTCAGCATAAATTGTTCCGGGCCGTAACCGCTCATATTGTCTTGGCTCATGCGCCCTCCGATTCTCGTTCTCTGGTTGCGGTAATAAGCCTCCTCGCCATTTGGATCTTTCACATACACGTCTATTATGGAATTATTCTTATTCCAGTTCATAACAACACGGACATCAACCGGAATGTTCATTATCAGGCGGCTGTCAATTTTTGATATATTCAGGTGCTGATTTTTGGCGATTAGATTATTTATCTCCGTAGCCACAACTTCTTCTATGCCTCGGCTACGCCTTCTTATGTTATCCGAATATGTTCTTGTGAGCACTCCATAAAGCGAGTCAAGTGCCGCTTGCATTTCTCCGTTATCGGCAAGGGCAAGGGCGTAATCCCTATAGCCTTGTGGCTCCTTTGGCCTCCATTGAATAATCTTTTTATACATAAACTTTTGCAGCGCAAATTCTCCATACTCTTTAAAACGATAACCTAACATTCTATAATGCGCGGCATTTTCTATCTCCAATTCGGATATGGAAGTGAGTATGCGAAGCGCTGTTTCCTTGTCGCCAAGTTTGTAAAACCAGTCTGCCATATCAAAATAAAATGTTGGTGAATTGGCATAATCATTTCTAAGCGTTAAATATATTTGATAATCTTCTGCGGCTTTTCCTGTCAATTTTTTCAAATACTCATTGTCTTTTTTAATGGGCTTGATTGTGATTGTGGGCTGAACCGCTCCCATTGTCTCACTGTACCCACCGGAACCGCCGCTACCATAACCATAAGCAGGACCCTCTAAAAGAAATACGGCACTTGGGTTATCCATCCATCCCACAACATCAACTGATTCAATGTTCTTGCCTTTATCACCTGAGCTTTGCAAAACTACTTCCACATCTGAATTGTTAACAAAACCCTGACCGCAAGAACTTCTTACAAGTATGTGTTTGTCATACATTTTTACTATGGTAAGTTCTTCGTTGGATTTTGCCTGGCAAATAGCGGAACTGCCGCCTTCGGTTCTCATAAGCATAATATCGCCTTTTTTAGATTTAACTTTATCGTTTTTTTTCGGGGAACTGCTAAAATCTATATCCCACCATCTTTTCAAATTTCCTACTGCAGTCACAGCATCTTCAAGTATGTTGCGATCAAAGCTACCCTGTTGCTCTCCATTCCATTTTAGGCTACGCTGATATTCGGCTTGCAATTCTGGTGGCGGTTCAATGCCATAGTGAACATAGTCTGAAATAAATTCAAGCACCATAAGCGATGTGTTCCGAGTTACAATGCCGAATTGCTTGCCAAGTTCCGTAAGCTCATCTCGATTTTTATAATAATTCAAATCCAATTCCGCAATTTTTTTCTGTGCCCAAATTTTATGCACATTGCCATGACTGCTTGCATTTAACTTTGTCTTTATCCGCTTCTCTGCTTTACTGCCAAAACCAAAAAGCAATGTTATTTCCGCATCATCTTTCTCGGAAATTCCGGCAACGGAAAAATTTCCATAAACAGGAGCGGCAATGCTTGGATACACCTCACGAACTTCTTTTCCGTGTTCCACGCCCAAAAACTGCAAAGTCTCGTTCAGCAGCTCGTCTTTCAAATTCTCAGAAGACAAAGCATTGATATTCACAAACTTGCCCTTTGTTCTGCCCGCAATTAATTTCATAGCACTGTAATCAGTCTTTGAAGAAGAGACAAAGCTATGCACAGGACGGTTTGTATTTTTCAAAAAATCTTCATCACTCAAAGTTGAAATGCCGTCTGAGAAAAACAAAATCTCTTTCCCTGCAATATCATTCAAATTTATTTGTGAAAAATCGGTTCCGCCATCATAAATAGCCGCTTGCAAAATCCCTTTCAATTCGCTCCAGCTCCCGGTGGCCATTTTTTTAAGTTTATTGTTCAAAAAATAAAGATGGATTTTAGCATTTTTATTCTCAGAAAAAATAATATCCAGAATTTCAATTTCCCGTTGCAAATTGCGTTCAAATCCGCTCAGAGAAACATCCCAGATAATTGAAAGTTCATCGCTCCATTTCTTTTTGCGAATCTCCATTTTAGGAGCAACAGATGCAAGGAAATAGTGGTTCCCCTGCGCAGGCTGCATAATAACCTGCGGAATATCTGCAGGCGCAGGCAATGCGAAAACTAAGGAATTGGAAGGTTTGTTATTTTCATATACAACCTGCTTTTGACTGTTTTTCAAAACCGTTGCTTTTACAGCGAATTTTTCAAGCGAGTCGGGATAAGCCATTGGCAAGCGGTAATAGAGCAAGTCGTTTTCCAAAGGCAATTCTTCTTCGTAGCCAACAGAAATAGTGCGAGCACCATTTGCAGGAATCGGATAAATACGTGTGCGGAAATTATTGCCCTCTACCCTCTCAAGTATCCCGGGATCAACCTGCCGTTGCTGAATTTCCTCAAACACCTGCGTTGCCCTCGCTTTTTCCACAGGCACAGCCTCACGCATGCTGCCGTTAATGTCCAGTGCGTAATGAGTCACTGTGCGGCCGTCCGGCAATGGGAAAGTAAGTTCGCCTTCTAAAATTTTGTCGGTTTTGTTTTTGAAAACCATTGTGTAACGTGTGGAGGCTATGTTTCCTGTTACTTCCACTTGAATGTCAAGCGATTGCAAATAGACATCGGAGTTTTCCTTTCCGCCTATGTTCAAAACGGGCAGCTTGGCCGGCGGCAAAGGAGTGTCTGAAACTACAACTGCAACATTATTCGTAGTTGTTGGCGAGCAGCTTAGC
>WQSZ01000107.1 GCA_009787645.1 Candidatus Fibrimonadales bacterium | reverse complement strand
TGCTAAGGTAATTGTTGTTCCGGGGAAGCTTGTTAATTTCTATATTCAATAAATATGATTTTAAGCGCTATGGCTATCATTTTTATACTTGGCTATTTAGTCATAGCTTTGGAACATCCCCTTAAAATAAATAAATCCGCAACTGCGCTCTTGTTGGGAACGGCGCTTTGGCTTATATGGTTCAAATACCAAGCTTCCCCAGCCGGAGAGGCACTAGCTACGCACCATTTGTTTGAAACCTTTGGAGAACTGGCTCAAATTGTATTCTTTTTAATGGCCGCCATGACCATAGTAGCCATAATAGAAACCAACGATGGTTTTTCAATAATAACTTCACGCATAAAAACCACCGATGCAAGATCCTTGATGTGGATTATCTCGTCAATCTCCTTTTGCTTAAGCGCAATTCTGGACAATTTAACCACCGCCATAGTTATGATGACTCTTTGCCGCAAGCTTGTGGGCAACACAAAGGAGAGGCTCTTTTTTGCAGGATTAATAATAATTGCGGCAAATGTCGGTGGAGCGTGGAGCCCCATTGGAGACGTGACAACAACCATGCTTTGGATGGGAGGGCAAATATCTGCGCTTGGCATTATAAAGGCCGCATTTTTGCCGAGCCTTGCCTGCAATTTAGTGCCGCTGATAATCTTGAGTTTTGTTATCAAAGGCAAAATTCGCCCTGAGCCCGAGCCGGAAATAGTGGAAGCTAACAAGCCCACTGATTTTGAAAGGAATTTGCTTTTTATCTGCGGAATATGCGGGTTTTTGATGGTGCCGGTTGTTAAAACATTTTTCCATGTTCCGCCATACTTAGCCATGCTTTTTGTGTTGGGAGTTCTGTGGCTTTTAGTTGAATTTTTAAGGCGCAGGCATCCGCATCAGAATGTTCCTCGTTTGAACCTTTATCATATTCTGAAAAAAGTAGATTTGGCAAGCATTTTGTTTTTTGCCGGAATTTTGCTCGCTGTTGGCTGTTTGAGCGCAACGGGCCAGCTAGGGGCTATGGCAACGTTCCTCAGCGATCACATTAGCGATACTTATTTGATAACCATTGCTATTGGCATTTTCAGTGCGATTGTTGATAATGTTCCGCTTGTAGGCGCAATAATGAAAATGTATCCCATAGAGGCGACTTCTGAGATTTTCAGGCAAGACGGCTTGTTTTGGGGTTTTGCCTCTTATTGCGCAGGAACCGGCGGCAACCTGCTGGTTATAGGTTCCGCAGCCGGGATTGCGGCTATGGGCATAGATAAAAACCTCACGTTTGGCTGGTATCTCAAAAGAATAACGCCTCTGGCCTTTTTTGGCTATGTTTCCGGCGCAATAGTATTTTTGCTTATTCACGGCACTTTCTGATTTTCTATATTATAAATTATAAACGGAGTTTTAGTTATGTTCAAACGTTTAAATGTATTGGTTTGCGCTTCTGCGCTTTTGTTCTTAGCTGCCTGTGGAGGCTCCAAAAGCAGTGCTTCTTATGATGACCACGACGACGAAGGCGGTGGTGGTGGACGTAGCGGCAGAGCTGCACCTGTAAGGGCTGATGAGTTGAAAGATGCTCAGAAGGACGCTGTTAATTTAACAGAAGAAAACCATAAGATGGCCAGAGAAATTTTTGAGCTCAAAAATAAACTCGGCTTATCAACAGACGAAGATTGATTATGAAGTCGCTCGTAAAAGTTCTAAGCCTTGTAACCGTTGGCTCATTGCCGCTCTTTGCGCAAGCAGTTAATCCGTGTAACCAAAATACACAGCTTACCGGTGGAACAACCGTTTCGGTAACAGGTTCAAGCACTCCTCAGAGAATCGGTACTATATCAGGCACAAATTATAGTTATGAAGTTTGGCATGCCAAAGATGAATGTACCGGTACAAATAATATGACTTATTATGGAGCGAGCCAAGGTGGCGGAGCAGCATTTAAAGCTAACTGGACTCAAGGCAGCAGATGTGATTTTTTGGCACGTGTAGGCTATAAATGGGATGTATCCGGCAAATCATACAACGATTACGAAGATATATTCGCAGATTATAATTACACAAGAACTGCTCATGTACAGGGTTCCAGTTCGGTTGCTGGAGATTATTCTTATATAGGAATTTACGGCTGGGTTCGCAAAACAAGTACTACCAGCACAGTGGAATATTATATTGTTGATGACTGGTTTGGAAATCAATGGCAATTAGACACTCAACCTGTTGGTGCTGACCAAATAGGAGCGGGAAGCTATTTATCCGGTAAAGATTATACGATGGACGGAGGAACTTACAAGATTTATAAACATACAAGAACAAATGCATATTCAATAGATTCTGACAATGATACTTTTGATCAATATTTTAGCGTACGCCAAACAATTCGCCAATGCGGAACTATCTCTGTTACCGAACATTTCAAAAAGTGGGAAGAAGCCGGTTTGCCCATGGCAGGAACCTTATACGAAGCAAAGCTTCTTGCTGAAGCCGGTGGAGGTGCAGGCTCTATAGATTATAGATACGCTAACCTTAGACTAAGCAGTGGCGGCGGTGGATCAAGCTCTTCGGATGGTGGCTCTTCCAGCAGTACAGAGACAGTGAGCAAAAATTGCATAACGCTTCCTGCTTCTCCGGTGCCTACAGAGCCTTATAACACTTGCTTTAAATATCCCGGAAGCAATGAGAAATACATCGGTAAATGCTATGTTTGCCACACAAGAAACGAAGTGGATGGAAATACTTGTTCTTCAGAATGGGTTTGGAGTGGATCGCAACCTTATCTCGATGACAACTTAGATGAAGGCTATTGGTACGATGAAACGCCATGCGAAGAACCTGTACGAATCATTGTCAACAAAGCTCCGCTAACGCAATTTTCCATACGCCCAAGCGGCAAAGCTTTGCTTGTAGAAGCCAGTGTGCCGGCAACGATTGTTGTTTACAATCTAAAAGGAAAAAAACAAGCCAGCTTTAATGTTTCCGGCTCACAAACCGTAAACATCTCTCTGCCAAGCGGAATGTATTTCGCCAAAGTTCACGGAGTAAAAACACAACACGTAAGATTTATTGTTAAATGATCCAAGTACAGAATTTAAAAAAAAGCTTTGGACTCCAAACATTATTCAGCGATGCCGGCTTTCAAGTCGGCAAAGGTGAACGCATTGGACTTGTGGGAAGAAACGGCAGTGGAAAATCCACACTTTTCAAAATTATACTCAACATGGAAGGCTATGACAGCGGCTGCGTAAATATTCCGAAAAATTATTCCATAGGCTACCTGTCGCAACACCTGCATTTCACCCATGCCACCGTTTTTGACGAAGCCTGCTCCGTGCTAAAACCAAACGAAGACGGATGGATTGAAAGCTACAAGGTAGAAGCTATTTTGAGCGGGCTTGGCTTTGACAAGGAAATGATTGAAAAAAAATCTCCTGCCATGCTCTCCGGCGGGTATCAAATTCGCCTCAATTTGGCAAAGGCATTGGCAGAAGAACCTAACCTGATTTTACTCGATGAACCTACGAACTATCTGGACATAGTCTCTGTAAGATGGCTGCAAAAATTTTTGCGAAATTGGCAGGGCGAACTGATGCTCATCACACACGACCGCAGGTTTATGGACAGCGTTTGCACACACACTCTGGGCATTCACAGAAAAAAAATGCGAAAAATTCAAGGAAGCGTTGAAAAATTGCAAGACTCAATTTTAGCAGACGAAGAAGTGTATCTGAGAACCATAGAAAACGATGCCGCAAAACGTGAGCATCTGCAAAAATTCATAGAGCGATTCAGATATAAAGCTTCCAAGGCAAAAGCGGTGCAAAGCAAGGTGAAGGCTCTGGAACGCCACGAACCTTTAGCGAATTTGGATAAAATAAAAACACTGGATTTTGAATTCACAGAGACAAATTTTCCGGCAAAGAGAATGTTAAAAGTTGAGCATCTTAGCTTTGGCTACGATGTGCCGCTGATAGAAGATTTAAGCTTTGAACTGTTCAAAGGAGACCGCCTTGCGATAATAGGCCCAAACGGAAAAGGCAAAACCACCCTTTTGAACTTGCTCGCAAACGAGCTAAAACCAAACAACGGAAGCATTGAAACTCACAACAGCACAGTGATAAACTACTTTGGGCAAACAAATGTAAACCGCCTGGACGTGCAAAAAACCGTTGAAGAAGAAATCCAAAGCTCCCTGGCAGACCGAACACGTGGCAAAGCACGCACGCTCGCAGGCGTAATGATGTTTGAAGGCGACAACGCATTAAAAAAAATACAAGTCCTTTCCGGCGGAGAACGTTCCAGAGTTTTGCTCGCAAAAATACTTGGCAAACCATGCAACCTGCTTTTGCTCGACGAACCTACAAATCACCTTGACATGGACAGCGTTGACAGTTTAATTGAAGCTCTTGACGAATTCAAAGGCGCAGCGATTTTGGTGAGCCACGATGAAGAAATTCTGCATGCATTCGCCAAGCGGCTGATAATTTTCGACAGAGGCCGTGCCAGTTTTTTCGATGGCACATATCAGGATTTTTTAGACCGTGTGGGGTGGATATCGGAATCCGGCACTATAGGGGCAACTCGCCGTGGTAACCCCGATACGGTTGCCCGTCAAGATTCACGCCACAACCGAGCCGAGCAAATTCGGCAAAAATCCCAAGCCACACGCCCATTGCAGCAAAAAATTCAGCAACTGGAAAATGAAATTCAGAAAAATGAAGGTTTTATCACAAAATGTGAACAAGACATGATAACCGCCGCCGAATGCGGTGATGGGCTTAAAATCGCTGAAATATCCAAAGAAATGGTAGCGGCGAAAGATAGGATTGCCGAGTTGTACCCTCAGTGGGAAAAGGCACACTCGGATTTTTGTTCTATTATCTAACCGGTATACGTAAAACTTGCTTTTCGCTGCCGAATGACACTTGCCGGGGCTTCTTTCCCATTCCCGGGGAAAGCAAGGGCGCCTTTCGACTCCTGCTCTTTGCGCCAACGATATATGTTTTTCTCGGCTATGCCAAGCTTTTTGGCGGCAAGAGCTGCCGTGTAGCCGGGGGTTCTTGATAAATTCAAGGCATCCTGCTTGAATTCTTTGGTGTATATGCGACGATCCTTTGCATCGGCCATAATATTGCTCCTTAGTAGGTTATTGTCGCTTAACTTAGAATACTTTTTTTCCAGGACGGTTTACCCGTGTTTGTATGGACGTTCAGCCACAAGCGCATCATACACATCTGCAATTGCCATTATACGCCCTTGCAAAGGAATTTCTTCGCCTTTCAACCCTTGCAGATACCCGTTACCTTGTCCCGGCTTTCTATTAAATCTGCCATAACAAAAACAATGCCGCTTTGCAAATCGTAATTTGAATTTTTATTGCAAGTCATATTTCGCACTCCTATAGTAAAAACATATTTATTTATTATGTGTTAAATGTCTCTAAATCACATAATTGCCGCCACTCTGATTCTGATCCAAAATATCCTGTAAAGTGATGTTGTTAAGATAATCGTTTATAACTTTGCCAAGCCCTGTCCACAGCGGCAAAGTTTTGCAGAACTCCGCATGCACGCACTTATTCACCTCATCTTCAAGGCAAGAAACCGGCATAAAACTGCCTTCGGTAAGGCGCAGAATCTGGCCCACAGTGCATTGCGAAGGTTCTTTTGCGAGCATATATCCGCCTTGCTTCCCACGATTTGCATGCAGAATACTTGACATGCTCAACAATGAAACCAACTGCTCCAAATATAACTTTGATATGTTTTGCCTCTGAGCGATTTCCTTAAGAGAAATAAACCCATGGCTTTTATGCTCAGCCAAATCGAGCAAAGTTAGTAGCGCATATCTGCCTCTTGATGATATTTTCATTTCTCATTCCTTCTCACAATAATACATACCCATTTACTATGTATTAAAATATAGCAAATTATTTTGGCTCTGTCAAGGGGTGTATCAGGCTTTTGTTTGCGGTTCTTGAATGGGGCTGCCCTCACGGGTCAGCGTGGGGTTGAGGGAGCATCATTGAATGTGACGAATATCACACAAAAACGACATTTTTGACGAAAATGAATTTTTTTATGCATTTTTTTCAAAAAAAATCTTTTAAAATGCGTCT
>WQSZ01000106.1 GCA_009787645.1 Candidatus Fibrimonadales bacterium | reverse complement strand
AGTGTTGCATCGTTGTCAATTTTGCCATCGTGAATCAACCCGCAATGCCCGTGTGTTGTGTATTCGCACAAGCATACATCCGTGATGAGGAAAACATCGTCACCGAAAGTATTTTTAATGTTCCTAAGCGCCAGTTGAATCACGCCGTTTTCCGCATAAGCACCGCTGCCATTATCATCTTTTGTTTCCGGTATGCCAAAAAGCAGGAATGAGTGCACGCCAGCACGTAAAGCCGCATCTATGCCTTTTGCGGCGGTGTCGGGGCTGTAGCGAATTTGCTTGGGAAGAGACGGCAATTCTTCTTCAATGCCATTGCCTGCCCTTATGAAAAGCGGGTATATAAGCGAGTCGCAGGAAACTCTTGTCTCCCTTGTCATACGCCGCAAGGCATCGCTAATGCGCAGCCTTCTTGTCCTTGTTTTCATTGTATGAACGAATATAGTAAATGACATCCAAAGCAACCAACAGCCCCCAGCAACGGCTTCTGCGAATTCCGGTTCAGACTTTTTCTACATTTATATGAATGCTTCTCATAATACTGTTATTCCTTTTTATGGCCTCCTGCTCCGACAGTTTGACTTACAACAGAGGAACTGAGCCAATATCCTTGAAGATTCTAACACAATCCGATACGATTTTGGTAGGAAATTTGGTAGAATTCAAAGTTGAAATAAAGCCTTCAATTGCGTATGCAAAAAGATGGTACTGGATTCTGAACTCCACTAAACATGACACTAGGCCGCTTGACATTACCTTTACTGAAAGCGGAGTTTACAACGCCGCATTTTATATAGTGGATTATTTAGACGACACTTTAAGCACTGACACAGTGACCATAACCGTTGCAAATACGCCGGTGTGCAACAGCATTGAGCTTGAATGTGCCACAAAAACTTTTAAATGGGATTGCTACGACAAGGATGGCGAGAAATTAACTTACAGTCTTTTATATACTGAAGACGGCAAGAATAGAACCGCAACACCGGACACAAACTTCTGGAAACCAACTCCTTCCATGACCAATAATTGGAGAGTTAAAGTAACCGCAGCAAACAGATTTAAATTCCAAACCGAAATAAGCGAAGAAGGTGAGCCATGCCCATAGCACTATTATTTTTAATTACCTTCACGGGCGCAAGCGCAGCACCACTTTTAATGTTGCCCTTGGAATCTGATGTAGATAGCAATATTTCAATTTTGTGGGAAAACTCTGTTATGCAGCTTCTAAAAGAAGCAGCTTTAGAACCGAAGAAAATAGAGCATGGGCATTTTGCCAACTGCGAAAACATAGAATGCGTAATCTCTGCGGCTAGAGCATCCGGAGCCGGAGGAATGTTCAGAGGTCGCTTACGAGCAAACGGCAAAGACTCAATCAACATAAGGCTTCGCATAGACTGGCTTGCCGGAAATTCAAGTCCGCAAACGGAAATACAAAGTACTGTGCCGCTAGCCTGGGACGAAGTGCTTAAAAGTGGAATTATCCTGAAGATGCTATCCGGAATCACAGGAAAAAATTCTGATATTGAATATACGGGAAGCAGAAACTCATATATAAGCGTTGAAACAAACCCTGAGCATGCAGTTGTAATGCTAAACGGAAACGCAGTTTGCCACTCTCCATGCGTATTTTCAGATAGCGGAGCCACTGCGCAAATAGCCGCCTACTGGCACTCGGGCGATCATCTGTGGGCTGAAAAAAGAGCCATAAAACTCGGAGGCGATACCGCAAGAGTTTTTTTAGAATTAAAACGTTCTTATGCGAGAACGGAGGTTCGCACAAATCCAGATAAAGCTCTTGTATTTAACACAGACATATTAAGCGTTAGTTCAAAACCCATAGGCAAAATTCCCTACAAGATGCAAGGTTTACCCGGCGAAACGCAAGTAAGAATATTCCACAAGGGCTACAACGATACTTTGATAACAGTAAAAATAGATGCTTTGGAAAAGCAAATTCAATTTGTGGAACTTACGCCCATCACAGACCCGCAAAGAATTTACGAGCAGGATCTGTTTGTAAAAAGCCGTGCCAAAAGAAATTTCGGGCTTGGACTCTTAGGCGGCAGTGCCGGCCCTCTTACTATGGGTATTATACTCTGTGTTCTTGGACAGGATGATTATAAAAAAGCTAGAACGCTGAAAAACGAGCTGGACCAACCTTGGGCTCAAGGGCCAAATTTCAAGGCAAAAGTGAATGAAAACCACAAGGCTGTTGAAGACGGTGACTTTAAAACGGGAGTAGGCATTGGTTTGATCGGGCTTTCGGTATTGCTGGCCGGAGTTGGCTTTTCAATGAGTTTCTAAATTCTGCTTATGAAAACTATTGTAATCAAAATAGGCGGATCGCTTGCTGTTGATGAGGCTAAGTTGCTGGACTTTGCCGTTGCAGCGGCAGAAATATCCAAAGATTTTCGCATGGCCATTGTTCATGGCGGTGGCAAAGATATAAATGCGAATTTAGCTTTGCTAAACGAAGAACCTAAATTCATAAACGGGCTTAGGGTTACAACTCCTGCCACAATGGATATGGTAGAAATGACCCTCAGTGGCAGGGTCAATAAAAAACTTGTCAGAATGTTGCTTGCAAACCATGCTACCGTAGCAGGGATTTCCGGCGTTGACGCAAAATTGCTGGAAGCTGAACCCTTGCTCGGCAAAGGCGATTTGGGCGCAGTTGGAGACATTGTCAAGGTGAACACGCAAATCCTTGAAGCATTGTTTGCCGCAAATATAACCCCGGTTATTTCTCCCGTATCTTACGGAAACGGAAATGCATGGAATGTGAATGCAGATACCGCCGCCTCTGAAATAGCAATAGCCTTGAAAGCCGACTGCTTTGTTTTGATAAGCGATATCAGCGGAGTTTTAGACGAAAACAAAAATGTAATTCCGAGTTTGAACAAAGAGTTGGCAAACAATTTAATTCAAAGCGGCGTAATTTCCGGCGGAATGATACCCAAAGTCCAGGGAGCTTTGGAATCCATAGCTAGAGGCTTGAAATCCATACACATAGTGGGATGGGAAGGCTCAGATGCATTCAAAAAACAGATTGCAGGCAGTGCCAATACCGGGACTATTATAGGTTAGCGAGGTATTCCCAGCGATTCTGCCTGGCGAGCGATTGAATCCGCCTTTTTTTGCAGAACAGCTTCGGTATCCTTGGCATTTTCTATAATAGCTCCATAAGAATCAACCGCGCTTTCTATAACGGCTTTTTCACTCTTTGTTTCCCCGCAGGAAATCAGCGCAAAAACGGCAAAAATCAGATAAAATTTGAGCATATTTCAAAAATAGAAATTTCTACATTATATTCATGCATTTATTTTTAATATTACTTCTGTCAACTTTTGCTTTTGCAAACGACTTCTTCAGGCATCCACAAGGTGGTGCTAAAAACTACAGCGAATCATGGGACTATGTTTTTGTTCTGGACAACGGAGCAAAAGCTTATGTCAGTTATACCTGGATGAATGTTCCCGGTAGCGGGCAAAAAATAGGAACACAGTTTTCTATTTGGAATTTCAAGGGGAAAAGCGCAAGCGTCGGGCGACAATACCCAACGGAAAGATTTAAGGAAGATAAAAGTAAAAATATTATAAACATTAAAGACGAATATTTAATGGAAAATTTGCCGGGCAAAGATCACCGTGTTCTTTTTACGGCAGATAAAAACGGAAAATTCTTTTTGGACTTGAAATTCACAAGCGCAGATCCGGCGAAAGTTCATGAAGACGGAGTTTTCAATGTAAGCAGCCAAAAATACGGACTTTACGTACATATACCTTATGGGCGTGTTGAAGGACGCATTGGCATAAACAACGATACAATAACCGTAAAAGGCTATGGATATATGGATCATTCCTGGCTAACAGACGCGGCAACAAACATGGTAGCCAGGTCTCTGCTTTTCACAGGCCCAAACAAAGACAGAATTGCAGGCCGCATAAACATAAGCCCAAAAGGTGAAATATTCGGTTATGCTATTTCCAAGGGAACTCCTGTTTTACCGGCACAAATGTTAGAAGGCACAAGCACATACAATCCAAAAAAATTCCCCGGAAACCTGACAATAACATGGAGAGATGAAGAGTTGGCTCCGCTGAAATTTGATGCGAAACCTCATGAAAAATACAGCATACTGTCAAATGCAGACGGTTTTCTTGAGAGGCAGTTGATCAAAAGCACAATGGGCGAGATCTTTTACTTGCGTGGACGTGCTCAAACCGAACCTTGGGGACGAGTGGATTGGGTTTTGTCGGGCAAGTAAATAGCTATTCAATTCTATCGCTGATTTTTGACCAGTCCAAAACGCCTTTACGCACAATGTAAAGGTAGCCGACTTCCAGTATCAGCAGGAACACCATCAGCATGACGAACAATTCCCATCCGCCGTTCATAAATTCAATAGCCAGAGGGTAAAGGAAGGCAACTTCCAGATCAAAGACCAAGAAGAGCATGGCCACGATATAATACTTTATAGGGAACCTTTCCGAGGCGGTTCCTATCACATTTGAAAGCCCGCATTCGTAGGCATCTGTTTTAATCGCATTTTTAATCTGAGTCTGGGGTGAAAGCACCCAATTGGCAAACATCATCCCAAAAGGAACAGCCACAGCCAGCAGCACGAGTATGAAAATCGGGAAAAATATATCAAAGGTATCCATGCTAGGGAATATAGAAAAATGCAAAGAGCAATCTTTAAAAGTAGGCTTTCTTCGTGAAATGCACTTTTTTAAGAAAAAGATTCAAATATCTAAGCTTTAGCTATCTTTTTCAACTCTTTTGCGTTATGCTTTGAAATTACCGATTCGCCTATTTTTGCCTCTATCTTGCGCCGGGCATCCCCAGCAACGCTCGCTCCCTCACGAGCAACTTTTATATTTGCGGACAATCCTTTTGGATTTTCTTTTCTTGAAATTTCTGTAGTTGAAGCTTCCGCAAGCATATTCAATATTAACTCAAGGTTAGTCATATTGTCACGCAAATTCTCTTTTTTCAAACCCTTCAAATGCTTGTAAGAGCGTGTGTTCATTCCCGACCAACCCTTATAAATTTCATCGGTCAAAATTGCGTATTCTTGCCCTTTTTTAATTCCCCCCTTATCCCACTCATCAGTCATAAGCTTACGAACCTCAATAGTTTTCAGCCGTTGGTTTATCCAGTCTAAAGAGTAGCCTTTTTTGGCGTAAGTTTCCAAAGCACGATTTATGGCAATTTCCGGATCGGCAATTTCATCAAGCCGCTCAGAGCCGACACGGGCAAGCCAGATTCTAAATGGCTCGGCTTTTGGGCTGGGAATTGTTTGGACTAAACGCAATACTTGTTCCGTATCAGCGACATCAGTTTCACGCATTTTTCCATCGGGAGCAAGCATTTTCAACTGGGTAGTGTTACTACCCACTTCACTACCCTCTTGTTTTAGCTTATTCCGAAGCCATTTCCAATAATTTCTAACCTTCTCATAATCAGGTTGACTTGTCAGAATTGCAATTACATCGTGAACGGAAAAATACCACTTTTCCGCTTCTTCGTCCCAAAGCGTACGAACATTGCGATCCTCAAAAAGTTTTATACTAACAGATTTGCTCATTTCACGCCAAAATATAGAAATTTTAACCAATAATTGAAAAATCTGCTTAAAAATGTAAACATCTGTTGACAGATTTGCATTTTTTTCAAAAAAAATCTTTTAAAATGCGTCTAAGTAATAAATAGGAGATCTTGTATGGATTCAGAAAAACTGCCGCTATGGAAAATGGCCCTGCTGGCCGCCCCAGACTCATTTGGCGTTATACCCGCCAATTTTACGCCCAAATTACCGCCGCAAAAGGGGAAAAACGATAAAATCGCAGAAAATGAGCGAAAATCGGCGAAAACAGAGGAAAAACTCACTCTATATTACACCGCAATCAAAACGCAGCAGTGCATAGATGAGTATTTGAGCTTTTCAGAGGGCATTGCAACTGCCTATTTCAGGATTTCTGAAAATAAGAGCGAAAAGGTGTTTTTAAAGGGAAATGCATTTTTGGCAAAGACCGCAAAAGCTGTTTTTGAAAAGAATGAAGTGCTTTTCATAGAGGCTTGCGAAACCAATAAAGATGAGAATTATTTTTTGGAATGCGCCAAGGCTTTGGAAAAACTGGGTTTTATATTTGAAGGACACAGGTTAAATAAAAACTCATGGCTTGATTTA
>WQSZ01000105.1 GCA_009787645.1 Candidatus Fibrimonadales bacterium | reverse complement strand
CGAAGAGCGCAAAAAAAGCGTGCTGTTTTCCGAATCCATTTACGATGATTTGCTAGGCATAATAACTTTAAAGCAATCGCAGGATTTTGGCACTCAGGCAAAAAGCGGTTTTGCCGAATGGGTTAAAACAGGCATAGAGCGCAACCTTATTACGGATAACCGCTGGAAGATGATATTGAACGGCCTTGGCGTTACTATGATTATTTCGTTTGCGGCACAGTTTTTCGGCACGATATTCGGGGGCTTTGTATGTTTCGTTTTAACCCGCAAAAATAAATTTGTCCAATGGTTCGGAAACCTCTACTGCAGTCTTATATACGGCACTCCCGTGGTGGTGCTGCTGATGATAGCATACTACATAATATTCGGCAGCGCAAACATATCCAATGTTTTTGTAGCAATTGTAGCCTTCACAATGATAATGGGCGCGATTATAGCGCAGATACTGAAAGGCGCGATTGACACTATTGACCCTGTGGAAATTGAAGCTGCGCGGAGCATAGGATTTTCGGCGTTTAAGGCGTTCATGACTGTTACATTGCCGCAGGCGGTACGCCGTGCATTGCCTGGCTATACCAACGCTTTTGTGGAACTTGTCAAGGCAACTGCCATCGTTGGCTACATAGCCATTCAAGATTTGACCCGTGCAGGAGACATTATCCGCAGCCGCACTTATGATGCGTATTTCCCGTTGCTGGTTATTGCGGTGATTTACTTGCTTGTGACCACTATCAGTATACAGTTATTCAAACTTGCCATAAAGAAAAGCAATGGAGGCAACCAATGAGCATAATATCGGTTAAGAATCTTGAAAAGCGTTTTGGAGACAATGTGATTCTGCAAAATGTGAACGCAAACATAGAAAAAGGCGAAGTTGTTTCTATCATCGGTCCGTCGGGAACAGGCAAGAGCACTTTTTTGCGAGCTATTAACTTTCTTGACCCGCCTACAGGAGGCGAAGTATTTTTTGATGGCGAAAAACTGACAAAAAAGAATTTGGATGCAATCCGCCGCAGAATGGGTATGGTGTTCCAGAGCTTTGGGCTATTCAGCCATTTGGATGTTATGGGCAACCTTACGGCTGGGCCGGTCAAGCTGCTGAAAAAATCTAAAGCGGAAGCAGATGAAAAAGCATTTGAATTGCTGAAAATGGTAGGGTTGGCAGAGAGAGCTAAATTTTACCCACAGCAGCTTTCCGGTGGGCAAAAGCAGCGTGTTGCAATAGCACGGTGCTTGGCGATGTCACCGGAAGTTATACTGTTTGACGAACCTACCAGTGCGCTTGACCCTACAATGGTTAGCGAAGTTATGGCTGTTATGCGAAGCCTTGCCAAGTCTGGCATGACCATGCTTGTGGTAACTCACGAAATGAGTTTTGCTCGCGACGTATCCAATAGAGTATTATATATGGACGAGGGTGGCATATACGAGGAGGGAACTCCGGCGGAAATTTTCGGCAACCCAAAAAAATCCAAAACGCAGGCGTTCATTTACAATATCCGCTCTTTCCATTATGAGATTGCAAGCCGGGATTTTGACTATGTGGAGATGCTCGGCGGCGTGGAGAACTTCTGTTTCAACCACGCAATTGATAAAAAGACCGCTAATAAACTGCAATTATTGGCAGAAGAGCTGGTGATAAACATAATCATGCCTAAGTACAACGCATGTTCGCTGAACCTGAGCTTTTCGGAAAAGCTTGGCACTTATGAATTGTCGGTACTATACAAGGGCGAAAACTCCGATGCGCTGGAAAACGCAGAAGACAATTTGTCTGCGATGATGGTTCGTGGCAACGCAAAGGAAATACATCATGAATATGCTGATGGAACAAATGTCATCAAGGCGGTGCTGCAATGAATGAACTTATTATAGAAGCGAAAGTGGAGAATATGGAAGCGGTTCAGAATTTTATAGGCGAACGGCTTGGCGATTGCCCTGAAAAAATCCGGAACCAGATAGGAATTGCCGTTGACGAGATATTTTCCAATATTGCCAATTACGCCTATAATCCGGAAACCGGCGGAGCTGCGGTGCGTGTTTCGGTAGATAACGATATAACGATAGAGTTTGAAGACTGCGGCACGGCGTATAATCCTCTTTCCAAAGAAGACCCGGACATTTCCCTGCCGGCGGAAAAGCGGGAAGTCGGTGGGCTTGGCATATATATATTGAAAAACATCATGGATTCGGTGGGATACAGGCGTGAAGGCGGCAAAAACATTTTAACGATAAGGAAATCATTATGAAACACATTGCAGCGCACGGCACATTAACCGATTCTCGCGATGGCAAGAAATACAAAACCGTAAAGATTGGTGAACAGATTTGGATGGCAGAGAATTTGAACTATGAGGCAAGCGGAAGCAAGCTCTACGAAAATGTTCCGGAAAACGGCGCAAAATATGGAAGATTATACAGTTGGGCAACGGCAATGAGGGCTTGTCCGGCAGGATGGCATATTCCAAGCAACAAGGAATGGGATGAATTGTATCGCTATGCCGATGGTACCTCAGACAACGTAGAAAGCCCTTATGCCAGTTCTAAAGCGGGCAAATACCTAAAGTCAAAGAACGACTGGAGTTGCTATGGAGGCGGCGAAGACAAATGCGGTTTTGCCGCCTTGCCTAGCGGTCGCGGCAAACTTGCCGGTGAGTTCGCAGATCTCGGCTACTACGGCAATTGGTGGAGTGCCTCCGAGCATGATACAAAATATGCCTATTACCGTGTAATGGGTTACTGCTTTGAATACGCTAACTGGAGCAGCGATGTAAAAACCTGTTTACTCAGCATTCGCTGCATTAAGGATTGAAGGAGAAGAGAACGGATGCAATTCTTTTTTCAAAATCTAGCAAAAGATCGTTAAGCTTTTGTTTCATATTGGTTTTTTCAGAACTTGGCATAAAGGAATAGTCTATGCTGTTAAGCACAAATTGCCTGAAATCTTCATATTTCAAATCCGGATATCTTAAAGCTGCCATCACAAACTGCTGCGTAAGATTGGTGCGCAATATGCCGGCATCGTCTGTGGAAAGAACAATTGGCACTCCGCTTTTGCGGTAAAGCATTATTGGGTGTTCGCTGTCTTTAACGCCGAGTATGAACTCATTGCTGCTAAGGTTTATCTCTATGGCAATGTTGGCCATTTTAGACAGCACTTCTTTGGCATTTTTTTCAAATGCTATGTCCACGCCGTGCCCTATGCGATTGGCTTTGGCTATTGTTACAGCTTGGTCAACATGATTTTGCAAATCTTCGGGAGGAGTCAAGCCCAAGCGCAGTTCCCCTGCGTGCATTGATGTTTTAACGCCAGGGATTTTATCTTTCAGGTAGCCAAACATTTGCATATGCCCCCAGTAATCACGCAGAGCGTAATCGCCGTTTTCCGGCTGTATAATGTTGACTCCGACTAATTTGCTGCTGCTGTCTGCGCTGCTCTTGAATCCAATATACGCCTGCGCAAATACTATCACAGGGTTTTTGTTGTTGCGGCCTGCGTATGCTTGGTAGTAAGAAATAACCGATTTGGCAGAATCGCGACTGATGCTGTCTATATTGTTTATGAAATTAACGTATGTGCTTATGCTTTTCTTCAAAGAATCGCTTTTTTCAAATTCGCTAAACAAATTGCTAAGAACATTCATGATTCCCAATGAGTCTCTTTTTTTGATGAGATCTATAAGGCTATCATTTTGTTGCTTGTAGTCATTTAAAAGATTCTGATAAGCTTTGGGGCTTGCAGCCATGATTTCGAGATATTGCACATTTTCAAGTTCTGCGCGAAGCCTTAGCTCAATGAGAAGCTCTGCGAGGTTGCCGCCTATGGCTGCGCCGAATATTCCAAACGTTGCAAAGAAGAATTCGTCTGGGGGAAGCGTTTGCCTGCAGGCATTGAAATTGCGAATGGACCAACTGTCTATGCTTTTCAGGCGATATGCGTGCTCATTATTAATGCCTGGCTTTAGTTGTATAGATGTGCTGGGTTTATGATCATCGTTTTTCAGATACAGCACGTAAGTTACAGTATCCAAGAACATGCTGTCTCTCAATGCAATATTAAAATATGTTTCGGCATACGCCGAGCCTGTCAGGTGGTTGTGCAAGTCACCGCCTTTTGGCATTTGCGAAAAGAAATACTGCAAGAGAGCTTCGTTTTTGCGAATACCCTCAAACAGGGTGGAAACGTTATCGTTAGACGGCGAGGCTTTAAACCCATGAGGAGCCTGTGCGCAGCCTTGAAATGCGAGTATTAAGCAAACGCCAATGATTGTATTGTTTAACATCACTCTACGCATTGCGGTGTCCATTCTTTAATTTCTTTTAGCCATTCGTCAAGAAAAGCTGCGGATTGCAGTTTTGCGATTAAATTTTCTTTAGCCTTGTTTTTATTGTGCATATCATAGCCGGCGATTGCATCTTTCGATTTTAACAATGAATAAGATTCTCCGGCGCAAGATTCCACAGACAAAGAAGGCTCAAAAGAACATTCCACGCCAAAAGAGGAATTGGCGCATTTTTCCAAGCCTGTGAAACGCAAATTCAATCCTGCGGAACATGCGGATTTTTCCATAGCTACTTTTTCTGATATTTTTGCGAAAACAATTTTGGAATATTCATTTTCCTGATCACTCCAATAAACTTTTTGCGTTTGGCAATAATTTTTATAATCTTCTCTTGTTTTTGAATAAGCTTTGCTCACGGATTCAAACAATTCCGCATTTGCTGCGCCAAAGCCATCCAGAATGCCTTGAAGCCTAACAAACTCGCTCCAAAGAACTTGCGTTTTGTGCCAAGCTTCGTTTTTTTGCTTTGGATGTTTTATGCTTGGCAATATGCGAGAAACCAATTCCAAAGAATCTGTTACCAACCGCTGGCGTTCTGCAAAACTTTTGGCAACATCGGCACGGCTCATGCAAACAACCGCCCCGACTTCGCCTGTTCTATGCTCAATGCGCAGTTCACGGGCATCGTGGGCATTGCTCAACACAGACTCAACAGTTGTTTTTGCAACATATTCCGAACTCAAGTGCTCATTGTTGTCAAAAAGCTTTTGGTTTTGCGTGTATTTTTCCGAAACCTTGACCGTGGATTGTATTTGCCGGGCAAGCGCAGAACGAGCGTTGCTCAAAGCCTCTTCTTCGCTTGTTCCTGTGCCAAATCCTCGAAATTCATCGCTTGCGCACTTGGCAGAAGCCAAAGATTCTCCCAGAGAAGGCGCAGGCGGCGGTGGCAAAGACGGTGGCGGCGAAGATGCGCATCCGATAATAATCAGCGTAATGAAAAGAAATTTAAACATATTCCCTGATTTTTCCCAAAAGCTGCAACGCCTGCATCGGGGTCATGTCATCGGGGTTTGCGGCCTTTAACTCCCTGAGCAAAAGTTCGGTGTTTTCGCTCATGGGGGGTGGCTCAAAGAAAGAGAGCTGCGCCGCTTTGGGCTTGTGAGCGCCGTCGCTTGGGTCTATTTTTTCTTTTTCCAAACGCAGAAGAATTCGCTTTGCACGGCGAACAACGTCGTCCGGAACTCCGGCCATCTCTGCAACGTGAATGCCATAACTGGAATCACAGGCTCCGGGCAAAACTTTGCGCAGGAATAGAAGCTTGCCTGCGCTCTCTTTTACGGCGATTTGAAAATTTGCGGCATGCTCAAGGTCTTCTATCAGATTTGTCAACTCGTGGTAATGCGTTGCGAAAATTGTTTTTGCCGCTTTTTCCGGGGTTTCGTGCAAAAATTCCGTTATGGCCCACGCTATGGAAAGACCATCAAATGTGCTTGTGCCTCTGCCTATTTCATCNAATAAAATCAAGCTCTTTGGCGTGGCNTTTTGCAAAATGTTCGCAGTCTCGGTCATCTCAAGCATAAAGGTTGAAAGGCCCCTTGCCAATCTGTCGCTTGCGCCGACTCTTGTGAAAATTTTATCCACAATGCCTATCTCTGCCAAGTCTGCCGGAACATAAGAGCCTATTTGCGCAAGCAACGTGATTAAGGCGGTTTGTCGCAAATATGTTGATTTACCTGCCATGTTCGGGCCGGTTATCAGCATAAAACGGGTTTCGCTGTTTGAAATGTCTATCTCGTTTGGGATAAATTGAATGTCTGGCTGCGTGGAAATTACGGGATGCCTTCCGCCTGCGATCTTTATTCTGTCTGCATTGTTCACTACGGGTTTTGTGAGCCCATATCTGCGAGCGGCAAGGGTTAATGAAGAAAGGCAGTCTAGCTCGGATATGGCATTTGCTATTATCTGCAAATCTGCTCGCCATTCGTGAACTGTGTTGCGCAACTGGCAAAATACCCTGTATTCCTTTTCAAAAAGC
>WQSZ01000104.1 GCA_009787645.1 Candidatus Fibrimonadales bacterium | reverse complement strand
GGCAATTCCTCCTCGTAGCCTATTGAAATTGTGCGTGTTCCGTTTGCCGGCATAGGATAAATACGTGTGCGGAAATTGTTGCCTTCCACCCTCTCAAGTACACCCGGGTCAACCTGCCGTTGCTGAATCTCCTCAAAAACCTGCGTAGCCCTTGCTTTTTCCACAGGCACAGCATCACGCATGCGCCCGTTGATATCCAGAGCGTAATGAGTCAGGGAGCGACCATCTGGCAATGGGAATGTGAGCTCGCCTTCCAGAAGCTTGTTGGTTTTGTTTTTGAAAACCATTGTGTAGCGAGTTGAGGCTATATTTCCGGTAACTTCCACCTGAATGTCAAACGACTGCAAATAGACATCGGGGTCTTGTTTTCCACCTATATTCAAGACAGGCAACTTAGCCACCGGCAAAATGGAATCCAAAGCTACAGAATCCAAAGCAACGGCTTCCTGTGCAATGGGATTTTGTACTTGTGAATCTTTGCTTGAGATTACCAGTAATGCAACGAGTGCGGAAAGACATAGCGCAGATATTGCAATAATCAGTGGCCATTTGAAGGATTTCATTGTATTTAAGATAGAAAATGCTATATTAACCAAAATGCCAAGTTACATAGCCATTCTGTTTCAGCGTTTACTATATTACAACTTTTCGGAGGAATAAACATGTCTAAAGACATCAAAGGAACGCAGACTGAAAAAAATCTGCTCACGGCGTTTGCCGGGGAATCGCAGGCTCGTAATCGCTATACTTTTTGGGCTGGTGTTGCCAGAAAAGAAGGATTAGTGCAAATAGCTTCTATTTTTGAAGAAACGGCAAACCAAGAAAAAGAACATGCAAAACGCTTTTGGAGCTTTTTGCAAGGCGGCGGCGTTGAAATAACAGCAACTTACCCTGCCGGCTCAACAGCCACAACCCTAGACAACCTTAAAGCCGCAGCGGACGGCGAAAAAGAAGAATGGGTTGAGGTTTATCCTAAATTTGCGCAAATTGCAAAAGACGAAGGCTTCAACGACGTTGCAGCTTGCTTTGAACGCATAGCCATTGCTGAAAAACAGCATGAAAAACGCTACCGTGATTTATACAACAATTTAAGCGCAGGCAAAGTATTCAAAAAAGACGGCAAAGTGATTTGGCGTTGCTTGAACTGCGGCTACTTGCACGAAGCCGATGAAGCTCCGAAAATGTGTCCGGCGTGCTTGCACCCACAGGCCTATTTTGAGCTTTTGGGCGAAAACTGGTAATATATGTTTAACGGCAGATTTGGCATTCATGGCGGTCAGTACATTCCTGAAACTTTGATGAACGAGATTAAGCATCTTGAAAAAGCGTATTTGCATTACAAAGACGACAAAATGTTTAACTCGGAACTCACAGATCTTTTGAACAACTACGCCGGAAGGCCATCTTTGCTTTACTATGCGGAAAAAATGAGCCGTGACTTGGACGGGGCAAAAATTTATTTAAAACGAGAAGACTTAAATCACACAGGTTCGCACAAAATAAACAATGTTTTGGGGCAGGTTTTGCTGGCAAAAAAAATGGGCAAAACTCGTGTGATCGCAGAAACCGGTGCCGGTCAGCACGGCGTAGCGTGTGCCACAGCCGCCGCATTGCTGAATATGAAATGCGAAATTTTTATGGGCAAAGAAGACACGGAGCGGCAAAAGCTGAATGTGTATAGAATGAAGCTCTTGGGCGCAAAAGTAAATGTTGTCACGAGCGGCACCCAAACTCTAAAAGACGCTGTGAATGAAACAATGCGTGAATGGGTTTCCAGAGTTGCAGATACGCATTATGCGCTGGGCTCGGTTATGGGGCCACATCCTTTTCCGATGATTGTCAGAGATTTTCAGAGCATCATAAGCCGTGAGGCTAGAGCGCAGATTATGGAAAAAGAGGGAAGGTTGCCGGCAGCGGTGATAGCTTGTGTTGGCGGCGGTTCAAATGCGATAGGAACTTTTTATCATTTTCTAAAAGACAAATTTGTGCGCCTGATCGGTTGCGAAGCGGCTGGCCTTGGCGTTAATACAAAGAAGCATGCGGCAACAATAGCAAAGGGGTCGCTGGGAATTTTTCACGGCATGAAATCTTATTTTTGCCAAAACAAAGACGGGCAGATTGCGCCTGTGCATTCAATTTCCGCAGGCTTGGATTATCCGGGTATTGGGCCGGAGCACGCTTACCTGCACGACATCGGTAGAGCGGAATATGTTCCGGTCACAGACGAAGAAGCGGTTTGCGCTTTTGAATATCTGTCACGCACAGAGGGAATTATTCCGGCCATTGAAAGTGCGCATGCAATTTCTTATGCTATGAAAATTGCGCATAATTTACCTAAAAAAGATAACATTATAGTTTGCCTTTCCGGGCGTGGCGATAAAGATGTTGCGGCAATCGCAAGATATAGAGGAGTGAATTTGCATGAGTAGAATTCAAAATGCATTCAAAAAAGGCAAAGCGTTTATAGCATTTATAACAGCCGGCGATCCGAATTTGGAAACAACGGAAAAACTTATTTTTGAAATGGAGCAATCCGGTGCGGATATAATAGAACTCGGCATTCCGTTTTCCGATCCCATTGCAGAAGGCACGGTGATTCAAGCGGCAAATTTGCGAGCCTTGGCGAGCGGAACCACAGTGAGTAAAATTTTTGACATGGTAAAGCGCATAAGAAAAAAAACGCAGGTTCCGCTTGTGTTTTTAACTTATGCAAATCCGGTTTTCAAATATGGCTATGATGCCTTTTTCAAAAAATGCAAAGCAGTCGGCGTAGATGGAATAATTATCCCGGACTTGCCTTTTGAAGAACAGTCAGAAATCCCAAACAGGCATGGCATAGACTTAATTCCTCTGGTAGCACCGACCTCAGAAGACAGAATAAAAAAAATCGCCGCAGTAGCCGAAGGATATTTGTATGTGGTATCTTCATTGGGAGTGACAGGAATACGCAGTGAAATAAAAACAGATTTAAAATCCATTATAGACATAGCGAGAAAAACAGCAAAAGTTCCGATAGCCGTAGGCTTTGGAATAAACACGCCTGAACAGGCCGCCAAAATATCAAAAATAGCAGACGGCGTAATTGTAGGCAGCGCAATAGTAAAAATAATTGCCAACGTGGGGGTAACTCACCATGGTTGCCCCGTTGGCAAATACATAAAAAAGATGAAAGAGGCAATATGACGGTTTACCGCCGGCAATGGCGTGAAAAACGCGGCAATGCCCTGCAGCAAATGCAAAGCGGAATTTTAGACGAGCGCCCATTAAAAGAAAGATGGAGCCGAGAATGCAAACCGGAAGCCAAAAGAAAAAAAATAAAACCGATAGACGAAAGCATTCCATTTGAAAAAACAGAAATAGCCCTTGTGCTTTCCGTACATAGGCGAAGTTGCCAGCTTCGCTTGCGAAGCGGCAAGGAGATAAAGGCGTTTTACCTAGCAAAATCCGTAAGCGAGCAAAAAGTTTTTCCGGCTGTGGGTGATTATGCAAGCGTAGGCAAAAACGGCAGCGAAAATTTTATCTTGGGTTTGGAGCAACGCAAAAGCATTTTGAGCAGACCTGGCCCACGCACTCGTGAGAATCAGATTTTGGTGCAAGCTGCGAATATAGATCAAGTTGCCATTGTGATGAGCCTTGAAAATCCTCCGTTTAATTTTGGCTTTGCAGACAGATTTTTGCTAGCCGCAAATTTCAACAATCTGCCTTTTATTCTGGTGTTGAACAAATGCGATTTAATGCAAAAAATCCCGGAAGAAATTCAGGAATTCATAAAATTGGCAGACAATACGGTTTTAACAAGTGCTGTAGGGGCAACCCTATGTGGTTGCCCCTACAGCACTGGCATAAAAGAATTGAAAAAAATGCTTCACAACAAAGTTTCTGTTTTTAGCGGACAAAGCGGAGTGGGAAAATCTTCGCTGATAAATTTGCTTGTGCCCGGTGCGGAGCAAAATGTCAGCGAGGTTAGAAAAAAAGACGGCAAGGGGCGGCACACCACAGTTGCTTCTTCGTATTTGGATTTGCCCTGTGGTGGTGCTGTTATAGATACGCCGGGGATTCGTGCGCTGGGCATTATGGATTTAACGGCAGACGAGCTCGCTCGCTGCTTTCCCGGTTTTTTTGAGAATGACTTTTTTGACTGCAAGTTCAAGGATTGCAAGCACCAAAGCGAACCTGATTGCGCAGTGCTGCGGCGGATTGAGGAAGGAGTTATTTCCGAGGCGAGGTATGGGAGTTATTTGAGGATTTTGGATGGGCTGTAGGTTTTCTATTTTACTTTTCGCAATATGAAATTACCATTTACAAAAATGCATGGTTGCGGCAATGATTATATCTATGTCAATTGCTTTGATTTGGATGTGAAATCGCCAAAATCTTTAGCTGTGTCCTTATCAGACAGGCATACGGGCATAGGCAGCGACGGGCTTGTGCTTATTTTGCGTTCAAAGGTTGCAGATGCCAGAATGCGAATGTTCAACATAGATGGCAGCGAAGGCGGTATGTGCGGCAACGCTATACGCTGTGTGGCCAAGTATCTCTACGATAATCGCATGGTTAAAAAACGGGATATGCGAATTGAAACGAAAAGCGGCGTGAAGAAAATTTCCATGCTGTCAAAAAATCTGGCAAAGGTGGATATGGGGCCTGCTTGCGATATAGCAGCAACGTCAGTGGCTGTTGGCGGCAAAAAATATGATATTACCTGCGTTTCTATGGGCAACCCTCATGCGGTGACCTTCTGCAAAAATACCGATGAGATAGATTTGCGTAAAATTGGGCCGCTGTTTGAGCACAACCCTATTTTTCCGAATGGCGTTAATACGGAGTTTGTTGAAGTTATTGGCAGAAACATTTTGAAAATGCGTGTGTGGGAACGTGGCAGCGGAGAAACACAGGCTTGCGGTACCGGAGCTTGCGCTTCTGCGGTTGCTTCTGTTTTAAAAAGATATTGCGATAAAAATAAAGATATAAAAGTGCAGCTTCCCGGCGGCACTTTAACGATTAAATATACAGATGAAACCGTTTTTATGACAGGCAGTTGCGTAAAAGTTTTTGAAGGAGTTGTGGAGCTATGAATGTAAATCAGAATTTTCTGAACTTGAAAGATAGCTATCTGTTTTCTGCGATAGCAAAAAAAGTAAAAGACCATTTGGCGAAAAATCCTGATAAGCAGATAATTCGCCTTGGTATTGGCGATGTTACTTTGCCGCTTGTTCCTGCGGTGATAAACGCCATGCAGCAGGCTGTTGCTGAAATGGGCAATGCCGGCACATTTCGAGGTTATGGCGAAGAACAGGGTTATGCTTTTTTAAGGCAAGCGATATGCGGATATTATGCGAAAAAAAATGTTAAACTCAATGATGATGAAGTTTTTGTAAGCGATGGCGCAAAAAGCGATCTTGGAAATATTCTTGATATTTTTTCTCTGGATAACAGCGTGTTGATTCCGGATCCTGTTTATCCGGTTTACGCAGATACAAACATTATGGCTGGCAGAAAAATAATTTATATAAATGGCAACGCAGAAAATAATTTTTTGCCGCTTCCTGATAAAAATATAAAAGCGGATATTATTTATTTGTGCTCTCCAAATAATCCAACCGGCTCGGCTTATAACAAAGAGCAACTCAAATTGTGGGTTGATTACGCATTGGAGAATAACTCCGTAATTTTCTTTGACAGCGCTTATGAAATTTTTGTGCAAGATAAAACTTTGCCAACGAGCATTTATCAGATTGATGGTGCGGAAAGATGTGCTATTGAATTTTGCTCTCTTTCCAAAACGGCGGGATTTACGGGCACACGTTGTGGTTACACAGTTGTTCCGCACAAACTTGGAGCTTTGAACAAGCTTTGGTTGCGCAGGCAAACCACGAAGTTCAACGGAGTTCCGTACATTGTGCAACGTGGTGCGGAGGCAGTTTTTTCAGACGAAGGATTTGCGCAAATTAAAACCAACATTTCTTATTATCTTGAGAATGCCAAGGTTATTGCGGAGACATTGAAGAAGATGGGCATTTGGTTTGTTGGCGGTGAAAATTCGCCATACATCTGGTTAAAATGCCCGAATGAAATGAAGTCTTGGGATTTCTTTGATCTTTTGTTGGAAAAAGCAGGCGTTGTGGGAACGCCGGGTGCAGGATTTGGAACGAACGGCGAGGGCTTCTTTCGTGTGACTGCGTTTAACAGCAAGGAGAATGTGGTTGAAGCGATGGAGCGTTTTTCGAAAATCAGATAACATTCTCAATAAAAAACCGCTGGCTCGATTGTCCAGGTTTATTCTTTCTTGTGTACTTTCCTTCCGCAGTCAAATAACTCGCCTTCTCATTGTCCGCAAGAATCACATCAAGAATGTTGCTCAGCCTGTTGCGAATTTTCTC
>WQSZ01000103.1 GCA_009787645.1 Candidatus Fibrimonadales bacterium | reverse complement strand
TTTTCTATGCGTATGTACGCAAGCCAAAGAGCCTCTACCTGAGGCTCGGTTGGGGAATATGGGGTTGCGGTTTTGCATATTGGAGTTAATATAGAAAATTTTTACGTTATATAGACTTTTTCCTTGCAGATTTGCCTTTTTCGGTTAACCGATATTTTTGTTGTGGATGACTTGGATTGTTGGGATACACGAGTTCTATGAGTCCTTGTTCTAAGGCTGGTTGAATATAATGCAATCTAACATGGTCTCTATTGCTCAAGTTTAAGCTCCTTTGTATTTCTGCTCGATTCATTTCACCTTTAAATATTTCCAATAACTTTTTTACTTGCATGGTAGCTTGCATGGTAGCTTGCATGGTAGCTTGCATGGTAGCTTGCATGGTAGCTTGCATGGTAGCTTGGGGGGTAAATTTTAATGTCAGCAAAAAACCATTAAGATGTTCTTCAAATTTTGGATCTTCAATTCCTGAACTTTTACACGCTTCCGTAATTTTATTTATACCTCTGCCCCAAGCATCAATGTAACCTCCTCTAAAAGCGACATCTGCCAATAATTTATTGCGAGGAACAGAAGAATGCTGTTTTTTAAGCATATCTAATGTTAATCCATCTGGCAAAAGTCCTGAATTCCAAAATGTTATATAATTATCATATACCTTGATTTGCGTATGTACTCCATAATAGGAACGATGTATCAAAGCATTCAGCAAAATCTCACGAAGAGCAGGCAAAGGACATGGCAGCGTTTCTACTCTGTGCAAACCATCAAAAGAAACTTTACGAATCAAAAATTTNTTGTTAAGTTGTTTTAGAATTGCATCTAAAAGGTAAATTATGTTTCCTTCTTCTGATTCTTGAAATTGCAAATCAATATCATTTATCCCAAATTTCCCGATACGGACAGAAAGCCCTGAATAAAACTTGCCGGGATCTTTGCCAAAAAAAATTATCGCAGCACGCTTTAGCTTTCCTTTTTCCGTTAGACGCAATTTTTCAAATAATTGCTTTAACGATAACCCTCTCTCTTGTATCCTGCCGGACTCTTCTGCCAAGCGTAGATAAATATTCACTGCATTCTTATCTATATCCGCAAATGTAGCTCGCTTTTCTATAATTTCATCCCAAGAATTTCCAGATTTCTTCAATAAAAAATCATTTAAAGCGTGCCCTATTAATTCATGGTTTGAACTTCCGCTACGGATATAATAACGACCATGCAAAGAAATAGGAACCGTATATGCTGGGACTTTTATTTCTATAACATCTTTTTTGCTTCTGCTTTTAAGTTTAACTTCTGAAATAATCCCCAAAATATTTTTTATTTTATTTGGCAACTCTGCCATAAGATTTTTAGATTCTTTTACTCCAGTAACATTCCCATTGTCTTCTATGCCTAAAAATAAAGTTCCACCTTTGGAATTTGCGAAACCGCAAACCCATTTCAAATAATCGTCCTGCCAATCTCTTTTATGCTCTACTGCATGAGACTCTGGTGTTTTCATGGAGTGTAAGGTAGAAAATTACTCATACCCTGGCATAGCCGTAAGTCGCTGATATGTCCAGTAATTTCCTAGAACTTTTTTTACATACAAGCGTGTTTCCAAGAATCCTATGTTCTCAACAAAAATATCGTATTCTGCGCCCTTTCTTTGGTTGTTCCACTTGGTTGCGTTGTGCGCACCGGCGTTGTAGGCACTTAGAGTCAGCACCAGATCATCGTTGAATTGCTTCAAACGCCTTTGCAAATAAGACGTACCATAGCGGATAGCAATTTCGGGGTTGTACAGGGAATCGGCTGTAAAGTTTTTCTCCTTCAGCTCTGCGGCGATATTTTTGCCTGTGACGGGCATTACCTGCATAAGCCCGATGGCTCCGGCGTGGGAAACAATATTTGCGTCAAAGATGCTCTCTTGCCGCATCACTGCTCTTACAAACAAAGGATCAACTTTGAATTGCTCTGCGTATTTGCCGATAATTGAAGAGTAATATGATGGATATATTATGGACTGTATCCGCATGGGGATATGACTGCGGTACTTTGTGGGAATGCGCCATGCCAGCCGCCGTGCCACCCTAAATGCCTTAGCTTTGCTGCCGGCTGTTTCGTATGCTCTGGCGATGTCGTACTGCAATAACAGGTTGCCGGGATAGTTAAGCTCGTATTCGTCAAGGAAGAACGCCGCAACGTCCGGTTGCTCCACAGATAGCAACGCAGCTCCACGCAACAAGGCAATGTTGTCTTCTTTTGATAAGTTTTTTCTTGGGGATGCCGGCGGTATTGAGTCTAACCAAGCACGTGCCGCATGTTCTGGTATCAGCGGTGCGTTCAGTGCGGTTGCGGCGGTTGTGCCCATCAGTTGCATAGCACGGTGTGCGTGGTAGTCGAAAGGATCAAGCTGTATTATTTCGTTCCATATGTTATGCGCTTCTTTAGTTCTGCCTGCCGCAATGTGGGCCTTGCCCTGCCAGAATAGCCCTGCCAATAAATAGCTTGAACCCGGAAATTTATTTCTAAACTCGGATAGATAGACTATGGTGCTGTCGTATGCTTTCATCTTGTAGTAGCAGAGCGCATGCCGAAAGTGCGCCTCTTCAGTGCGTTTTCCTTGGAGGTTATAGGCAAGTTTGTAGGTTGCTATTGCCTGCTTGAAATTATTTGCCATTTCCAGGTTCCACGCATTTAGCCACAGCTTGTCCTGTTCGGTGGCCTTTGGCTTTTCCGGTTTTGGCAGCTGCTCAATTGGCAGCGTATCGCCTTTGATGACCTTTACCTTGTCCAAGAGCCTCTGTTTATATAGTGGCGGTAATCCTGTTGTATTGGCAGCTTGGTTGTAAGAGGCTATAGCTCGGGCAGAATCCCCATCCTTAGCGGCGATATCACCTAACTGTTCCATGGCAAGCGGAGCGAGAGCCGGGCTTGCGCTGCTGACGGCATTGAGCGTTTTGATTGCCTCATTAGAATTGCCTGTGATTGCGCTTAGTACTCCGAGCTTATAGAGCCGTACCAACGAGTCTGCCATAGGCAGTTGCGATGCCGCCTGACACAATGCGCAAAATAGCAGCACTGTATTTATGAGTATTTTAGCTTTCATGGTAAGTGGCAATATAGTAAATTTCTATCTTATAACTATGGCCATTGCTCTTATCCTAATGCTCGCTTTTCCACTGGCAGCTCAAGTTAGCGCGCCGTTTAAGGTAAATTTTGAAAACCATCCGGCTGGTCCTTACACAACTGCGATGGCAAAGCAGGATTTTCCGCAGCCTCAGGGTCAAACAGGATATTGGTATTACGGAATGGATCAGGGACGGGCCGAAATTGCAGATGAAGGCGGCAATAAGGTGCTGAGGGCCAAGTATCCGGCAGGATGCGTTGGGACTAATGACCAAGCCAATTACGAAGGATGCGCTATTCAAATTAAATGGAGGTTGCCGGAAGTTGCAAAAGAAATGTGGGCGAGTTATAAAGTTAAATTTGAAGATGATTTTGAATTCGTTAAGGGCGGCAAATTACCGGGCCTTTGCGGAGGGCAGTGCTACACGGGCGGCAATACTCCGCAACAAGGAGACGGATGGAGTGCGCGCATTATGTGGCGCACTGGCGGAAGCATAGTGCAATACATGTATTTCGCAGACCAGGCAATCAACTACGGCGATGATATGAAATGGGATTACGCCGGAGCGCAAAAAACTTTTCAAACCGGTGTGTGGTATAATGTAGCTACTCAAATTGTTCTCAATACGGTTTCAGATTCGGACGGAGCCGGCCTTGGGCATAAAAACGGCATTGTGCGTTCCTGGCTGGACAATGAATTATCGCTATCAGTGGATACTCTGCGGCTTGTGGACTTTGAGGATCAGAGAATAGATTTGTTTTATATATCAACTTTCCATGGAGGCAGTGACCAAACTTGGGCTCCTTCAAAAGATGTTTATGTTCGCTACGATGATTTTCGCATATCAGTAACTAAACCGGAATACTTAGATAATACTCCGGTGCTTATTCCCGAAAATTCTTCTGCAAAAAAAATGAATGTGAGGTTTGAGGCTGGCGTTTTGCATTTTTCTCAGGCCTTGCAAGAGCAATCCGATTTTAAATTGATGAACCTTAAAGGAAGCGTTGTGTGGCAAGGCGTTTTGGCACCGGGGCAAACTTCTGTAAAGCTCCCGGCACTTTCTCCGGGCGTTTATATTTGGCAGTTGAATGGCAAAACTTCGTCTATTTCCCTTCGGCTTGGCATTGTTTTATAACAATTTTTTCTTCTCGTGCTGCGTAAAAATTCCCGGTCATTTTCACAAGCTCTCCTTTTTTATAGTTTGAAAGTTTGGAGGCATCTGACCTGTTTGGAAGCACGCAGATAACTTTGGGTTCTTCGCCAACTTTATCAACCAGAGACACAACCGGCGTAAGGTATATGCTGATATGAGTATCGGCAACAATTCCTGAAATATTTATTTTTGTGCCCCTATGCTTTTCCCTGAATGCATCCGGATTGGCTTGAAACGATGCCCAAAGTGCACCCGGAGTTGCGAGTTCGTTTGCGAAAACTACTTGCACAAGGAGGAATAAAGCGAGGAAAATTGGAAAACGAGTCATAAAAGCAATATAGAAAAGTTAAAGATCCATGCCTTCACATGTAGAACTGTCAAATTCCTTAAACTTGCTGAAATCCACAGTTGATACCTGATTTATGAAATTGTACGTATACATGACAGCCCATGCGTAGCAATTAATAGCCATGCCGTTTGTGTACAGAAACTTTTTTGTAGGTGTGCCTATGCCTAGCATTAAAAGATATTCGCCGCTGCCAGCCCATGGGTCTCCAAAAGTACCGTTGTTGTATTCCAGGATATTTGTTATAATTCTTCCGTTTGTTATTTCAGCTCCACCTGCATAGGTTTCTTTAAGCGTTTCTCCTTCAAAAGAAGCTGCTAAAACAAATCCGGACTCTCCATTGTAAGCAGAGAGTCCTGTTATTACTACGCTTTTTACCTGAGATGCATTTATACCGGAAGACGAGCCTGTACCATCGGTACTTAGTTCACCATTAACTTCACCGCATCCGACAAACGAAATTGCAACAAACAATGTAAATAAAAAGAATATGTATTTCATACCTTTCTCCTGTAAAAATTATTTTATGAGAATATAGTAATATTGCAACAGAAAAGTTCGTTCTGTTTGGGACGCTTTTTGTCATTTTTCCCACCCTAAAACCAACGGTTTTTACACCTATACCTTGAAAAAGTCCTGAAAATTTTCTATTTTTTACTCCTATACCTTGAAAAAAAGGAGGTTTTTATGCTGATTCGCAAAGATTTTTTGAAAAAAGTGCGTCCTTTCTACGACGTATTTGACTTGATTAAGGTGATAATCGGGAATCGCCGTGCCGGGAAATCCATTTTTTTAACGCAAATTGCAGACGAGCTGAGAAAAAACGGAGTGAAGGAAAATCAAATAATTTTTATGAATTTTGAGCAGTTTGAATTTTCGCACATAAAAACAGCGGAGGATTTGCACAAATACATAAGCAAACAAATTAAGAAAAGCAAAGACAAGTTTTACATATTTTTAGATGAAATTCAAAATATAGACAGATTTGAACTGGTTGTGAATTCGTTTAGAGCAAAAGGAAACGCAAGTATTTTTATTACAGGCTCAAATGCGCATCTTGTTTCCGGGGAGCTTGCAACGCATCTGTCAGGTCGCTATGTGAAATTTTTAATCACCCCTTTTACCTTTAAGGAATCGCTTGCCCTCACCAAAAAGAGCGATAAAAAAGCAGCCTTTGAAGATTATGTCAAATGGGGAGGCTTGCCGGGCCGTTTTGTTTTTGCCGATGAAAATGAAATGCAAATATATTTGCAGGATGTTTTTGATTCCACGGTTCTGCGAGACATTGTGCAAAGAGCAAAAATAAGAGATTTAAATTTGTTAGATAGCATAATTCAGTTTTTATTAGACAATATCGGCAATATTTTTTCGGCAAACGCTGTTTCAAAATATTTGAAATCGCAGAGCAGAAATGTGTCGGCAGAAACACTTTACAATCATATAGACTTTATAGTGAGGTCTCAATTATTCAGCAAAGTTAACAGATACGATATTAAAGGAAAAAATGTGTTTGCCACTTTGGAAAAATACTACGTAGCAGATATGGGGCTGCTTCAATTGAAGCGAAGCTATTTCAATGAGAGTATGGCCGCCCGTTTGGAAAATATTGTTGCCAATGAGCTTATAGCAAGAGGTTTTCAGATAAATGTTGGAGTTGCAGCAAATGCGGAAATAGACTTTGTGGCGAGAAAGAACAATAAAGTTGAATACATTCAAGTTTGCCACGCAATAGATTCCGACAAAACCTTGCAAAGAGAACTCAGCGCATTTAAGGGCATTCCTGAAAAAAAGCTTCTCATTACAAACAGTACTTATGATTACAGCCAGAACGGGGTGGAATGCGTTAATGCTATTGACTGGCTGTTGGGTGGGTAAAATTAATGGCTTTTGTAAAAAATACAAGGCTAAATACAGTGAATTTTGTAAAAAAGGAAAGGCAAGATGCTTGTTT
>WQSZ01000102.1 GCA_009787645.1 Candidatus Fibrimonadales bacterium | reverse complement strand
TATGAAAAACAACTTTTTAGCGATTACATTCGCTCTTTTATTCTCCTCTGTTGCCTTTGCGGGCCCTGTTAGCCATTTTGGCGCATTAAAGGTTTGCGGCAATAATATTTGCGGAGGAACATCCACGACATCTTCTACAGTTGTCCAGTTGAAAGGTCCGAGCTTGTTTTGGAGCGATGGCGATGGATCTTCTTATTACAGGAAGGAAGTTGTGGACTGGTTTGTTGACGAAATGCAGATAGGCGTGATTCGCGCTGCAATGGGTATAAGGTATTACAAGCAAAATAGTCAGGGACAAAATTCTGGGGAAATAAACGATGCCGGTGGAACGCACGGTTACTATTTTAATGCAGAAAATCAAAAAAATCTGATGAGGAGAGTGATAGATGCGGCTATATTGAACGATATATACGTAATTGTTGACTGGCATTCGCACGATGCTCACAATGAAACTAGTTTAGCAACGAATTTTTTCAGAGATATGGCAAATGAATACAAAAATGTTCCTAATATAATATGGGAAATATACAACGAGCCTGTTGCCGCAAGCGCATCGCAGATAACAAGCTACTCAAATACTATTAGAAATGCAATTCGCAATACTGGCAACAACAATCTCATTTTGATAGGTAGCAACTTTTATAGCCAAAAGCCTTCTGAGCAGGCCAGCAATTATAGCAATAACAATGCGACTAAAGCTGAAAGCGACAATGTGGCTTTTACCTTTCATTTTTATGCAAATTCTCATGCGCAAAGCGGAGAGATTGGAACTTCTGCAGCAGCTGCAAGAACTGCTGGCTATGCGGTGTTTGGAACAGAGTGGGGTGCGGTTAGTTCTGATGGCGATGGAAGCATGAATTCCGTAGCTTCTGATACTTGGACAAATTGGATGGACAATAATAACATTAGCAATTGCATGTGGAGTGCGAGTGCTGCTTTAAAGGAGAACGACAAAAATAATGTTCAATTATCTTCTATGTTTAACAAGGGTGCAAATACTTCTGCCCTTTCAATTAGCGACTTGACGGGCACTTCGGCGACCAATGGCTCTGGGCGATATTTTTTAAACTATATGACTGGATCAGGCAAAAAGAAATGGGCAGATTACATACCGGCAACTCATCCCAAAAGCAAAGATGTTATTGTAAACGTTAAATGCGGTGAGTCTATTGTTTTAAATGCTAGCACGCTTGGTTTATCCGGTGATATTACGAAAATTGACGCAATAGAACTCGGTGAACTTTCAATTGCAAATGATAAACAAAGCATAATATATAAAACTGAGGAAAGAGGTTCTACAAGTTCTCAAATCAGGTTTAATTATGAGGTGACCAGAAACAACGTTACAGTTCGGAGCAAGGCGATAATAAACATAACCGACAGGCGTCCTGTTGTGCCCGCAGTAAATCCATTCAACGTTAGCCGCAGATCTCCCAGAACCTTGAATGTGACAGATAATTTATTGGTTCGCAATCCCACGGGTGATGCTATAGGAATTGAATTTGTACCGGGATCGCTCTCTCTTTCACCGGATGGAATAGGAAGCATTGCTCTTTCTAACAACAATAAAGATGTGATTTTCACTCCGGATGAATCTCAGCGCGATGTTGCGTTTAAAGACGTAACTCTCAACTACACTGTTAGAAGCAATGGATCTGTTGGAAACAATTCATCAAGCGTTGTTTTAAGGCTTCAAAACATGGCTCCATCAATTTCTAACAGAAACTTAACTAGGCCAAATACGGAACCTATAACTATAACTGTGGGTAATAATTTTAGCGGCAGTGACATAGATGGAGACGATGTAAAATTTGAGATTGTTTATAAGCACGATCAATATCCCGGAACATTAGTAAAAGGGAACGATACCACCTATATCTATACGCCTGCTTTGGGCCAAACCGGAGTGGTTCACCTTTTAGCCATTGTTACAGACGGAGAAAAACTTTCCGGGATAGGCAGGCTGAATTTAACCTTAACAGGCACTGGAACTCCCTTTGGCCCTTTCACTCCGCCTACAGAAATACCGGAGTATGAAACTCCCATTATTGCCAAACCTTCGGGTAGTGGCTCTTTTGGGGTTAAGCCCTTAGGGCAGGGCAGGGTAGAGATTAATTTTGCGCAAAGCGGGCATGCAAAACTGGATGTCTATGCGCTTTCCGGAAAAAATATGGGCACTTTGCTCAACGGCTGGCAAAATGCCGGTTCAAGCGAGGTTTCTCTTAAGCATCTCAATCTGCAAAAAGGTGTTTATATTCTGCGGTTAAGGCAAGGCTCGCAAATAAAAACAATAAGGATTGTTAATTGAAGTCTTTTTTTGAAAAAAAGCCGTATAAAAGNAAAAATTTTGAGAATTGTGAAATAAATTGCATTGTTTCGTGAAAAAAAATGTATATTATTCTTATGTTTTTCAAAAATTTTGCGCTATATAAAGTTATTCCCGTGTTTTTAACGGTTCTGTTTTTGCTTTTTGCTGTTTCTTCAGCTGCATTTAGCAACTATCGGGACAGGGATTCCCAGCGGTTTGAAAAGAAAACCATTAAGCCGTTTCGCGTAGATCAAGACGTAGCTGTTATAATAATGCGTGAAGGCATACCCAGAGGTGGTGGCTACACATATCAATATCCCCGTGAAAATCCCCCACCAAAAATGACCGACAGATTTGCGATGGAAGGCGATTTATCCATGGAAATAGAGCTTATTGCCAGTGATTATTCCGGCGTTGCTATTTGCATAGCCGGCTCTGCGAATGCGATTTCCTATTTGGAAGAGGGAGTTTTGGAATTCTGGATTAAAGGAGACAAAGGCGGCGAAATAGCCCAATATGTTTTGGTGGACGATGGAGTAAAGAGCAATGGTGAATCCATGCAGGTGAAAATAGGCTCCAAAAGTTTTGGAGATATAACAACGGAATGGCAAAAAGTTTCAATTCCTTTGAAATTATTCGGAGAAACGGGCGTTTACTGGGATGCGAAAAATCAAAGAGAGGTTATGCTGCCATTTTCTTGGAGTAATGTAAAGGGTTTTAGAATAGAAGTTCGCAAAGATGAAAATCAGTATTTCAAAGTTTGGCTTGACGATATAGTAATTAAAAAGGTAGGTGAAGAATATCAGGGTCCTGCCGGTTATCCGTTCCGCAACGTTCTGTGAGGCTTTAATGAGAGAAAAATTTTTCTGTTTGTTCCTTTTCGTGTCCATTGCATGGGCGCAAAATGTAGAAGATCGTCTGGATTCTCTTGGAGAATACGCCGCTTCTACGGTAATAAGCAAAGACGATTCCCCAGTTGCGGTTTCCGGTGATTTTACCGTTAGGCTTGGTCATTATGAATATCTCAAGCTTCCTTCGCTGCAAGGTGATGAAAAAATGCGTACTTTTATAAACTCTGCGTTAAACACTTCTATTATAATTTCTCCGGCTTCTTATTTAACCGTGTTCTCCAATCTTTATTTGCCGTTTGATTTTGGCGGTTACTACACAAATAGGCAGGCTTTTAATCCCAATAGGGAAAACTTTGGCAATACTGGGGAGAGAGTGCAGTTATTCCATCCCTCTACCGATTTTTACGGAGCTTCCGTAGCGGAAAATATGCTTGTTGGCTTGGATATGCGTGGCGGAGCATTCGGCGCGGCACTCTTTATGGGTGGAGTTATTTGGACCACCCAGAGCCCGCTTAGCATATATGAGCGTGAAACCAGTCCGCGTTTTGCTTCTCAATACGAGCTTTACGAAGAAGAAAAAGTTGTCAGCACTTATTACAAGGAAAAGAGCTTTAAGCCGGTGAAGGAAGGTGGCAGAGCATTTTGGACAAATCGCCCCTTTGGCGGTATGTTGCTGGATGTGCATACATTGCCTTGGGATTTAAAAGCGCAGTTGATGCTTTCGCAACCGGCTAGTATAGATATTGGAACCAGAGATGGTTTGCGTCTTAACACCAGAGATAACAGCGAGCTTGCAATGGTGGGAACTTATGATACTCGCGGTACTGTGATAGCCGGGCGCTTTGCAAAGGAAAAAATTGAATTTGGGCAAGCCAGTTTAGTGGTAGGTGCAAATTATATGGGTGCTACTTTTGATCCTATGCAAATATATGAAACTACTCTTTCTCCGTTTATTCGTTATCCTGATTCCAGTTTAAAATATGAGAATTTGCATGTTGCTACTCTGGATTTAAAAGGTAATTTAACCCCGCAATTCTTTTTGTCTTTCGATTTGGCGCTTAGCTGGGACGATACCACGGTTTTCCGTCCTACCAGTACTTGCAATCTTACTCTCCGCACTTATGATTGCTATGATGCTACCAAGTCTAGCTCTAAAAAGTCCACTCCGGCTTTTGGTGCTTATCTAAAAGCCCAGTCCAAGCATTGGGAATCCATAACTTTGGAAGCTATCTATTTGCCCAAAGATTTCTATTCTCCGTATTCAATGTCTAATCCTGATAGGGTTTCTTCATGGCGCAAAGATCAATTTTATGTTGGAGCAGGAACTTTCCGCTACGGGCCTAATATGATGGGCGCAAACATTAAATTAGAGCCGGAATTTAACCGTGGGCGTTTTGATGTGCAATACGGTATTCACAGGCAGGTTGAAGAGGGTGCAGATATAGTAAGTTTTAAATATAATCTAGCTGGAAGGTATTTATGGGAAACCTCAACCAGTTGGACTAGGCACAAGCCATACTTCCATTCAGATTCCGCTTACGCCAGCAGTGATGCAACAAGACGTTATGCTTACAGAGTTGCGGGGAGTACTGGAAACTCTCCTTATAAACTTAGCGACCAGAGAGGTGGCTTGCGTAGTGGCTACGGAGAAACTTGGGATTCTTTTACTCCTTATGAAAGCTCTCAAGATGCGCTTTATTGCGCACAACTTAATTTTGCAAGACCAGCAATAGCCGAATCTTACGCTGCTGCTTGCAATATGCCTATGAATGTGAAGTGGAATTCCAGCATAGCTTTAGATATGGGCTACGATATAGGGCACTGGTTTAACACCGATAGAAACATAATGCTATCTCTCTACACTGCACTTTCCGGTGTTTCAACTTCTTTTGTTCCGGTTGCTTATACTGATAAATATTCAAGTGATATGCTTATGTGGAATTTATTTGCGCAATCCGAGCCTGCTATCGCAGTCACTCCGAATTTGCATGCAATTTTAATTTTTGGCATTGAAATGTTCCGTGCAGAAAAAGCTTATGCGGAAACTGTATCAGGTTTTTCTGCTAATACTTATAGTGGTAGTGCTGGTGGTTTATATCCGCGGGCCATTTACGAGTATCAGCTTTCTCCCATAAATATTTTGCAAACATCACTGGGCTTTGGCTTTGATTGGGATTTTGCCGCACGGGCCGGATTGCATTTTCGTTATAGATATATGACTAATAAAGATGAGTTTTTGCCGCAGAATGATTGGAAAGTTCACTATGTTCAAGCCGAAACAAAGGTTTGGTTTTAAAGCGAGGCGCGAGATATGAATAAAAAACTGATTTTTGCCTTTTTTACCTCTTGCTCTCTTGCTTTTGCAACGGGCAATATTGAGCAGGAAATAGATAACAGGGTTGAGGATATTAATGCTCGCAAGGGAATTGAAATTGGGGGAACTGTTAGAAGTGCGTCTTTTAGCTCTCATTTTAAATCTCCTCAAGAAAAGCCTAATCCTATTTCTAATGAACAAGCCAACCTTTCATTTGAAGGAACTTTCACAAATAAAATGCCAAGCCATGAAATAGCAGAATTTGTGCAGGTGGACTTGGATTTTAAATTCCGCCCTTGGGATGTTATAAGTGCCAATTTGAAATTGCGCTTAGGCGCAGGCATGCAGGAATATTTTGCTACCGCTTCTACAATTGTAGCTGTTCCGTGGATGAATATAGAAGGCAATTGGGGCGAGAGTTTTTACTGGGTTGTTGGAGATTTCCGCCAGTCTTATTCTCCATTAACTCTTTATATGCCGGGTTTTGATATTATGTATGAACCGGTGGCTTTTGCGCGCAAAAGGGAAATGGCGCAAAAAGAGGCATTACAAGAAGGCAATCAAAGAAATTTGCAGGGCTTCAATTTGCAGTTCCGTCCTCAACTTGGAGAAACTTTGGGTGAGCTTCGCGTTGAGGCGTTGGGTGCACGGCTTCGCCGAGCCGGTTATTTAGATGCGAGCGGCGCAATGGGCAATATGCTTCCCAACGAGGGTATTGCCGGAGCAACGCAGGCGGGCCGCTTTGATAAATTTTTATTCGGCGGCAACATTGAGCTGCTGCCTATTAAGAAAAATCTGCTGATTGGCGGAACTTATTTGATTATCGCAGACGATAAGAGCACCTCCAAAACGTATGACACCACGGGTCTTCGATTAAGAGATTTTGATAAAAAGTCTTTGATCAATACTTTGGATTCTTTACCGCAAAAAACCAATGTTTTTGCGGGCAGGGCAGGCGTGGATGTAGCGGGAATATTGGGTAATGAATCTTTGATTGCAAATTTTGTAGGAGAATTTGCCCGCTCAGATGATAAGGTTTACACTTTTGTTGAAGTTGATGATGGAGAAGGATCGGTTATAAATACAAATACCAGCAAACAGGAAACCGGCAATGCCATACTTGCGCAGATGGA
>WQSZ01000101.1 GCA_009787645.1 Candidatus Fibrimonadales bacterium | reverse complement strand
ATTAAAAAAATGTGCAAGTATTATTTTCACGATAACGGAATATTGAATGCTCTCATAAATAATTTTTTGTCTTTGGAAAATAGAAAAGATGTTGGTGCTCTTTGGGAAAATTATTTGATGTCTGAGCGCAGAAAATTTAATGAGTATCACAATTTAAAACCAAATTCCTTTTTTTGGCGGACCCATTCCGGCAACGAAATTGACCTTATAGAAGAGATAAACGGAGAGCTATCTCCTTTTGAATTTAAGTATAACTCGGAGAAATTCTCCAGAGGCGCATATTCTTTTGTTGAAAGCTATAAATCAAAAGAAATTCAAGTTGTAAATAAACAAAATATGTTTGATTTTCTATCTTATCAAACCGAGGAATAAACCTATATCACAAATTCTCAAGCATGTCGGAAATATTGCGTTTACGTCCTTTGACTATAGTTGCTTTATAGCCAGAAGCATCTTGTCCGCTGCCGTAAATGCTAACTGTGTAATCGTAACCATTATAAATAACGGGTGGTTCATTGTCAACGGGGGTTCCGTCTGCATTGTAGAAAAGGACAGGAACTTGAATTGCTCCGCCATAAAGCACTGCTTGCAAATTCCTTTGCAAACCGCCTGCTATTGGTTTATCTAAATCGTCTTTTTCGACATCGTTTCCATTTCCGTCTTTTTCTATTTTCTTTTCATATTCAGTTGGTTCGGCTGCTTCTACTTCAAAGACCAACTGTTCACCTGGGCCAATGTCATTATAGCCACTCTGTGAATATAGCCAATTGTTACCTGCTGTAAAGTAAGCACTAACATTCATTACATTACTCATTACTGTTACATATGCAACTGGAGATTTCAGAGTTCCAATAATTTTATCCCATGAATCACTTGGATCATTTGGGAAATAGTAGGTCAAAATGTCGCCTGAGGCTAGGCGTGGGTTAACCTGAACAGACTCAAACATTGAGGTGGCCTTCAGTGTGGTAACGGATTGTGTTGTGCGGTTGTAGAGAACGTAGAATGGGAACAATGTCATTGCGTTTGTTGTTTGGGTATAGAATAGTTGGTTTTGCTGCAAAGCCGGCAAATAAGCTACCTTCTCGCCTTCCGGACTGTCTTTGCGAAGCTCCATGCCTAATCGACCATTGTTTACAAGCCTAACTGCATAATCTCCAATTGTGTTATAATCAATTGTAATGCGGTATTTTTGATCGGATTTATAGGTAACCATTGCGCTGAAGTCAATTTTAGTTACGCTTGTCAAGTCGTGTATGTTGTCGTTATATACATCTCTGGTTATTCCACGTACAATAACCCACCCGCCAACACCGCAGTCAGCAACGTATTTGCAAATATCAACTGTTCTGGTGGACCCAGCTCTTACTCCGCCTATAATGCCGCTATCTGTAGGTCTTTCGCCTAGAAACAACACAATGTCCCTGTTTGAGGTATTGACTACCTCAAGGGTACCATTGCTATCGCTGCCCCAATTGAGAAATGTCTCAGAACTGGAACTACTGGTATTATTATTGGAAGACGATGATGTATGGCTACCTCCGGTTTTGTTATATTCGTCCGGGCATTCCGTATCTAAATATCCGCCGATATCGGAACATTGAGTTGCATTAAATTTTGACATATTACATTCATTTGTTTCTTCAATAACGCAATAAATGCTGCTGTTATTGCCACTATTGCTGTCATTTGATGAGCAAGAAAATGTGAAAGCCATGGCAAGTACAAGGCTTGCTGCTAAGAGTGATATTTTGTTATTCATAGTATATAATATACATTTTTTTTTCTGCTCTTATAGCCTTGACTTTTTTCGCTTGCTCAAGCGATTCGCCTGATAGCCCGGACGTGCATGGAGCTACTGATATAGACTCGCAGTTGTATGTTGGGGTCACAAAAAACGGTGGCGAATTAAGATGGTATTTGTTTGACCCGGATATTCATTAAGCATTTTCTATATTACCACCATGGATCCGAACAGAAGTTTTTTATTTGAATCCGGGTTTCCGGGGTTTCCCGGGATTCGCAAATTTCGTCTTGAGCCGGACGAATCTATTGCGCCGCTTGAATGGATGGTTTGCGCAGAAGACCCGGATATTCGATTTATAGTTGTTAATCCAATGATTTTTAGGGCAGACTACGCACCCAGGCTCACAAAAGAGCACATGAAAGCGCTGAACATTCAAAGAAAAGAAGACCTACGCATTTTGGTAATCGTAACCCTGCATGAAGACTACGAAAAATCAACCGCAAATATGGCATCACCACTTATGTTCAATATAACTGACTACAAAGCGGTTCAGATTTTGCTTGATGACGGCATATATTCTAACAACGAACCCATATTCGAGGGGGTCTAATGTTAATACTCTCCCGTAAAGTTGGCGAAAGCATTCAAATAGGCGATAACATAAAAATTTTAATAGCCGATGCAGATGGCAAAGGTTTTGTTAAAGTTGGCATAGATGCTCCAAAAAACATAACCGTTCACAGAGACGAAGTTTACAGAAAAATCGCAATTGAAAACAAAGCCGCTCTGCAACACAAAGAAGAAAAAATTTTGGATTTGCGTAGTTTGGCACAAAAATTACGAGATCGCAAGTAAATGACATCGGAAGAAACCCGAAACTCATTCAAACTGCTAGAGCAAAGAGACCTTCCGGATACGCAGGCTCTGCAAAAATGGGTCCTAGACTGGAGCAATCTATCTTCCGTATTGGCAGAAAAAAGCGCACGCCTTTACGTGGCAATGACCTGCGACACCAAGAACCAGGAAGCTGCCGATGCCTACGAATTCTTCGTTTCAAACATAGACCCCATAATCTCCGAAGAAACTGAAAAACTGCAAAAAAAACTTATCGGCCACAAAAACCTAGCCGACTTGGAAAACGAATACGGCAACTGGTTCAAAGCCGTGCGCACAGACTTGGAACTCTTTAGAGAAGAGAACATACCGCTTGAAACGCAAGTGGATTTGGAGATTCAAAAGTACCAAAAAATAACCGGAGCGATGAGCGTTCAATACAAAGGCGAAACCAAAACCATGCAGCAAATGGGCCCCTACCTCCAATCCCCAAACAGGGCAGAGCGAGAAGAAGCGTGGCACTTGCTCACAGCACGCCGCCTGCAAGACACCGAGGCTCTGGACTCCGCCTTTGATACGATGTTCAAACTGCGAATTCAAATAGCGAAAAACTCCGGCTACGAAAATTATCTTGACTACATTTTCAAAGACAAACACCGCTTTGACTACACTCCGCAAGACTGCAAAAATTTCCACGAATCCATTGAAAAAATATTTTTGCCATTGCAAAGAGAAATTCTAAATCAAAGGGCAAAAAAGATGGGTTTCCAAAAATTGCGCCCGTGGGATTTAAGCTGCGACCCTCTTGGCCGCCCGGCTTTAAAACCGTTCACAATAGGTTCAGAGCTTGTTTCAAAATGCGGAAATTTATTCAGCCGCCTCAATCCGCAATGGAAGGAGTGGTACGCAATTCTGGAAAAACAAAATTTAATAGATGCAGACAGCCGTTTGGGAAAAGCACCGGGTGGCTATCAAATTTCCTTTGACGAAGCACGAGTTCCTTTTATCTTTATGAATGCTGCCGGCACAAACCAGGATGTTTACACGCTTTTGCACGAGTGTGGCCATGCATTCCACCAGTTCGCAATGGCAAAACAGGAACCTTTCGCTTACAGAGATGTTCCCTCCGAATTCGCAGAAGTTGCAAGCATGAGCCTTGAACTGCTAGGCGCAGAAGATTTATCTGATTTTTACAACGAAGAGGATTTTCGCCGCAGCCGCCTGGACGCATTGCAAGACACTATTTCCCTTTTTTCGTGGGTAGCGATTATAGATGCATTTCAGCACGAGCTTTACACTCGCCCAAATCACACCGCAAAAGATCGCAAAGAAATTTGGCTTTCGTTGCAGGAGCGTTTTAGCTCTGGCGTTGACTGGAGCGGCCTTGAAGAGGCTCGTTCATATTTGTGGCAAAAGCAGTTGCATATTTTTGAAGTCCCATTTTACTATGTGGAATACGGAATTGCGCAGCTCGGCGCATTGCAGGTTTATGCAAATGCTAAGAAAGACAAAAATCAAGCTGTGCGAAATTTGATTGAGGCTGAGAAATTGGGTAATTCAAGACCATTGCCGGAGCTTTTCAATGCGGCCGGCATAAAGTTTGATTTTAGTCCTCAAACAATAGAGCCTTTAGCGAATATGGTTTGGGGGGAGATGGATAGTCTTGGTTAAAACCCTCGACATAACCAACGAACAATGCCCCATGACTTTTGTGAAAACAAAAGTTGCTCTGCACGAGCTTTCTCAAGATGATATTTTGGAAGTGCTTTTGAGTGCGGGAGAACCGTTGGAGAATGTTCCTCATGCTGTTCGGGAGAGCGGATACAAAGTGCTTTCCGTTGAACAGGCAGAGGGAAACATATATAAAATGACTGTTACTTGTCTTTGATAACCAACTCTACACGACGATTTTTAGCTTTGCCTTCGTCTGTGGCATTATCTGCTACCGGTTTTGTTTTTCCATAGCCAACAGACTTCAAGCGTTTTTTATCAACGCCTCTTGTAGTTAAGTATTTCACAACTTCGGCAGATCTATTTTGGCTAAGCTTCAGGTTGGTTGCGTCTTTGCCCACATTATCGGTGTGGCCTTCTACAATGATAGTGGATTCCGTCAGCAGAGTTTTCAGAATTCCGGCAACTTCCGCAAGATTCTCCTTTAGCTCCGGCTTCAAGTCTGCTTTGGCGCTCTCAAACAGAATGTCGCTCATAGAGAGAATTGTGCCTCTGGCATCCTTGTAATAGCTGATCGTTTTGCTTTGCAACGCTTCCAGCTTTTTATCAGCTTCTGCTTTTTGCTTGGCTATCAACTGATCCTTTTCCGAAAGGGCCTTTTGGCTCTCTGTGCTCAGGCGTTCCAAGCTTGAACCCAATGATTTTACATCACCGGCCCATGAAGCGATAAGAGAATCCTTTACCAGAGATATTTCTTTCTGAGTGTCCACAAGTTTTTGGCTCAACTCAACTTTTGCAAGCTGTGCTCTGAAAAGTTCCACTGCCAAAGCGCAGGACTTTATCTGCTTTTCGTTGCGCTTGTCTTCTTTTTCGGCCTCCAGTTTGCGAATTCTCGCCTCTAGAATCGCGTAAGTGCGATCAGCGGCAGCATCGCGCGGGAATGTTTTAAGTTCATCAAAAGCGGCTCTGCAAGATATTTTTGTATCTATGCTCGCAACTTCTACGGGTGCCGAGGCGAACTGTGCAAACAAGCTTGTGGCGCAGGCTAGAACAATTATTGCTTTTTTCATAGAACCTCCTTATTTTCTACCTTTGGGTTTACGTTCTTCAAGCACGCTACGGTAATTACTTAAAGATTCCGTTGCTACCTGCAAACTATCGGCTATATTTTTATTCTCCTGCTTTTGCAAAGCTAGTTGAAACTGCAAAACAGCTTCGTCTGCAGCAAGAAATGCGGCTTCAGTTTGGCCGTCTTTATTTTGCGCTTCCGCTGCAGTTATCAGTTCATCTGCTGAAGCATGCGCTGCCAAACCATTGGCTTTAGCTACTTGTTGCAGGGTTTTAGCTTCCGCTAAAGTAGAATCCACTATAGCGGCATTCTTAGATGCGCACGATATAAATAACATCGCGCACAAGAACATGGGCAATATCTTTTTCACAAGAACCTCCGAAGTATAAAAAACAATATAGAAAAATTTTACTACATTTCCTAATTATGCGAGTTTCTATTAAAATATGTGTTATTTTGCTGGTTCTTGGTATTGCCGGAGGCGGTTTTTACATGTATAAGCAGAAAAGCTCAAAAAATAATGTTAAATTGGAAACTGTTTTACCCAATTTGGACGATATTGTTCAAACAATAACAGCTACAGGCCGCCTTCAACCCATAGACCAAGTGGACATAGGCACGGAGGTATCAGGTACTGTCAGCAGAATTTATACGGATTTCAACCAAAATGTGGAAAAGGGCCAAATACTCTTGGAGATAGACCCGCTAAAGGCAAAAGCAAAGGTTGAGCAAACAAGAGCGTCTTACAGATCCGCAGAAAACGAAGCAAAATACCAAAAAAGCAATTACAACAGGATTTACGAGTTATTTCAGAAGGGTGCTGTTGCGGCAACAGATTTGGAAACTGCGGAATACAGATATAACAATGCGCAGAGCAGCTTGATAAATTCAAAAAGCAATTTGGATCAGGCACTGCTGGACTTGGCAAATTGTACAATAAAGAGCCCAATAGATGGCATTGTACTGAACCGTGCCGTTGAAGCCGGCCAAACAGTGGCGGCTTCTCTTTCTGCGCCAACGCTGTTCACCCTTGCACGTGACTTAACACAAATGGAAGTAAAAGCCGATGTTGATGAGGCAGACATTGGGCAGGTGAAAATGGGGCAAAGAGTTGAGTTTACAGTTGATGCATTCCCTAACGATAAATTCACAGGCACAGTCCAAGAGGTGAGGCTTTCACCGAATATATCGTCAAACGTTGTAACATACACAGTGATAATAAGAGCGAGCAACCCCGATCAAAAGCTTTTGCCAGGCATGACAGCGAATTGCGATATAATAGTTGAAGAGGCTATACAGGTTTTAACCATTCCCATGCG
>WQSZ01000100.1 GCA_009787645.1 Candidatus Fibrimonadales bacterium | reverse complement strand
AAACGGGGGGACAACCTGTGAAATTGTTAAAATTTCGCAGGTTAAGGGGGGACGCTGATTGAGAACATTTTTTGCGATGGAGTAAATCAGCGTTTACTATAATAATAAACCCTATTTTTTGCTGTAATTTTACTTTTCTATATTATAATTATGCGTAAACTCTTTTCTCTTCTCGCTCTTATTTCCCTTGTTATGTTTGCTTGCAAGGAGAAAAATACTGCTGTACAGATTGATGGCAATAAAATGGTTCTGGACTGCGGAACGGAAATAATTTCCATAGAAGATCTGTCCACTGAAATGGCAATTTCGCTCTTTAGCGGAGTTCTGCCCGAAGAACAAAAATTTGAATACATGCCTGAAGGCAAGACTCCGGCCTCTATTAGTATATTTTTGGTAAAAACAGGCGGTAAAACTTATATGATAGATGCCGGCTTTGGAAATGCGATAAAAGAGAATAAAATAGATGCTCAAAGCATAAGCTCCATTTTTATCACACACATGCACGGAGACCATATATCAGGGCTATTGCAAAATGACTCCGTTGTATTTTCCGTACCCGTGTACGTAGCTAAAATTGAAAACGATTACTGGCACAGCGAAGAGGCTCAAAGTGCAGAATTGCAGAAAATAGTTGCAAGCGCTTATGGCAAAAACTACAAAACATTTAACTTCAGCGACTCCATTGTCTCTGGAATTATCGCAATAAACGCCGCCGGACATACTCCGGGGCACACTGCATTTTTAATAGGAAAAGGAAAACAAAAACTTTTGATAGCAGGAGATTTCCTGCACGCCGCCGCACTCCAATTCCCTCACCCAACCGAAAGCGCAAACTTTGACATGGACAAAGACAAAGCCTCAAAAGTGCGCATAGCCTTAATGGAAATGGCTGAGAAAAACGATTGGTTCATAGCCGGCATGCACATACCAAGCCCAGGATGGGGCAAGGTAAAAAGCAACGGAGAAGGCGGATTTATTTTCAGTACTCCGTAATCCGAATATACTTTTCCGGCACGTTCAAATTCCACACACCACCGCCCCACTTGGCTTTTGGGTCTATGGTTTTAATTTCCAGTTTGAGCGAATCGCCGCCAAAAACAGCAAGCGCAGTATTTCTTTCATATTCCAAAGTTAAAACTGAACCGTTGCAATCAAGCGCATCAACACGCCTGCCTAAAAACAACTTGGCAAATTTATGAATATCAACATTGCCGTATCCGAGAATGGAAACACAATCTCCAACACCTTCCATATAACGATCATTATGCGGCAAAACCACTTTCCAACCGTCTTTCTTCCAAAGAATGCTGGCTGCGCTCAACCCAAAAGTGCCGCTCAACTCCAACCTGTATCTCTCATTGGGAACAGCAAACAGAACAGCAGACAAATTCTCTTGAGAAACGGAAACCACCGCCTTAACTCTTGCGCTGTCAGGCAACGCAACATTTTTTCCGCTTGTAAAATAACCGGACGAATGCCTTGGAGCGCACGAGATTAAAAACACGAATGCTACACTAATCCCTAATCCTTTCCATATATTGCTTTGCGCGATCATGCAGCCCTAATGCCTCGCATACTTTAGCCAAATGGAGCCAGAGTTCCTTGTCTTCCATTCCGCTCGCTTCCAGTTTCTCAAATATTTCCAATGCTTCTTTATGTTTTCCCGTTTTGTGAAGACCCCACGCTTTGGAATCCAAATAAGACGGCTCATCCGGAGAAAAAGTCAACGCCTTTTCCACAAGAGAGAGACCCTTATTCACATCCACATTGCGGTCTATCAACATATAACCCAAATTATTCAGCGCAACATGATTATCTGGCTCCTGCAGCAAAAGCTGTTCAAGCCAAATCACGGCAACCGTTATGCTATCCATAAGCTCATAATTATTCGCTATCCTTAGCGCAAGCTTGGATGTTAAATCTTTTGACGGATGCATAAAGAATATGGTCAGCAAAACCTCATTCGCCTCGCTGTGTTTTTTCATGGAAGATAAAATTTCTGCCTGCAAAAGCCCATACTCCGCATAAGCAATCCCGTTTGCCCTGAACGCTTCGCCAAACAAGGCCGCAGTTACGGAATCCGGCGTATTTGTCACCTGATAATTCAAAAGCTGTTTTTCCAAAAGACGTGCCGGATAATCGAGCTCCGGGAGCAAAACATCGTAAATCTTTTTTATTTCCATGCTCAATCTTCTGAACTCTTGAGTTATTTCCTGATTATTTTTATTGTATTCCACATCTCTTAATTGTTCAAGCAACAAGGAATGCTCATATAAAAGGGCATAATTTTCACTTACCCTGTCAATAGCTTTTTTATAATAAATATCGGAGGAATCCAGATTTCCGGCTTCCCTGTACATTCTTGCCGCATAGAGAATATTTTCCGTTGTAGCTCTTGGGCTCCGCACCGCAAGTTTCAGCAAAGGAAAGGCCTCTGCGGTTTTACTCTGCTTCAGCAAAATTTTTATCAGTTCGCTGAGCAAAAAATAGCTATCGGGTTCATTGGCCAAAGCTCTTTTGTAAAACAGTTCGGCAAAAATGATCCTGTCCATTTCCAGCATATCCAGTGCACGCAAAAAGTTTTCATGGGCAGCAGCAGCGTTTGGAGAATCTGCTACCAGCATGGTATCTAACTTTGCAAGCTCCGCCCTCATGTCAATTACGGGAAACACCTCCGACTTGGAAGCTGCAAGCCCCTGCCCAACCCCAGGATTGCCGGCGCATGAACATAATAACAGAAATAACAAGCCAGCTAAAATAGTTTTCATTCGGCCACCGTTAAATTTATCTCAACATCGCTTTCCAAATATTCACCGGGTTTGGGAGACATTTCCAAAACAGTATTTGGCAATTTATCTTCCAGTTGTATGGACACTATCTGCCCCACTTTAAAGCCCAGCGAGTCTATAATCGCAGTAGCTCTGATCAAAGACATATCCCGCAAATTCGGCAATAAAATTTTCCCCAAGCTTTTGCCCGAAGATATTATGATATTTACTTTCGAGCCAACACGGACTTTTTGCCCGACATCCGGTTCCGTGCGAATAACCACGCCTCTTGGAATGGCAGTGTGCGCACCTTCAATTTTTTCGCCGGGCAACAGTTCAAGCCTTTGCAATGAGATTTCTGCCTGCCTTGGGCTTACTCCGCGTAAATCCGGAATTTCCACCTCTTGCCTGCCTTTGGAAAGCGTTAAAAAAATAGTCCTGTTCTCCTTTACCGTTCTGCCTGCCGCCGGCATTTGAATCAGCACACGGTTTGCCGCTATTTCGCTGCTATATCTGCCGTCTTTTGCCCATTTTGCTTTCAATCCGGCTTTTGACAGCACCGCTTCTGCCTCTACAGCCTCCATATCCACAACATTTGGTACAGGCATGGTTTCAACAAAACTCCCGGAAATAACGGGCATAGCTATCCAATTTACAATAACAACTATAGCCAGCGATGCAAATATCCAAAAAAAGATACCATGCAGCATTGGGCGTCTGCTTATAAAACCGAGGACAAATTTCACTTGGGGTAATATAGAATTCTATATTTCTCCCATTATGTCAATCACATCGCCACTTTGGTTCCTTGTCCCCGCATCAACAATCATAGCTCTTTTATTTGCTCTGTTTTTTTACAGAAGCATGATGAAAATGCCTGAAGGCACTCAAGCTATGATAGATATAGCCAAATATGTCCGAGAGGGCGCAATGGCATACCTCAAGCAGCAGTACAAAACCGTTTCTATTGTGTTTGCGGTACTGTTCATTATTCTGACAGCGCTTGCGGTGCTGGGTATTCAGAATCCCTTTGTGCCTATAGCATTCCTCACCGGAGGCTTCTTTTCCGGCTTATGCGGCTTTTTAGGGATGAAAACCGCAACCAAAGCCAGCAATAGAACAGCTAAGGGCGCAATGCAAAGCCTGAACCACGCCTTGCAAATCTCTTTCCGCAGCGGTGCGGTGATGGGGCTGGTAGTTGTGGGTTTCGGATTGCTGGACATAGCAGCTTGGTTTATGCTGCTGAACTACATGTTTGACAATCATATATTCGGGTTGGGCGTTGGCTTTACCCACCAGCAGAAGATGGTGGAAATAACCACCGTTATGCTGACATTCGGCATGGGCGCAAGCGTGCAAGCACTGTTCGCACGTGTGGGCGGCGGCATTTATACCAAAGCCGCAGATGTAGGCGCAGACCTTGTAGGCAAAGTTGAAGCCGGCATTCCAGAAGATGATCCTCGCAATCCGGCAACAATCGCAGACAACGTAGGCGACAATGTGGGAGACGTAGCCGGTATGGGTGCCGATCTCTATGAAAGCTATTGCACATCTATTTTAGCCACCGCAGCTCTTGGCGCCGTATTATCGGTAACCGGCGGAATTGAACTTATAATCGCTCCCATGATAGTCGCTGCTCTTGGAATTTTATTCTCAATTATAGGCATAATGATGGTTCGCACAAAAGAAGACGCCAGTGCAAAGAACCTGCTACGCTCTCTTTTAACCGGAACTCTGAGCAGTTCTGTTCTGATTTTGATCGCTGTTGCCGCTCTGGCATACTTTGGCATAATAACCTGGGGAATCTTTGGCTCTGTGGTCTCAGGTTTAATAGTGGGCATAATAATAGGGCAATTCACGGAATACTACACTTCCGATATTTACAAGCCAACTCAAGGCATAGCGCAGCAGGCAAAGCTCGGACATGCAACAACTATAATAGAGGGCATTGCAATAGGAATGAAGAGCACGGGATATCCGGTTATCTGCGTTGTGGTTGGCATTCTTTTGGCATTCGGATTTGCGGGTGGTTTTAACGATTTATCCATGGGACTTTACGGTGTAAGCTTTGCCGCTGTTGGAATGCTCTCCACGCTTGGCATAACGCTTGCTACAGACGCATTTGGGCCCATAGCAGACAACGCCGGAGGCAATGCGGAGATGGCCGGTTTGCCCAAGGAAGTACGCAAACGCACAGACGAGCTGGATATGCTGGGTAATACAACCGCCGCAACGGGAAAAGGCTTTGCCATAGGGTCTGCCGCTCTCACCGCCATTGCGCTGCTCGCAGCTTATATAGAAGAGGTTAAGCACTGGCTGGGCAACCTCGCTGCCGAAGCCGGAGGAACTTTTCAAGTTGGCTCGGTTTCATTTGCAAGCTCCGCCGACAAGCTCGTTGAAAAATTCGGTTCGCTTTCTGCGGTGAGAATTCTGGAGAACGGAAACAGGGTGATAAAAGAAGACGGAACCCTGATTGGCCTTGTTGCGCAGAATGCGCACATCTCGGATTTTATGACTGCGTATAATTTAACGCTTATGAACCCGATGCTGCTCTGCGGGCTGTTCATTGGCGCAATGATGGTTTTCCTTTTCTGCTCCATGTGCATTCAGGCGGTGGGCAGAGCTGCGGGCGCAATGGTGGAAGAAGTTCGCCGCCAGTTCCGTGAGATTAAAGGCATTATGGATGGAACGGAAAAGCCAGACTATGCACGCTGCGTTGAGATAAGCACCGTGGGTGCGCAACATGAGATGATTGTGCCGTCTTTGATGGCTGTGGTTATCCCGGTTGTGGTAGGATTGACTTTGGGCGTTCCGGGCGTGTTCGGGCTTTTGGCCGGTGCGCTGGCTGTTGGATTTTCTCTTGCTACCATGCTGAACAATTCCGGCGGTGCTTGGGACAATGCGAAAAAATACGTTGAAAAAGGCAACTTGGGCGGCAAAGGCTCAGATACGCACAAAGCGGCTGTCACCGGCGATACCGTTGGCGATCCGTTTAAAGATACGGCAGGCCCCAGCATAAACACTTTGATGAAGCTGATGGCTATGGTTAGCGTGGTATTTTCCGGTGTGGTTGTAAAATACAGCGAGATATTTATGGGGTTGTTCAGATAACATAATGGTTGATCTTAGAAGAAATGTTTTGCTGAACCCGGGCCCAAGCACCACAACCGATACGGTTAAAATGGCGCAGGTGGTGCCGGATATTTGCCCAAGGGAAAAGGAATTCGGTGATATTTTAACGCAGATTCAAAAGGATCTGGTGCGCATTGTGCATGGCACTGAGGAATACACCGCTGTTCTTTTTTGCGGATCAGGAACCATAAACATGGATATTTGCCTGAATTCGCTTTTGCCTGAAAATAAAAAAGTTCTAGTAATCAACAACGGTGCTTATAGCTCAAGAGCGGTGGAGATATGCGAGCACTATAATTTGCCGCTGATTGAAATGAAAGTGCCGATAGATGAAATTCCAAAACTCGCGGAAATAGAAGAAACTCTGAAAAAAAACTCCGATATATATTTGGTTTACACAACACACAACGAAACCGGCACGGGCTTGCTCAACCCAATTCGAGAGATAGGAGCTTTGGCGCATAAATACAATTGCATATTTACGGTGGATACCACATCTACTTATGCGATGTTGCCGATTGACATTGAAAAAGACAACATTGATTTTTGCATGGCTTCTGCGCAAAAAGGCTTAACAGCAATGACGGGTTTATCTTTTGTGATAGGCAAAACAAAGATCATAGAACAATCAAAATCTTACCCTAAGCGTTCTTATTATTGCAATTTGTATTTGCAATACGAATATTTTGTGAAAACAGGGCAAATGCATTTTACGCCTCCTGTACAAACGGTGTATGCAACTCAGCAAGCTCTTGAGGAATTTTTTGAAGAAGGCGCAGAGAATAAATATGCAAGGCATCGCAGGGTATATGAAACTATACTCAA
>WQSZ01000099.1 GCA_009787645.1 Candidatus Fibrimonadales bacterium | reverse complement strand
AGCCGCTGCAGAAGAAAAACGCCGCCGCCACGATGTGATGGCNCANGTTCACGCTTATGGCTTGCAGGCTCCAAAGGCAAAAGGGATAATTCACCTGGGAGCCACCAGTGCTTATGTTGGNGACAACACCGATTTAATTCAAATGCAGCAAGGCTTGGTTTTGGTTCGGCGCCGCCTGTGCAAGGTTCTTGANAAGCTTTCAAACTTTGCATTGCAATATAAAGATATGCCCATTTTGGGCCGCACTCATTTTCAAGCGGCGCAGCTCACCACCGTAGGCAAACGNGCTGCNCTCTGGATGCAAGANCTTCTGATAGACCTTGAACAGATAAACCATTTAATTCAAATTTTGCCGTTCAGAGGCGTAAAGGGCACAACCGGAACGCAAGCCAGCTTTATGGAACTCTTCAACGGAGATCACGAAAAAATCAAAATGCTCGATGTTTATGTGACCGAAAGAGCGGGTTTCAAAAAAGTTCTCACAATAACAGGGCAAACATATACACGCAAATGGGATTACATTGTAAATAACGCTCTGGCCTCGCTTGCCACAAGCCTTAGCAAATTTGCCACAGACCTGCGCATAATGCAAGGATTGAAAGAAATTGAAGAACCCTTTGAAAAAGATCAAATAGGTTCATCTGCAATGGCATATAAAAGAAATCCAATGCGCTCCGAGCGCATCTGCTCGCTCGCTCGCTTTGTAATAGCTCTGCCGCAAAGCACGGCCTTCACGCAAAGCACGCAGTGGTTTGAACGCACACTTGACGACAGCGCAAACAAAAGGCTCGCAATCCCCGAAGCATTTTTAGCAACCGATGCAATGTTGATTCTTGCGGAAAACGTTGCAACGGGAATGGTGGTTCATTCAAAAATAATTGAGAGGCACATAAACGAAGAATTGCCGTTTATGGCAACAGAAAATATTTTAATGGAAGCTGTGAAAAAAGGCGGAGACAGGCAAGTTCTGCACGAGGAAATTCGCCAGCTTTCTCAACAGGCGGCTTATGCAGTAAAAGAAGAAGGCAAAGACAACGATTTGTTGGAACGCATTTTGTCCTGCGAAAAATTCGGGCTTCAGCGCAAGGATTTGGATCGCATTTTGGATTTGAAAAAATTTACGGGACGTGCGCCCGAGCAAACCGAAGAATTTATAAATCATGAGATAAAATTGGCGATAAATGAATTTAATGATTGGAAAAACACAAACAGCGAAGAGGTAAAGGTATAATGTTTACCGGCATAGTTCAAACCAGCGGAAAAATTGCGGAGTTGAATAAACTCGGCGATGCATTGCAAATGAAAATTTTTGCAGAGGGTTATTTTGCAAACAGCAAAAAGGGCGATAGCGTTGCCAACGACGGCGTTTGCCTTACCATAGAAAGTTGCACTGCGAATGAAGCGATTTTCACCCTTATAAATCAAACGGTTATAAACACATCTTTTTGCCGTGCTGCTGTTGGCGGCCTTGTAAATTTGGAGCTCCCATGCCGCCCGGATTCCCTTATGGGTGGTCATTTTGTGATGGGCCATATAGACGCCGCCGCAACGGTTACTCAGATAATAGAAAGAGAAACCGGTTTGGAAATAGACTTGGAAATTCCCGAAAATCTTTCAAAATATGTTATACACAGAGGCTCAATAGCCCTGAATGGAATCAGCCTTACAGTCGCTGAAGTTCCCGAAAAAAATATAATTAGAGTAGCTATTATCCCCGAAACAATAAGAGTCACAAATATAAGCAATTGGCAACGAGGCACTCTGGTAAATGTTGAAGTAGATATGATGGGAAAGTATATTGAAAAACTGCTGGAGAAGTATGCTATACGGGATATTCTCTGATATTCACGGCAATGTGCAGGCTCTTGAAGCTGTGCTGCGCTCAATGGAATCTCGCAAGGTTGAGCGGCGTATTTGCCTTGGCGATATTGTTGGTTACGGCGTAAACCCCAATGAATGCGCTGCTCTTGTGAAGGCGCACAGCGATGTGTGCCTTTTGGGTAACCACGACAATGTTGCGCTAAAGCGTGAAGTTTATACGGATTTTAATATATATGCAAAAGCGGCTATGGAATGGACATGGCAGCATTTAAGCGATGAGACAAAGGAGTATTTGAGGTCTCTGCAATACATTATGGAAGAAGGGAATTTTACTTTTGTGCATTCTTCGCCGGTATCCCCGGCAGATTGGCATTACATTGCGGATTTAGATGGTGCTTTGGAAGCCTTTGGGTATTTCAGCACTCCGAGTTGTTTTATAGGGCATACTCACAGTCCGGTATTGGTTGCGACTAATAAAAAAGATCCTTACGAAGAAATTCCCGTAATTTCTGATGGTCCTCTTTACCGCCCAAAATCAAACGAGAAAATTCTGGTAAATGTTGGTTCGGTAGGGCAGCCTAGAGACAGGGACAATCGTGCCTGCTGGTGTTTGGCGGATAGTGATGGGAGTTGGATAGAATTTGTCCGTACCGAATACGATATTGACAGAACTCAAGATGCAATGCGCAAAGAGGGTTTGCCGTTGTTTTTGGTAGAGCGTCTTGGCTTGGGTAGATGAAAATTTATTTGGCAAACTTAGACAAGCTTTCTGCTTCCATAAATGAAGAAGTTTTAAAATATGCTAAAAGGTTGAACGGCACAGTTGAGCCTGTAACTCTTAAAAATATCGCCGCATTTGAAAAGAGGTTTCCTTTGGCACAGTTTACACGTATTGTTCTGAGCGAAGAGGGAACTCTTTTAAACACAAAGCAGCTTGCGGATTGGATCAACCTGCGGTTATCCAAAAACATGGTTTTTCTGGTGGGTTCTGCTTATGGCATAGAACCTGAAATTAAGCAAAGCGCAGATCTGTTGTTATCTCTTTCTCCATTGACATTTTCGCATGAGCATGCCTTTTTGCTGCTCTCGGAGCAGGTTTACAGGTGCTTAATGGTTATTAAGGGGCATCCGTATCATCATTAAAACAAAACGTCTGAACATTGACTTTTTTCGAAAAAGTGACAGAAAAAGTGATTTTTTGCTAAAAATATCACATAAAAAGAGCAAAAAGCGGCTTTTTTTGAGATTTTGTTTACTTTTTGCAAAAAAAAATGTATATTTATATAGATGTACATTCTACCTATGAGGGTTTTATGAGAAAAAATGCTCTTTATATGCTTTTGTCGTTGGCCGCTTTTTTGGCCATTCTAGTCGCTTGTGGTAGCGGCGAAGTAATTGATCTTTCTGAGGGTTCTCCTGAATACTCGGAAATTCTTTCGGGCGGTGGCATGCTTGGCAATCTTGCTGGCGGGAATGCTTTTATAGATAATTGTGGCCAAGATATAAAGAGCGATTCGCTTTGTGTGGCTCTCAACCAAGAACGTCCCTCCTCCTCCTCGGTTCCATCATCCAGCTCATTGGCTGAATGTGTTGATCTCGGCGACTGTCCTTCATCTTCCAGCGCAGCAATAATCGACAACTCATCTTCCAGCGTAGTCCAAAGCAGCTCAAGCGTAGTTCAGAGCAGCTCGAGCAGCCCTCCTCCTCCAGACTGTGTCGTGAAAGCAGATTTTAGCTGTGGCTGGAATCCGCCCAGTGTAGTTGGTGGTAATGAAGCGACTAAGATATTTGTGGATGACTATGAGAATGAAGGTTATACGACTTGTAACAAAGTGGCTTATATTCCTACTAGGAATCCGTTTTCTCAGGTTATAGAAAGCAAAGAATATCTTACTATAGCTGAAGATATTACTCCTAGGTTTGGTGAATTCGTCAAAGGCCAATCTGGAACTAAGTGGCCAGCTCTGCCAGATATACCAGGTGCGTTAGTGTCTTTCTCTGGACTTTGGGGTCAGGTTACCTGCACAGGCGAAGACCAACAAGAGCTATCCGTATGCGGGGAATGCACGAATCTTTCAATTAAGAGGGCGCCTAATGCTGTTGTTGAGGGAGAGATAGAATGGATTAATGCTCATTCTTTCCAGTATTCGACTAATCCTCCAATACAAAACATTTTCTACATAGGTGAGACGCCTACTTGGAATGGCAACAAAGTAAAAGTTACTGGCCCCAATGCAATCTACTGTGGAAATATTATGTTTAGATTAAAATTGAATGGTCAGCTTTTACCAGGTAACTTCCCGCTTTTGACAGCGACTCATGCCTCCAATACGAATAAGACCCTTGAGATTGAAGCTTATTGCGAAGGATCTGGTCAAATTTTAAGAACTGCTGTCGCAGCGGTTGTTCCGAACCCGACTTTGGGTTCGTGCACATGGAATAAGGATCGACTTGCAGTTGGTACAATGGCAACGCCAACGGCAACATTAAGTAATGCCTATGGACGTTGTGGTGATGGTAATGGTACTATATCGTACTCCGGAGCTTCTGGTTCTGCAACCAAGCCTTTCCCACGAACGCTGGAACTTGGCGATGTTGGTACGGTGACGGGAGTAAAGGCAACTGCTTGTTCTGGGGCATGGGCATTAGAGAGTACATGTTCTGCTTTGACGGTAGTTGAGTTTGAAAATGAATTGGCAGTTGGAAGCGAAGCGAAAAAAGTCGACCAAGGCAAGGCTTATACTTTGATTGCCGCGTGTCCAAGTACCGATCCTCGTTTTGCTTTGATATGTCCATATAATGCGTCAAGTGAGGGTTGTTCCGTAAAGATAGGTACAACAACGTATAGTGGTGGGCATAATAATTCTCCCGGTTGTTATATTGATCCGTCTCCAATAGTTGGAAATGTGATTGAAATAATAAAAGCAAATGGTTCTGGGAATCAATTGGATCTCAAATGTCAGGGAACATGGCTTGGAACTGCTTGTACTAAAAATTGATTAATCCTGATTTATGTATAAAACTTCCCCTTGCGTAAGCGAGGGGAGTTTTTTATTTAAAAAACTAGTGCGACAGATGTAGCAGATTTTTCTATATTATTGTTCATGCGGTTATCATACACATATTGGGAAAACGATGGTTTTTATATTGGGCATTTGAATGAATACCCTGAATATGAGACTCAGGGGAAAAGTTTACCGGAACTTGAAATTATGCTTAAAAGTTTGTACGAAGACATCTCCAGCGGTGAGTTGCAAGGAATTAGGCGAGTTGGAGTATTGGAATACGAAACGGCATGAAACGACAAGAATTGATTAAACAAATTACCGAAGCAGGGGCTATTTTGGTTAGACATGGTGGAAGCCATGATTGGTACAGAAATGCAATGACAGGGGTAGCTCAACCAGTTCCTAGGCATAGAGAAATTAATGAATTGCTGGCTAAATCAATTATAAAAAAGTTGTCATAGCAAATCTTACTTTTTACCCTCATAAAATTTTACCGTTATATAATTGTTCTATGGGAAAAACCACTGCTGTCCGGTAAAAAATAACTCCTGTCGCAGCAGTTGTCCCTAATCCTAGCTTAACTGGCACATGCAGTTGGAATGTGGCTAGCCCAGTTCTCTCTGGAAAAGCTATTACTCCTAGTGGAGTAACTCTTGAGCATGCTTATGGACGTTGCACTGGAGGTTTAACTTACCAGTCCGTAAAATATGGTGGTGCATGGCCGGCAAGTGGAACGATTATCAGCAAAAAAGGCACTTATGATGATGTTATTCCTACTGCAACCTGTACTCCCGCAGTAAGTGCTACTAAATGCCCAACTATGATCATTCAGGATGTGATTTCTTGTACGCTTCCTGCCGGTCCTTATAATATGGGAGCAGATGTACCTGCACCTACGCTTGTCTGTGCAGCAGAAGCCGGAGGCGCAATAAGAGATGGGCAGAGAAGCTATGGTGGCACAGATATCCCGCAAAGCCAGAATCAGTGGGGTAATAGTGGCTCTGGTAGATATACAACTCCAGGCACAAAAAGCAATATTACCGTTACAGGTGCTTACTGTGGCAATACTCAATATACGGATTTGAATATTCCTTGCGATGGGAGCTTTATTGTAAATGATGTAACACGAACCTGCTCGGTGTCTGGCATTTATCTTGTAGGACAAAGCATATCTCCGCCAACTCTTACTTGTTCTGCTGGTACAGTAGATTATAACAGCGATTCTTATACGGCTACTAATGTAGGTGGTGGTTCAGCTGGGCTTGGTGGGCAATGGGATAATAGCAACGATGGATGGTTTACTTCGGCAGGTACAAAAAATATAAGTGCGACCTTCAGGTGTAACATGGGCAATAATGTTTTCTATCCAGCGAATGCGAATGCAATTAATTGCTCAGGTTCCATAACGATAAATGAACCGACTGCAACTTGCACACTTCCGGGCGCAGCCAGTGCTGGCAGTAATATTACAGTTGCAAGGAACACTAATGTTAACGCTCCAACGGTTAGGTGTTCTAATATCACAGAGAATGTGGCTAACCATTTGTTAACGTTTACGATTAATCCGGCAGCCAGCACTAATAATTGGCCGCATAACCCCGCACAGTTCAATGCGGCTAATGCAACAGGCCATGATGTTACTGTTAATGTAACATGTAATGGTCCCAATAATACCAGCGTAACCAAAAGCAATGTTAGCTGCGGAAAGATAATCGTCAATTAAAGTTATTATATAAAACACCCCCTTACGCAAGTGAGGGGGTGTTTTTTTATTAGCATATTATGCCCGAAATCGGATAAAATTGACATTTTTTCCGATATTTCATTTTTTTATGCATTTTTTTCAAAAAAAATCTTTTAAAATGCGTCTAAGTAGTATGGACAAAAATAGGAGGTTCAAAATGTCTAAAAACTTAGACGACGCAAGCCGTGAGTACAA
>WQSZ01000098.1 GCA_009787645.1 Candidatus Fibrimonadales bacterium | reverse complement strand
ATAACCATTACGGATATTCTTAAAAGAGAGTTTAACCCCGAAGCTTGCCTGGATTCAAACGGCCAGCTTTGCGTTGGCGCAGCAGTAGGCACAGCACCGGACACGCTGTATCGTGTAGCTGCTCTTGTAGAGGCCGGCGTTGATATGCTTGTTGTGGACACAGCTCACGGCCATCATATAAATGTTCGCAACATGATAAAATCGCTTAAAAAGACATACCCGCATTTAACGCTTGTCGGTGGAAACGTGGCCACCGCCGAGGCAGTCAAGGATTTGGCAAAATGCGGAGCAGATGTTGTGAAAGTTGGCATTGGCCCGGGCTCAATATGCACTACAAGAGTTGTGGCAGGCGTTGGAGTTCCGCAGTTCACGGCTATTTTGGAATGCGCAAAAGAAGCTGAAAAACATGGTATCACCATAATCGGAGATGGCGGCATAAAAAATTCGGGCGATATTGCAAAAGCGCTTGCGGCCGGAGCTCATGCGGTTATGCTTGGCGGTCTTTTGGCCGGTACGGAAGAGAGCCCCGGTGAAATAATTTTGGCAGACGGTCGCACATTTAAAAGCTATCGTGGAATGGGTTCAATAGGAGCTATGAAAGAAGGCTCAAAAGACCGTTACTTTCAATCCGATGTCAATGAGATGGAAGATACCAAGCTTGTTCCCGAAGGCATAGAAGGCCGAGTTCCATACAAAGGGCCGCTGAAGGATCTTATTTACCAACTGATGGGCGGGATACGTGCTACTTTGGGCTATGTAGGCGCAAAGAATTTATCTGAGCTCAGAACAAAAGCCAATTTTGTGCAACAGACAAGCGCAGGCTTAAGGGAAAGCCATCCGCATGATGTCACAATAACAAAAGAATCACCAAACTACAGGACTTGATTAAATGGACTCATTTATAGTATCACCAAATGGACCGCTCAACGGCTCGGTAAAAATATCCGGTTCAAAAAACGCCGTATTACCCGTTATGGCAGCAGCGATGCTCTCAGACGGAGTTTCCAAAATAAGCAACGTGCCGCAGCTAAAAGACACCAAAACCATGGCAGACGTTCTGCGAGTGACCGGTTGCCGCATAAAGCAGGAAGAACACGAACTGAGCATTGATGCCAGCGACATAAATTACCTTGAAGCTCCCTACGAACTTGTGAAAACAATGAGAGCAAGTTTTTATGTGCTCGGGCCTCTGGTGGCTAAATTCGGAAAATGCAGAGTCTCTTTGCCGGGCGGATGCGCCTGGGGGCCACGACCGGTTGATCTGCACTTGAAAGGGCTGGAAGCTCTGGGCGCAAAGATAAACATCACGCACGGATATGTTGAAGCGATTTGCGACGGAAAGCTCAAGGGAAACACATTCTCTTTCCCCATAAGCTCCGTTGGCGCAACAGCAAACATCCTTATGGCTGCCACGCTCGCAGAAGGAACATCTATATTGCAAAATTCCTCCGTGGAACCAGAGATCACCGCCCTCGCTGGCTACCTCACCGGAATGGGTGCAGACATAAGCGGCATAGGCACGAGAACCTTGATTGTAAAAGGAGTTGAAAAACTTAATCCGGGCAATGCGCCTACAATAGCAGACAGAATAGAAGCCGGAACATTCTTAGCTGCAGCAGCGATAACCAGAGGAAAAGTAAAAGTCACAGACATGGTTCCAGAGCACCAAACTGCGCTCTTGGATGTTTTCAGAAGCATGGGGTGCGAAATTACCACCGGCAATGACTGGGTTGAACTCTCTGCGCAGGATTTAAAACCGACGCATATAACAACGCTACCCTACCCTGGATTCCCAACAGACATGCAAGCTCAGCTCATGGCCGTTCTTGCAACCGTAAAAGGCGCATCTTCCATACGTGATACCATTTACAACGACAGATTCAAGCATGTTTCCGAACTGGAAAGGCTGGGCGCAGAAATTTCCTTGAAAGAAGACACAGCCTTAATCAACGGAGGGAGCGAACTAACCGGCGCACCCGTGATGGCAAGCGATTTGCGAGCAAGCGCAGCTCTTGTTTTGGCAGGATTGGTAGCAAAAAAGCACACGGAAATAAATCGCATTTATCATCTGGACAGAGGTTACGAAAATTTTGAAGGCAAGCTGACAACGCTGGGAGCAAAAATTGAGAGAAAAATCGACTAAACTCCCAAATCATGTAAATACTTTAATCCTGTTAATCGGGGTTCTGACGTTTTTGTTTTTGCAAAGCTGCACCTGCTGCGCATATTTTAACCATGCGTGGAATATGGAACAGGCTTACGGGCAAGCCACCGAGCTCAGAGAAGCTAGGCAGGATTCTATTCCCGGCGATTCAATTGTCAGCGCAGGAAAAGAAAGGGGGCTTTACGACAGAGTTATAGAGAAAGGTTCACGCATAGTGGAGAGATTTCCTAAAAATGAAAACCAAGTTCCAAAGGCTGTGTTTATGATGGCAGAAGCATTTCGAAATAAAAACGAATGGGCAAAAGCCGTTGAAAAATACGATGAGTTGGAAAGATATTTCCCGCAATACGATTCCATGCCAAAGGCGGAATACCAGCGAGCTTTTTGCCTTTATAAAAATTCCGAATTCGCCCTAGCAAGATTTTCTGCGGAACGCATAATAGAAATCGGAGAAAAGCATGAATATTACCTGCCTACGATGGAGCTTATGTCTATTTTGCAGGAAAAAGAAGGATTACCCACAGACGCAATAGCCTCTCTGGAAGCTGTGCTCGCCACCAACTTCGGCTCTCCATGGACACGTGCAAGAGCCAGAATACGGCTTGCGGATTTGTATTACGAACAAAGGGTTTACGAGAAAGCCAGAGAGCATTACAATCACAAGGAACTCTTTATTTTACCGGTCTCCGAAAGATACAGAGCGCGAAGCTCAGCCGCAGAATGTTTGGTATTGATAAGTTTGGATAATGGGCTAAACGCTGCAAATGAATATAAAGCTCTTGCGGATTCTGCCGCATTTGAAGACAGGAAAAATCTAAGCCTTATAAGGCAAGGCGAAATTTTGCTCAGCATAAATGATGAACGTGGAGTTGATGTGTTGAGAGACATTGCTTATAAACACCGCAGAAGCGACAATACGGCGAGAGCGTTTTTTGGCATTGGCGATTTCAGGCAAAGAAGCCGTCAGTATCACACTGCAATTTCGCTTTACGACTCAAGTTATCAAAGCATGCCGGGAAGTTCCTGGGGCAGAGAAAGCAACAATCGCAAAGTAGCACTGTTAAGATTGCTGGCTTTAAAAGATACCGTTGAAACCCGGCAAAAAGAAAAGAGACCTTTTTTCCCCGAGGAGTTTCAAATCGCAGAACTTTTTTTGCTAAAATTATCAGAAACGGACAGTGCGCTGGCCCTGCTCGCAAGAATGGATGCCGCAATTGAAGATCCTCTGTTAAAAGCCAGAGCTACCTACACAAGAGCTTTTATTTACGATGAGTTCAAGCAAGACACTTCAAAAGCCTACCCGCTTTACAGAAAGGTAGTTGAAAACTTTTCGCAAACGGATTTTGCAAAACAGTCACAGGCAAATATGGGATTGCCGGTGAACTTAAAGACAAAGGACGATTTTGCTCGTGACGCATTTTTGAAAGCGGAGGAGGCATGGCTCAATGCGCAAAAAATTCCGGTGGAAAATATGGAAGAAATTGAATTGGCATATAAAAGAACTTTTGCGCTTTATGATTCCGTAATAACAAAATTTCCTGAAACACAATTCGCTTTGCAGGCCAGATATGTAAAAGGAGCTATTCTCGCAGAAGAAATCGGCAATTCAGACAGCGCACAAGTTGTATGGAGTGCTCTCGGCAGAGAACATCCTAGAACCGTTTGGGGCAGAGCTGCAATGGAAAAACTGCGTGGAAAGCTTTCTGTGGACATAAATGAATTGCTCCGTTTGCGCAGCAGAGTTGAACAAACGGAAATTTCCACAAAGCAACTGAGCGAGAAATACAGGCGAGAAATGGAAGACATAAAAAAAGCGCCTCCTCCACAGCCAAAAGAAGTTGATGATGAAATTTTACGAAATGATTATAACACGCTTTATGATTTTAAATAAATTACCAAAAATAGGACATGGTGGTATAATTCTCACCGTTTTAGCCATAGCTTTTCTTATGGCTTTCCTCATGACTTTCCTTGTTTTAGAAAAGAGCAAAAACTATGATCTGGCAATACTTGAGATCTCCGATTTGGAAGAGCCGGAAGCTCCGGTAACTCTTCATGACTTTCAAGACAGCGTTTTGATGAAATCTATAAATACATATTTGAATCGTTACAAACCGCCAAACGCTTTTATTTTGATTATGGACGCACAGAGCGGAAATATTCTGGCGTGGGGCCAGCGTGAAGACGATATAACATCGGAAGTTCCAACGTTTTTGCAGCGAGACTCCTTTCCGGCAGCCAGTCTTGCGAAAATAATTACAGCAGTAGCAGTTCTTGAACACGGGAAAACCGCAAAAAGCCAGTTCCCAAAAATAGGCAGAAATTCAACGCTTTACAAAAGGCAAATTTTCCCCAATAAAAACTATAAAGGCACAACAATAACGCTGGAAGAAGCTTTTGCAAGGAGCAATAATCCGGCAATGGGAATAATGGGCATAGAGTTGGGAGCAGATAAAATGCAAAACATCGCAGATAAACTGGGTTTTACAAACATAAATTACCCCGATTCGGCTTACTATTTGGCAGAGAGTTCCAGCGGCTTCACCAAGAGAAATATGATCTCTCCCTTGCAAACAGCTCATGCTATAAGAAATTTGATATTCACTAAACCATCGGAAGATTTTAAAAAGAGAACCTACGAAGAAATACGAACATTATTCTTAAAAACCGTAACAAACGGCACTGCCAGAAGACATATAAACAAGACTGTTTACAACCACAACAAAAAATCTTTAGACATAGGCGGCAAAACAGGTTCACTTGATGGCGAATATCCTTCCGGCCGCTACGACTGGTTCGCAGGTTTTGCCCAGTCAAAATCCAATCCTGAAAAAGGCATGGTGATAGTTGTTATGCAAGTTCATGGCAAAAAGAGAAATCAATATTCCAGCATTATAGCGGGGTTGCTTATCAATGACTGGGCAAAGCGATAATTTCATTCTGATAGTAGCCGGAGAAGATTCCGGCGATGCAATTGGTGAAGATATTGTGAAAGCCATCGTTGCGCAGGGCGTTGAAGCTATTGGCACCGGCGGCCCGAATATGCAGCGTGCGGGGCTTAAAACAGTAGCTAATTTTGAAGACATGGCGGTGAGCGGATTTTTTGATGTTTTGAAAAAATTGCCGAAACTTTTTTTTATAAAAAGAGCTTTGCAAAAAAAGATTAAGGATTGCCAAACTTTGATTTGCATAGATTATCCGGGAATGAATTTGCCTTTGATGAAGCTTGCNAAAAAAATGAACAAACGCATTTTTTACATTGCGCCGCCTCAAATTTGGGCGTGGAAAAAAAANAGNGGCAAGCATTTTAANGGAGTGCATGTTGGGGTATTTTTTCAATTTGAAAAGGAAATTTACGAGAGTTTCGGCGCAAAAGTTTCTNTAATTGAGCATCCGTACTTGAGCAATACAAAAATTTGCGAAGAATTCCAAGGCAAGGTTTTATTTTTGCCGGGCAGCAGGCTTGGCCAGTTGAAGCGTAATTTGAAGAAGTACATAAGCATTGCGGAGAACGTTGAAAATGCCGTATTTGTAGCATCTCGCTCGGAGCTTTTTGATTTTTTGGTCAAGAGGCTGGGCGGGAAATTCCCCGTTATTTTGAGGGAGCGAGGCGTTTCTTTTAAGGGCGCGAGAGCTGCGTTTTGCATGCCGGGCACTGCGGTTTTTGAAACTTATATGGCTGGAGTGCCAACGACTGCGGTTGCGGTTGTGGATCCGTTGACTTATATCATGGGAAAATTATTTTTGAAAACAAAGTATTTAACATTGCCCAATATTATTTTGGGAGAAGAAGTTGTAAAGGAGCATGTTTTTACACACTAACTTATAGGGGAAAGCCTTCCCCTGGCTCGCACTGCGTTGCTCGCCACCCCTTCTGGCCTAGACTTCACGGCAAAATAAATTACTATATTACGGCAATATGGCTAGTTTCTTTAATCTTTTGGCTGCAGGTACAGGGTCTCTGTCGTTTGAGCAACGGCGGACAGCTTTGGACATTGAAGGTGGTAGATACAAACGCAGAATAATGCCAATAAAACCAAGAACTCCCTATGAAATAATGAAGGAAACTTGGGATGATGTAGGTCGCTCTATGTGGAACGCTATGGGAGTAATCGGAAAAGAATATGGACAGCAAATCACACAACCAAAATAGCCTACAGGCAAAATCAACGCAATCCATTCAAACTATAACGGCATATCAAGGCTTGATACCGCCACCGGATATGCTGGAAAATTTCAAGAAAATAGATTCTATGCTTCCGGAAAGAATAGTCAAAATGGCGGAGCAAACAATAGAAAAGTCTCTTAAAGAATTGGATATTCACGAAAAAACCATAATGTTTGATTTGGAAAATGACAGAATTGATTTGAATACGAAGCACCATATAGTACTAGAAGATGCTAAATACAATTTTCGTGCTCAAATTATTATACTATCTATGGTTATTGTTGTGCTTGTAACTGCAGTCGTATTCGGATTGCTTGGACTTTCTGGCATTGCTTACGCTGTTATTGGCGGCGGTTTTGCAACCATTATAATAGCTGCCATCAAGGGCGTGAGCAATAAGGCGAAAGGCTATACTTTAGCTCAGATTAAAGAGGCTTTGAAAAAATGATTACGCT
>WQSZ01000097.1 GCA_009787645.1 Candidatus Fibrimonadales bacterium | reverse complement strand
GCGTATGATTTTGCTTGCGGAACATATACAGAGCCAGAAAAGTCTAAATCTTCTGGAGGTTTGAGCCTTATATCGGCAGATGAGAGCAAAGTAACTGAAGCATATAACAAAGCTTATGCAAGCACTTATGAAAGGCTAAAACAAGAAGCTCTCAATAGCGTTGCGTAGGGCAATTTAAAACGATGTATATGAAGCTACTGTTAGGAAAAATAGCTTAAACGATTAGCTTGCGGAAGCAGCTTTCTTTGCGGCTTCGTTAGCTGCCGCTTCACGAGCTGCAACGCTCTTTTTCACTTCTTCCAAAACATCGAATTTCCTGCTCGGATCTACGGCAAATCTGACCGGCTTGCTGCTTTTTGCCTCTGTTTTCTCATCTGTTTTTGCGGCATCATTGGGCTTCGTAGCATCGTTGGCAGTGCCTGTACGTGCAGCAACGCTCTTTCTCACTTCCGTTAAAACATCATACTTCCTGTCCGGGCTCACAGAAAACCTAGCTGGCTTCATACGTGTAGCTTGCTCGCTTATATCAACACGTGCGGCAGGGCCAAATAAAGAAGCAGAGCTAGAGGCGCTAGCATTTGAGCTGCCTTCGTTTTGTTTCTGTGTTACTGCAGCATTAACCTTTGGCAGGGTTATTGAGCTCGTTGAGCCGATTGAGCTGAGGGGCGAATTGAAGTTGATCATAAAGCATCTCCTTTTGGTACTGCATATATCGGTATAAATATAGAAAACTTTAGCTTTTATTCAGAGAATTTTTCTAAAGTTCTGTAATGTGGCGGTCCCCCCGTTAGCCCTACGGGCGGAAAAAACGGGGGGACAACCTGTGAAATTGTTAAAATTTCGCAGGTTAAGGGGGGACGCTGATTGAGAATATTTTTTGCGATTGAGTAAATCAGCGTTTACTATACTCCAAAAAGGAGCATTTTGTACAGGGCGTATATTTGATTATGTTAATCTCCTCTTGACAACGCCGCTAAATTTTTCTATATTTTAATACCTAGTAAATAAGTATGTTTTTGCCTATAGGAGAGTGATGGATATAAGCACAATTTGCGTTCACGGATGCGACAAGCGATACGATACTACGGGTGCGGTTTCCGTTCCCATTTTCTCTTCTTCTACCTTCGCTCATCCCGGCGTTGGGCAGAGCACGGGCTTTGATTACTCACGCTCGCTCAACCCAACTTGCGAATATCTGGAGCACACGATTGCGGCTCTGGAAAGCGGCTCGCACGGCATTGTGTTCTCGTCCGGCATGGCTGCGATCTCTGCGTTGATGGAATTGTTCTCGCCCGGAGACCACATTGTGGCTTCCGATGATTTGTATGGAGGCTCATATCGTTTGTTCTCGCATATATCGCAGAAAAACGGAGTTACGTTTTCTTACGCAAATGCTCCCGAAGACATTGAAAAGTTAATTACGCCTGCAACAAAAGCCATATTTTTGGAAACACCAACCAATCCCATGATGCGCACAACAGACATTGCGCAAATCGCAAAAATAAAACGCAATTTGCTGCTCATAGTGGATAACACTTTTTTAACTCCTTATCTTCAAAGACCGCTTGAACTTGGCGCAGACATTGTGCTTCACAGCGGCACAAAATACTTGGGTGGCCATAACGATACGCTTGCAGGATTGCTGGTGACCAGCGACTCCGCTTTGAATGAGAAACTGCGTTTTATTGCAAAAACAACAGGCGCATGCTTGTCGCCTTTTGACAGTTTTTTGATTATCCGTGGCATTAAAACACTTGCTGTCCGCATGGAACGTCAGCAGGAATCTGCGAGAATCATTGCGAAGTGGCTGGGCGAGCAGAGCGAGGTTGCTGCTGTGCATTATCCGGGTTTGGGTGGCATGATTTCTTTTTCCGTGAAATCCGAGCAGGTGGCTGTTAAAATTTTGGAAAGCGTGAAGGTTATAAAATACGCTGAGAGCTTGGGCGGCACGGAGAGCCTCATTACCTACCCGACTTTGCAAACACATGCAGACATTCCGGAGAACGAGCGACTTGCGAGGGGTATAGACGCCAAGTTGTTGCGATTATCTGTTGGGTTGGAAGACGCAAAGGATTTGATTGATGATTTGAGGGGGGCGATGCGTGAAATATGATTTTGATAAAATTATAGAAAGGCAAAATACTTACAGCTTAAAATACAGCCCTGCTTTACGTGGAAAACCGCTTGATGTGTTGCCTATGTGGGTTGCAGACATGGATTTTTCTGCGCCGCCCTGTGTGCAAAATGCGTTGGCAGAGCGTGCGAAGCACGGAATTTTCGGATATTCCGAACCTGATGACTTGTATTTTTCCGTTTTGCAAAGTTGGTTTGAAAAACGATTTGATTGGCATATTGATGAGAAATGGCTTGCCATAACACCTAGCGTGGTAAATGCTATATATTTGGCTATTCGTGCATTCACAAAAGCAGATGGCGGCGTGCTTATTCAGCAACCTGTGTATTATCCGTTTGAAGCTGCAGTAAAACAGACCGGACGAAAATTGCTGGTCAATGAGCTTGTGTATAAAGATGGCAAATACGGAATAGACTTTGAGGATTTTGAGAAAAAAGCCGAGCAGGCAGAATTGTTCGTTTTGTGCAATCCGCATAATCCGGTTGGGCGGGTTTGGACAAGCGATGAACTTATGCGAATGGGTGAGATTTGCCTTAAACATAAAGTTATTGTTGTTTCGGATGAGATACATCAGGATTTTATTTTTCAGGGGCATAAACATATTGTGTTTTCCAAGCTGGATTCTCGTTTTGCAGAAATTACAATTACATGTACATCGCCTTCCAAAACTTTTAATCTTGCCGGCATGTTGCATGCAAACAATTTTATCTCAAATAAAGACATATTTAACAAATTCAAAAAAGAGTATGAAAGTTGCGGTTTGGCCCAGCCGGGGGTTATGGGTTTGGTAGCGTGCAAAGCGGCTTATGAAGGCGGTGCGGAATGGGTGGATGAGCTTGTGTGCTATTTGCAGGGCAATATGTCGCTTATAAGAGAATTTTTGCAAACGAATATTCCACAGATAAAACTCGTTGAGCCGGAAGGTACCTACCTCGCATGGCTTGACTGCTCAGGGCTTGGTTTATCTGCGAATGAATTGGACTATGCGGTTACAAATAAAGCTAAATTATGGTTAAATAACGGTCCTGTATTTGGGCTGGGCGGCAAAGGTTTTCAGCGTTTGAATGCGGCTTGCCCTCGCTCGGTGTTACAAAGTGGGCTTGAGAGGCTTTTATCACTTGGGAGGAATGAGAAATGAAAGTATCAACAAGAGGCAGATATGCCTTGCGGACTTTGCTCGATTTGGCGGAGCATAAAAACAACGGGTTTATTTCTCTTAAGGAAATCGCTCATAGGCAAAACATATCAAAGCTGTATTTGGAGCAGTTGGTTTCGCTCTTGAGTGCATCGAATATTCTGCGTGCGAATCGTGGAAAACAGGGCGGCTATATGCTGGCAAAAGAACCTTCGCAATGCACGGTGGGCCAAATTCTGCGCCTTACCGAGGGCAATCTTATGCCGGTTTCTTGCCTTGACGATGAAGTGAATCAGTGCGAGCGAGCGGAATTCTGCAAAACTTTGTCGCTTTGGACAGGGCTTGGCAAGGTTATAAATGATTATCTTGACAATGTGACTTTGCAGGATATTTTGGATCAGAAGCAGAGCGGCGACAACTATGTGATATAAGTCTTTAGAATGTCTTCAGCGATTTCTCTTTTGGAAACTCGCATATCCATTGACTGCTTTTCAATAAATTTATGCGCATCTTTTTCGCTCAAGCTTAAATGCGAAATCAGCAGGCACTTTGCGCGGTCTATAATTCTAATGTCTTCAATCTTCTGCTTAAGCTGGCTGTTTTCGTTGTGCATGCGCCGCAATCTGTTTTGAGCGGCTATCGCTAATTTAATAGTTGCCCAGAGAACCGCTTGGTTTACCGGTTTTGCTATTGTTAAAACTCCATCGTTTTCGCAAATCGCAGATATCGCATCAAAAAATTCGCTACTCACCGCAAGAATAACCTGCACCGTGCTATTCATCACTATGTGCCTAGCAAACTTCTCGCCGGATTCATCCCTTAATGGCGCATCTATTACTATCAAATCAAAATCACGTTCCAAAAGAGTTCGCCGTGCATCTCCGCAAGACTGCACTGCTATAATTTGCGTAATGGAAGCTGCAAGCAGATTATCCGCGAAGACATTTTTGCTTTTTTCAGTGCATGAAACTATTAGAGCTCTATCCACTGTCCCCACTCTGCAACATTGCCGACATACTGTGCAAATAACTCATCGCCGAGCACGCCTTTTGCAAAAGCGCTGTGGGCTGCAAGGGACATGGATTTTTCAAAAGAATTGGGGAGCGGAGTCAGCGACTTTGTTATGCTTTCGTCCGCTGTGTATAAATCCGCATCAACTGCGGGTGGTAAAGGCAGCTTGTTCTCTATTCCGTCTAACCCTGCGGAAAGAATCAACGCAAATGCGATGTACGGATTCAATGCTGTATCAGGCGAACGCAGTTCCATTCTCACCTTTTCCGCAATTGCCGCCGGAATCCTCACAAGTTGCGAACGGTTTTGATGCGACCAGGACACATATTTGGGAGCCTCAAATTCGCCAAAGCGTTCATAAGAATTTTCAATCGGATTCAAAAATAAAGTGATTTCAGGGGTTTTAGCGAGAATGCCCGCTATAAAGCTTTCCGCAATTTTTGAATGCCCGTCTTTTGCATTTTTAAAAACATTAACTCCATCTTTAGCCAGCGAAAGGTTTATGTGCAGAGCATTGCCTGCTGCCTTGGCCAGCGGCTTTGGCTTAAAGCTCGCATCCAAGCCATTACGTGCAGCGATGGTTTTCACAACGGTTTTGAAGGTTTGCAGATTATCTGCGCATTCAAGAGCATCGCTGAATTTGAACCCTATTTCATTTTGCCCGGGGCCATATTCGTGAAGCGAGGTTTCCGGCTGAATTCCCATTTCTTCAAGCGTAAGGCATATCTCCCGGCGAATGTCCTGGCCTTTATCAAGCGGTGCTATATCCAGATAACCACCATTGTCAAGCGGCGTTGTTCGTTTGCCGTTCTCATCCAATTTAAAAAGATAAAATTCGCACTCCGCACCCATTTTACAGCTATAGCCCATTTTTTGAGCACGCTCAACAACCCGTTTCAGTACAAACCTGCAATCCTTGGAAAATACCGAACCATCCGGATTCCTGATGTCGCAGAAAAATCGCATAACTCTGCCGGGCCCCGGCCTCCAAGGTAACACAACCATAGTTACCGGGTCCGGAAACAGCAACAAATCTGAGTGCACAATATCACGAAAGCCTATGATAGCGTGTGCGTCAAATGAGATTCCGTTTTCAAAAGCGTATTCAAGCTCGCTTGCCATAATCTGAATGCTTTTTTGCGTTCCGAATATATCGCAAAATCCAAGCCGTATAAACTTCACATCGTTTTCTTTTACGAATCCCAAAACTTCTTGCACCGTGCTATTCATCGCTCCTCCTTTTTAATAAGCCGTATATAGTTGCTTATACGGGTTTTTCGCATTGGGTTTTAATATATAAAACCTATCTTTCATAATAGAGCCTGCGTCCACGCCAAAATGCTTTGCAAATTCAGCGATGTAGGGTTCAATTTCCTTCAAGTCATCTGCGGAGCAGAGTTCCGCAAGAACCTGTGCCGGCAGGTTTGCGAGATCCTTGTTGGTTCGGATAAAAATTTTGCCGCCGTGCATGCCTGTTCCCGTAAAATTTCCAAGCGGAATTTCATCGGTTCCAAAGCCGAGCACAACTATAATTCCGCCCGCAAGGTATTCGCCCAAAAAACTGCCGACTTTTCCGCCGATGATTATTGCGGGTTTTCTGTCTTTATACTCTTTCATGTGAATTCCGGTTCTATACCCGGAATCTCCTTTCACAAAAATGCTTCCGCCACGCATGGCATAGCCGAGCGCATCGCCTGTATTGCCATGCACAATTATTTTGCCGTCGTTCATGGTGTCGCCAACAGCGTCTTGGGCGTTGCCGTTAACTTCAATGGTTCCGCCGTCAAGGTAGGCTCCCAGAGCGTTGCCGGGGGTTCCGTTAATGGTGAGCGTTTTTCCATTCATGGCACTGCCAATGAATCGCTGTCCATAGCATTCGGTTATGCAAATGTCTTCAGAGGTTGCTCTAACCATTTGGTTGAGTTCCTTGAAGTCAAGGTTCTGAGCTGAAATCTGTTTCATCGTTGTCTCCGCCTAAGTTAAACAAAAAAAGCGCATGCTTTCCCTCTTTTATATGGGAAAACACACGCCTTTGTGTACGGGCTATAATATAGTAAATTTTTGCAAGCTTGTCAAGGTTTACCTTACCCCCTGCCACAAGCCCCAAATTGTTGGCAATCTAGGTATGGACGAAAAAGAATTTCTACCTTACCCCCATGCCACAAGTCCCAAAAACAGCGACCGAAATTCGCAATTCGTTTATAAAATTCTTTGAAAGCAAAGAGCACCTCTTTGTTCGCTCATCACCTGTTGTTCCGCAAGACGACCCAACGCTCATGTTCATAAACGCAGGCATGAACCAGTTCAAAGCATGCTTCTTAGGCGATAACCCAAACAACTACAAACGAGTGGCAAACTCGCAAAAGTGCATACGAGTCTCCGGCAAACATAACGATTTAGACGAAGTGGGCCGTGATACATACCACCACACTTTTTTTGAAATGCTCGGCAACTGGAGCTTTGGAGATTACTACAAAAAAGATGCAATAGCTTGGGCTTGGGAGCTTCTAACCGAGGTTTGGCAACTGCCAAAAGAGAGATTATTTGTAAC
>WQSZ01000096.1 GCA_009787645.1 Candidatus Fibrimonadales bacterium | reverse complement strand
TTTTAACAATTTCACAGGTTGTCCCCCCGTTTTTTCCGCCCGGAGGGCTAACGGGGGGAACGCCGCATTACAGAACTGGACTTTTTCAGCGGCTACTATAGAAAAAACTTTACTGCCTTCAAAAAACATCATTTTTTACAAAAAAATTACAAAAAATGACAGAAAAATTACAAATATGCATTTTTTTTGATCGCATAGTTAAAAAATAATATATATTATAGGTAGTTAACACTGCTAAAATTAATTTTTTGGCAATAAATCAGGAGATTCCTATGAGAAAGGACAAGAAAGGTTTTACCCTCATTGAGCTAATGGTGGTAATCGTGATCATCGGTATTTTAGCGGCCATAGCTATTCCAAAGCTCTTTGGAATGTCTGCTAAAGCAAAGGCATCGGAAGTTGGTCCGGCTGCTGGAACATGGAGTAAGCTGCAACAGGCTTACGTGATTGAGAAGGGTGAAGTAGGCGATGCTGTAACTATTGCATACACACCTCCAGGAGCTACTGAGTCATCTAATACTGGTTCCACACCAAACTTCTCTTATTCTGTATCCGTTGGCGGTACTACCTCCTCAACATTTAGTGCGGTTAATGCAACTCCGCTAGGTGAGTGCACTTTAAATCAAGGTACATGGTCAGCAACAGGAACAATAAGTGGCCAAGGTGCCTTTAAGCCTGTGCCAGTTAATCCTATAGCAAATTGCGCAAATTTAACTCCTAATTGGATGAATTTGCAATAATTGCATCTTTCTCAAGAGGTTTGTCTAAAGACAAACCTCTTTTGGTATTTGAACATAGATGAAAACCAAACTTGCTGATATTGCTCTTGCATTTTTTGCATGTGCTATTCCATTATTTATTTTCGCATTGCCTTTCTTTGATGCCAAAGAAGTCCTAAAAAAAATTGACTGGTATAGTCCGTTTTATATATTTACGCTACAATTCGGAATAGGAGCGTTATTATTCATAAAGCTATTTAAAGATTTTACTGTTTGGGCAAAAGATATTTGGCAAAATAATACAAAAAATGATTCCAAATTAATCTTAGTAATCCTAGCGACCCTAATAATAGCGATTATGGCAATATGCCTCTTTTGGATAGAGGGCAAAGCTCGAGTACAACATGACGAAGCCATTTATTTGACAACAGCGCAAAATATGTATCACAATTACATAGGAACTTCATGCGTATCAGGAGTTTTTTCCGAAGAAGGACTGACTTGCATTTCCAGCAGTACCATTAAACCCCGTGGTTTAAGTTATCTTTATACACTTGGAATGCCCATTTTCGGGACAAGTTTGCAGTGGGTTTATAACTTTCAAACTTTTATTCTATTCTTAACAATTCCGATTTTCTTTTTCGCTTTGCTTGCTTGGCTAAAAAACAAATGGCTTGCATTATTGGCAACTACTTTGTTAGTCAACTCCCCTGTTTTATTGTTTTATTCTCGCTCGGCAAGCATAGAAGGTTTTTATATTTTGATGTTCGCTCTTTCTTTGCTAGTTTTAAAATGGGCTTACGACAGAAATACCACAAGGCACTGGCTTTTGCTGGCTCTAACCTTAGCCTTTTTCGCACAAACTCGCAGCGAAACCATATTTTGCTTATTTGCCTTTATCGGAGTTGTATTTTATCGCAATTGTCTGAACCTTGATTTACAGGATTTTAGGATTTCCAGGATTTTCAAACATTCGACTCCTTTTCCTAAATTCCTAGCAACGCTCTCATTTTTTTGCATTCCCATTCTTTGTACTTTATCATTTAATCGAGATTCAGATTTGCAAGGTGGTGCATACGGAGCTCGTGGTCATTTATTAGAAAATATTATTATTGACTTTAAAATAATGGCATTCACAAGCTATAATTCTAACGGCATTTTTTATGCTCCTTATTTTCCATATTTCACATGGTTCGCTCTATTCGGATTAATAACACTAATTATCTTGACAATAAAAGAAATTCGCTTAAAAAAACATGTCTCATGTCCCATATCACATGTCCCTTATAAATATATTTCCGCATTTCTCTTAGCCCTCTCCCCCCAATATCTAATCCTCTTTGACAGCGTTAGCGCAGATTTAACTATGGATGTTCAGCAACGATTTGTACTTATCATTTTACCTGCGATGTCATTTTTAGGCGCATTATTTATATGGCAAATGTTTATATTGCTGAAAAATCAAGTAAATCCTAAAATCCTGCTAATCGCAGTTCAGATAGTTATTCTAGGAAATACTCTGATTCACAAAGAGAGCATTAAACAGAATATTATATCCAGTGTAAATGCCGTATTAACAGAGCACTATCATTTGCAAAAGTTTACATCCGAGCTAAAAAAATCTCCAATATTTTTTACATATCAGCCTTTACTGCTTTTAGAGAAAGGAATATCCGCTTATGGCTACGATTTATTAATAGATGTAGAAGAAAGTGCTTTGGAAGAGTTATTTAAAATATATGACGGCAATGTTTTTGCTATTGAAAATTCTGCATGCAAGAATTCTTACTCCGTACCCAAAATGATCGCTGGTAGAACAACAAGAAGTTGCGATAGAGTAATTTCTTATTTTAATGTAGATACCGTTTTAAATGTAAATTTGATGCAAAATACAGACAAAACATTGCTAGTTTATAAAATACTGAGTTTAAATGAAAAAGACAAGCAAGGCCTACTGAGAATATATGAAAAAATAGAACCTACGCAAGATTCCGTTCATTTACATTACAAAGTACCAAAAGACACAAATGTCTCCTGGAAAATAAAGCATTATTTAAATGATGGATATCTAAATGATTCTCCTTACAGCAAAGGTTATTTTACAGATTTCCTAAAACTTTCCCAATTCGACCGCGATACAAATATATGGCGCTTGGACATTGTCGATACTATTTCAAACAGCTTAATCCACAGCGACTTTTGGCAATTGATAAAAACACAACATAAACAATGACAAAAAATATTGAGCCTCAAGCAATCTTTACAATTCCCTTATCGCAATCTATTGATTTGCCTTAAAGGAAGCTTGGTATAGCGAGCTATAACCGCAGGATCAAGCCCGTCAGCGAGCATAGCACTGGCGATTTCCAGTTTGCTTTGCCTTGCAACAGATATAGTAGCATCTTTCACCGCATCTTCCACAGCGCATTGTACTTCAAGCTTTCTCTCATCGACATATCTCATACTATACCTATAGGCTTTAAGTTCATCCCCTTTTAATTTACAAATTTCTGAGACCTCAAAAATGCGATCAAATATCTTATCTCCGAAATTGGGAGGTCTTTCTTCCAGAAGGTGCAAATTTTTCAGTAGAAAAATGATCTTGTCCCTGAAAGTCTTGCACTCGGAGTTTTTTTGCTGTTAGGAGCTACCCATAGAAGCTCAGTGCTAACGCATAAATTTTTCTATTTTTATAATAACAAATGAGGGTATTATGAATCTAATTAGAGTCTTTCATCCTGTAGGGCAAGGAGCTTTCTATTCAGAAAGATATTCTTTTAATAATAAAGAATTCACCGTGGTTTACGACTGCGGTTCTACTACACTTAGATGGAGAAAATTAGAGAACAAAATAAAATCCGCTTTTCCGGAAGGACATACAATTGACATTCTGTTTATCTCTCACTTCCATGCAGACCATATCAACGGAATCGAAACTCTAAAAAAACATTGCAACATAAAAAGAGTTGTTCTTCCACTGCTTGACTCGGAAGCAAAGACTTTGGTAAAAGTAGCCAATATGATTGACTGTAATTATTCGGATACGGAATTGATTGATAATCCCAATTATTTTTTTGGAGGAAATACACAAGTTATTGCAATAAATCCGACCAAAATAAATCAGGATGAGCACGGCATTAGCTTGGAAGAAACTATAGACATATCAAAAACAACAGCAAGTCGTTTTGCAAGCGGAACCGCTTTTGTGCCATTTGCAAGAACTAATTGGCTCTTTATCCCTTTCAACTATAAACATGGTGGACGAAAAACGCAATTTGTGCATGCGCTTAGGAGATATGGGCTAACTTTAGTGGACATTGACACGACTGATAAAATACAAACACATAAAAGCAGTGTAGCTAAAGCATATAATGATGTTGATGGGGACCTCAATGAAAATTCAATGGCATTATTTTCCGGTCCAAAGACAAGCAAAAAAGTTTATCATTTTCAACAGCCGCATCGCTCTCGCTGGCATCACAATCATTTCAGATTAACTCTCGAAAGCGGTTGCCTGTATATGGGAGATATTGATTTGACAGAACCAAAAATAGTAACCGATTTGAAAAGCAAGTTAAAAAATGTTATTTCATTCATTGGAACACTGCAAGTTCCACATCATGGCTCTATTAAGAATTTTGATAACTTTATTTTAGATGAGAATATTCAATGTGCTGTATTTTCATACGGAACAACAAATTCTTATGGGCATCCTTCCGACAGAGTAATTAGCGATGTAATAGCAAATGAAATATATCCGCTCTTTGTGACCGAAGAACAAAGTTCAATGGTTACACAATGGATAGCTACCTAAACACCCAAAACCTGTTCAATATAAAATTCAGAGGTACCGTCACGCAAAGGCCAAAAAACGGTGCAATGTACTCATTTACTTCAAAAATATCTACAAAAATATACAGCAAAGACGTGCCTATAAACAAACCCGAAAATGCATAGGAAACAACCATGCGAAATGCGGAACCCACGGTGCTACGACTTTCTCTGTTCTCATAAAAAACATGTTTATTATTCCAGTAAAAAGCATTGATCATGCTAACTGCAAACGCAATAACGCCACACAAAAGATAATGAAAACCCAAAGTCACAAGAATCGCATAAGTTGCATAAGAAATTGCCGTGTTCGCCACACCGACTATTCCGAATTTCCAAAATTTATCCAATAGTTGCTTCAACATATTCTTAATTTACTAATTTTTAACCCATGTCTAAAAATTTTCCCCAACGTTACTTCTTACCGGAGGAAGAACAACCTAAATCATGGCTCAATATAAGGGCATTTATGAAGAATAAGCCAGCCCCAATGCTGCATCCGGGAACAAAGCAGCCCGTAACCGCCGCAGACCTTGACCCCGTCTTTTGCAAAGAGTGTATAGAGCAGGAATTGGACGAAACCACCGAATTTATCCCCATTCCAGACGGCATTTTAGAATTTTACAGGGCCTATCGCCCCGCTCCCCTTATAAGGGCATACTTCTTGGAAAAAGCTCTTGGCACCCCCGCAGAAATCTATTATAAGCACGAAGGCACCAATACAAGTGGCTCACACAAGCTAAATTCGGCGGCTGCGCAGGCATTTTACACAAAGCAAGACGGCTTGACAAGCTTAACCACCGAAACCGGAGCCGGACAATGGGGAAGCGCGCTATCTATGGCTTGCGCCTTTTATGACCTGCATCTAACAGTTTACATGGTAAAAGTCTCGTCTGAGCAAAAACCATACCGCAAAGCTCTTATAGAAACATACGGCGCAGAGCTGATTCCCTCGCCTTCTTCCACCACCAATTGCGGCAAGAAAATCTTGGAGAAAGACCCAAATACCGGCGGCTCGCTGGGCTGCGCCATAAGCGAAGCAATTGAAAAGGCACTTAACACACCAAAATGCCGCTATGTTTTGGGCAGCGTTTTGAACCACGTCCTTTTGCACCAGAGCATAATAGGCTTGGAATGCAAGACCGCTTTTGACAAATACGGCATTAAACCCGACATCATAATAGGCTGCGCAGGCGGAGGCTCCAACCTCGGCGGCTTAATAGCACCGTTTGTGGTAGAAAAGCTGCAAGGTAAAAGCGATGTAAAAATCATTGCCGTTGAACCCGCAAGCTGCTCATCGCTCACAAAAGGAAAATTCGAATACGACTTCGGCGACACAGCGCAGACCACGCCGCTCATAAAAATGTACACGCTTGGCAGCGACTTTATTCCATCTGCAAGCCACGCAGGAGGGCTCCGCTATCACGGCATGAACTCCACAATTTCCCAGCTCTACCACGATAAAGTAATGGATGCCTGCTCAGCAAAGCAAACAGAAGTTTTTGAAGCTGCAGTAAAATTCGCAAAAATAGAAGGAATTTTACCAGCCCCCGAATCTTCCCACGCAATCAAGATAGCCATAGACGAAGCCATGGAATGCAAGCGCACAGGCGAAAAAAAGACCATCCTCTTTGGACTAACAGGTACAGGCTATTTCGACATGAGCGCATACATGCAGTATAACGATAAAACGATGAGGGATTAAAACGCTATTCTCCAAACAACCACAAAGAACACATAAATCGCCAGCACAATAACCACATCGAACATTCCCAATGGCTCGCCCCACCGGAGCCATTTTTTTGGCGGCGCAAAACCTGCTATCGCTCCCATTATTAGCCCTAAGAAATGCCCCCAGATATCAACCTTGCCGCTTTCATCGCCCACGCCCAAGAATACCGCTAACAAGAACACCGCAAACCACGGGACCATGCGCCTGTATAAATTCTCTCTTTTCAGCACTCGCACTTCTAGCGTAGCTAATGCACCCAGCCCGGCAAACACCGTTGAAGAAAAACCCGCCGCACGATAATCCTTCATTATGAATGCAGTTTCCAAGTTAGCAAGTGCGGCTGCTAGAATAATGAACGGAGCTATGCGAGAGAGCGGCATTTTGAAGGCTATAAGCGAGAACACAAAAAAGCCGGAGAGCATATTTGAAACCAGATGATAGTTGCTGTTGTGAAGGGTTTGCGCCGTGAAGATCCTCCACCACTCGCCATTTAAAATCCTAGCGGCATCTGAGAGTCCAAGCTCTTTTATATGCGGATAATGAACCTGCAAAAATGTGCAAGCCAGAGGTATAAGCAAAAACCAAAGAGGCTGAGTGCTTGGCCTTAGCACGGGCAA
>WQSZ01000095.1 GCA_009787645.1 Candidatus Fibrimonadales bacterium | reverse complement strand
CAGTTGCAATTAGCCTCAAGAGGCGGCCATTCTTATATCACAACATTCCCCGGCGAAAAACTTGACCACCCTTACGACAGATGCGTAACAGACATTTGCCCAGTAGGAGCCTTAACCGACAAATCATTCAGATTCAAAAAAAGAGTTTGGGCGTTGAGCAAAACCCCCACAATTTCAATGGATGATTCCCTTGGCGCAAACATCTGGGCAGAACATGCAGACGGAGTTGTGTACAGAATAATGCCTCGCTGCAATCCCGAAATAAACAAAAGCTGGATTTCCAATGCGGCAAGAAATGTGAACATTCATGAAAATAGATTGCTGACCGGCAATATATTAATGGCAAAGCAATTGATAAGAGGCAAAATCGCTATTGTGTTAGGCGGTTCATGCACAGCAGAAGAAATAACAGCGTTCAACGCTTTTAATGCAGAGTTTTTTGGCGGTTCATTCTTGCCAATCCAAAAACCAGATAATATATCCCGTTCAGGTGATCCCGTTGCAAACAGGGCTTGCCTTGCCAAAACAAAGCCTCTGGCTGATCTCGCAAAGCGAGCCGGCGAATTTGATCTGTTGATCACCGTTGCCGCAGACCTGTGGGACGAAACCCCCGAAGAAGCGATAGCACTAAACGGTATTCCAAAACACTTGGCCCTGACACCATTTGACAACGCCACAGCAAAAAGAGCCACTGTCGCAATGGGCATCCGTCACTGGCTGGAAAACTCCGGAACCATGATCAACAGCAAAGGCATGGAGCAAAAATTGCAAGGTGTTCTAACAAAAGAATCCACACAGGTGAAAAGCTCAATAAGCATAGCGGAGATGTTGACAAAGATATGAATAACAAAGATTCCCTCCATTTTTATTTCTGCGCACTAATATTCATTGTAGCCGTTTTGATTCTGTTTCCAACTCAAGACATTGCATATAAAAGCGAATTGCCGGTTGTAGGGCAAAGCAGTCCTCGTTCCATTGTTGCGAAAATATCATTTGATATTCCAAAAAATCCGCAGGAACTGGAAGAAGAAATGAAAAAAGCAAAGGAAAAAGTTCATCCCGTATTTCAATACAACGATGATGCTACCAAAAGGCTTATCGAAAATTTTGAATTGCTTATGAATCAAATTGAAACTTACAGCAAATTGCAGAAAGAAATATCCGAGACAGAGGAAACAGATAAAAATAAAATAAGCACAGCAAGTGATACATATCAATCACTCGCACGCAAAATTTCCACTACGGCTCTGAGCCAATTGAGCCATAATGAAGCCGCAAGAGACACTTTGAAATCCATTTTCCATTCAATAATAAATCAGGGAGTTTCAAATACCTTAATAGCAGAACAACGCAGAGAAGTTACGATGTTCGAGGAAACCAACAATATAAGTGCCGTTAAACACATTTTGTATTCAAGAGGCGATGTTGTATTGATAAAAAACAGAGAAGAAATTATTGTGGAAATTTCCGAGATTCGTCCAAAGGAACTTTTAATAGATGCTATTTTGGATAAACACAAAAATTCTTTTAGCGCAAATCAAGGAATATCCAGCGCATTTTACGAAATTTTATATGTGTTCCTCTCTCCCCCGAACATAGTCTATCTGGAATCGGAAACCGAAAAACGCAGAGCAGAAGCCGCAACGCAGGTACATCCGTCAAAAGGCATGATCCCGCGCGGAATGGAAATAGTTGCGCAGGGTTCAATAGTTACAAAAGATATGCTGGAAAGACTTGAAGCCATGCAGGTAGCGCTGCAAAAAGATCAAGCCAAGTTTTCATATACGGCATCTTACGGGCAATATATATTGCTTTTTATGATTGTTTCAACGCTTTGTTTTTTCCTGTGGAGATTTCGCCCGATCAAAAATCTTCGCAATACGCAGATATGGGCCGTTGCGATAATAGGGCTTTCGCAAATAGTTTTATTTCGCTTGGTTCATGATTTCTTTTTTGTATTTATTGAAAATGAACATTTAAATCCGGTTTGGGCTTATCCCTTTGCGTTTGCGCCGGTTTTAGCAGCGGTGCTTTTCACATTCAGAACTTCAATTGCATTTAGCGTTTGGAGCGCGGTGCTTTTTGGAATTTTTGCAGGCTACGATTTATCTTTCTGCATAGCGTCATTTTTAATTTCGTTTACCATGACTTTAATTGTGCATCGCATAAGATACAGGATCAGATTTATACAATCGTTGTGTGTTGGGCTTGGCGTATTTGTCATTTCTCTGGCAGGCATTTTGCTGCTCAGAAACAGCATGTCTTGGACCAGTTATTGGCAAAACATATTGCTTGGCACTGCGAATTTACTTTTGTGCATAACATTCATCTCCGTGTTCTGCAATGTTTTTGAAAGGCTTTTCCAGATAACAACAAATTTGAGGTTGGCAGAGCTTTCTGATTTTAACCATCCGTTGTTAAGGCGTTTGTCGGAATATGCTCCGGGAAGTTTTCATCACAGCATTCAGGTTGGCAATTTGGGTGAGATAGCCGGTGAGCGCATTGGCGCAAACACTCTTTTGATCAGGGTTATGGCTCTTTACCACGATATAGGCAAAACCATGCGCCCGGAATACTTCACGGAAAATCAAAGATTCGGTTTCAATCCTCATGATAATATTTCGCCTTATGATTCAATAAAAATTTTAAGGGCGCACATAGAAAGGGGAATAGAATTCGCAGAGGAATATAATTTGCCCGATCCAATTACTGCCGGCATAAAGGAACATCATGGCAATAGCGTTGCTTATTTCTTTTACAACAAGGCAAAGGAAATGTATCCGGACAAAGAAGTGAAGTCTGCTGATTTCAGCTATACCGGCACTCTGCCGCAGAACAAGGAATCTGCCATATTAATGCTTGCAGATACCATTGATGCTATCAGCCGCTCAATGCAAAGCTCAACCCCCGATCAGCTTTGGGATATGATTCAAAAAACCATACAAGATAAAATGTTCGACGGCCAGTTGAACGATTCCGGTTTAACAATCCACGATTTGAAAGAATTGGGTCATGGATTTTTGCAGGGCTTGGAAGGCAGCACACATTCAAGGGTTCAATATCCCAGCAATGTATTTGAAAACAAACGTAAGGAGCGAGGCAGCGGCAAGGTGGAGGCGTACTCAACTTGAACTTCTCAGATAAATACCAGGATGTGATAAAAGAAGCCCGAAGCCTGGTTCAGCCTGCACTGGATCTTTCGGCTACAATGATGCGGGAAGTCGCTGAAAAATCTCCGTCCGGATTAAGAGAGCGCATTACACAAACCGTTGAAAGACCGGGAAAGAGGTTGCGTTCCATTTTGCTTTTTCTTTTGGCAAAAAGCAATGGCGAAAAAGAGGCCGACTTAAAAAGAATGGCAAGAGCAGCATCCAGCGTAGAAATGCTTCACTTGGCAAGCCTTGTTCACGACGATGTTATAGACAGCAGCGAATTGCGCAGAGGGTTGAGCTCCATGAACTCAGCATTCGGGAATAAAATTGCAGTTCTTGCCGGAGACTATATGCTTGCGCAGTCTCTGGTTTTTGTTCTGGAAGAAGATGACCGCCGTGTGCCGCAATACCTGGCAAACGCTGCGAGCTCACTTGTTGCTGGTGAAATTTCCGAAATTGATCAAACAGGAAATATAAATATATCCTTTGAAGAGTACATACGTGTAATTGAAGGCAAAACAGCATCGCTGCTTGTGGCCTGTGCAAAGTGTGGCGCAATTTGCGCAGGCTATAACGATGATATAGTCGAAGACTGCGGCAAACTCGGTTTGCATTTTGGCATAGCGTTTCAAATAATAGACGACATTCTTGATTACGGCATTGGCGCAGAAAGTTTGGGGAAAAAGAAATTTGAAGATCTGCAAAACGATTTGATCACTTTGCCCATGCTGCTCTATTTTCAAAAAAATCCAAAGGATGAAATGGAAATGCTGATGAAAAACGCCTCTGAACCGGACACTGCGAATTTAATAGTTGAAAAATTGAAAAACGCAAACTGCTTTGAAGAAGCGAAAAACATAGCCAGTTCTCATTTGCAAAAAGCAACGGATGTTCTGGAAAAACTGCCTCCAAGCCATGTAAACACTTTACTGAAAGATTTTTTTGAAGCGATGGCGGAGAGAAGGAATTGATCGAGTTTCAGCGAAGATTTTACAACGATAATGAATTTCCGTTTTTATGGCATTACATGCCAGTTCTGGATGGGCAACCGCAATTCGTTTTGGAAATAGGCTCAGGCAAAGGCGCATTTCTAGTTCAATATGCGCAGAAATTCCCGCAAAATTTTATCTTGGGTGCAGAATGGGATTTGTCCTGCGCACGTTCCACAGTAAAAAAACTGCAAAAACTCGGCTTGCAAAATGCCTCCGTGATGCGTGGCGACTTATTTTATTTTTTAAGAGATCTGGTTCCAAACAATCTGATAGACGAAGTTCACATGTACTTTCCCGACCCCTGGCCCAAACGCCGCCAACAAAAGAATCGCCTTATTTTACGAGAAGGATTTTTGGAGCAAATTTGCAGAGTTTTAAAACCCGGCCAAAGAAACTTCTACTGGGCCACAGACCACGAAGAATACAACACATTAACCCTAAACGTATTTCGCAAATTTCCCTTGGCAAAAATTCTGGAAGAAAACACGGCTCAACCGACTTATGGCATTGAGACAGGATTTGAAAAGAAGTATAAAAAGGAAGGCAGAAAGATTTACAGGAGCGTGATTTGTATAAACATAGAGGAATAATAACCGCTTTATTAGGCGTTTTGTTGTTGCTTTTGCCCCCGGAGCCATTTGAATACATTGGAATTCCATTTTTGGTAGCGGCGTTTTTTTTAAGAATCTGGGCGAGGATGCACATTGGCGAGCATTCAAGAGGCAGCGAACTGGCTTGCCCGGAAATTGTAAAAACAGGCCCTTACAAATACATAAATCACCCGCTTTACCTCTCAAACTTCATGGCAGGAGTAGCCTTCGCCCTTTTCCACACAGGTTTTTCCATGGGAACCCTAATATTTTGCATTATTTACGCAATTTTCTTAATATACCTTGCAAAGAAAGAATCCTATTTCATAGCTGCGAGCTTGCAGCTCGCTACACCCCGTCAGCTTCGCTGCCACCCCTCTAAGAGAGGGGAATTTTTTAAAGATCAAGCTACTTGGCTTTGGCAAATTGCAATGCTGCTCTTAATTACCTTGCGCAAATACTACGGTTAATCCGCAAAGCTCGGTTTCTTTTTCAAACAGCGTCCAAAAATCCGGTTGCCATCCGTAAATATCCTGGGTTAGGGCTTCGCCAAAAATTGTTTCGGCATTTTCGCATTCCTTCCAGTCAAAGTTTTTCGGCGCTTCATAGTAACGGAGCATGCCCTTTACGGCGGTCAATTCGGGAAATTCATCCAGCAAATTATATATGCACTCTTTGAATGTATTTGCGCTTGTTTTGCGCACCTCAATTTTTTTGCTTTTCAAAAGAGATATTAAGTCTAAAATGCTGGTTTCTATCAGAGCATTATCGGAGTAAAATTGCAAAATAGCCTCATAAACAGGGCGATTTTCCACGATTTCCGGGCGTTTTACAAGCAAATCCTGAGCCTGCGAAATTTTATCAGAATACAAACATCCCCCTGATTCCAAATTCTCCCATGCCCTGCCAAACCGCATCGCTTAATTTAGACAAATCGTTCAAGTCCGTAGCAACTCGGTTAAAATGAAGCAATCTATAGCGAATTGCGCCTTCCAAAGCGATATTTTCCGTGAAAAAATACTGCGCAGAAAGCACCGCATGGGGGCCATTGCCGGTGAAATTCGCATAACTCCATTCGCCTTCGTCTCCAATAGAACCTTTGGGAAAGCGCATTGATGAAAATTCATAGCCAAGCCCTGTGCCTATTCTAAAAGATTCTGGCCATAAAAAATGGTATTGATATTCCAAGCCAAACCGCCAATACCTTGCATCGCCGGATTGTTCGGTATGTTCGTATTCAGGAAAGCCGAGCCCAAAATTGAAGGCTATGGAATTGGCATTTGCAAGGGCACGTGCATCAAAGGCGTAAACCGTAAAAAACGGCACTTCCGGGAAAATTACCAACTCTGGGTGCTCTGATTTTTCGCCGGCTTTCATGCCTGAAATTCCGTCTAAATCACCTTTGGTTATGGCAAAGTCAATGCCTGCGGCTATTACGTATTTTTTTTCCCATTTTTCAAATGATTGTGCTGAGATTGGGGAGAATTGGGAAAAGAAAAGGGCGACCGCTAGGGTCGCCCGTACATTGATAATAATGTTATTCGCCATCTTCGGGTGTGGTGGCAGGCTTTTCTGATTCAGCCACTTTGTCTGCTATTGCTTTCAGTTGGGCGTCTTTTTCCGCCTTTGCTGCGGCTTGGGCAGCAGCTTCACGCTCATTAACGCTCTTCCTCACTTCGGTGAGAACATCGTATTTCCTATCCGGGCTCACAGTAAATCTGGCAGGTTTGCCGGTTTCTGCTTCATTGGACTTCGCAGGATTATTGGACATATTCATGCGCACAAGTTGGTCTGTGATGCTCACACGAACGGCAGGACCGGATTTAGAAGCTGATGCGGAAGTTTCTGTTGAAGCTCCGGATTTCGAGTCTGCCTCATTCTGCCTTTGCTGCACTGCAGCGCGAATTTTAGGGGTTATAGCCTTGTTGTCGTAGAATTGATACATCAAATCTGCGCTGATTGCCGGGCCACCGATACTGGAAATTGCCATAAAAATACCTCTCTATAATGGTATATCGGCATAAATATAGAAAACTTTAGCTTTTTTTACTATATTCCCACTATGAAAGTCCTGGATAAAAACGGTGAACACCTAAACCTTATGGCTTTGAATTTCGGGCCTAGCCACAATGCTACACACGGCTGTTTGCGCTATTTAACCGCTTTAGACGGCGAAACCATAGTTGCTTGCGTTGG
>WQSZ01000094.1 GCA_009787645.1 Candidatus Fibrimonadales bacterium | reverse complement strand
GCCTCTCATTTGCTCAGACATAGCCAAACCAGCAGCGTCGTCTTGGGCGCGGTTGATTTTTAAGCCTGTTGAGAGTTTTTCGAGTGACTTGCTCATTATGCCGTTGTTTTGATACAAAGCATGCTGAGTCACCATTGCGCGAACGTTATGGTTGATTTGCATAATGTTGACCTCCATGTAATAGTTTAACCATCGGCTTCCTTGCCTCAGGCGCCAAGCCCTTTCCAGCACTCGCTGGCAACTTAGGTTTTGGCTTTTAGTCCTTTTACTTTGAATTATCGGCGTTTTTTGAAATCCCTTTAGCGATTTTTTTTATTTTTTTATTTTACTGAATTTTAGGAGAGAATTAATATGAGTCGCAAAGAACGCAGGGCTAAAGCCCGCAGAGAGAAAATAGAGAACCTGCACAAGCCTGTCAAGGCTAACAACGGGGTGCTGATAGCCATTGCCATAGCTGCCGTAATTATAGTGGTTGCAACTTACGCTATAAGACTGGGTGGCAATTAACTATATTACAGCTATGAAATTTCTCGCTCAAAAATCAGTTCTATCGCCGGCGCTTGCTGCCGCTAAGTTGGTTGTGCCTGCAAAGCCTGCCATTGCCATAGCAGGTTGTTTTTTGCTACGCCTAAAAGATGATAACCTCGAAATTACGGCAAATGACCTAACAGGCCTTGGGCTTTGCTTGAATATTAAGGTGGAAGGCGAACAAAATGGGGAAATAGCCGTTTCTGCATCGGATTTTGCCGATACCGTGTCCAACGCTCCGGATGGGGAGCTTTCTGTTGCTGCAAGCGGATTGAACCTAACCGTTTCTTGGGGCGAAGAACGAGATTCAGACCTCACGGGTAGAAGCTCCGAAGATTTTATCAAAACTCCAGACATTGAACCGGACAATTATGTAACGCTTAAGGTACCAGCTCTTAGCTTTTTGCTCTCAAAAGTAGCCTTTGCCGCAAGCAAAAACAGCGACAACCGCCCTTCGCTAACCGGCATTCTGCTGGAAGCGGAAGAATCCAGAATGGTTTCCGTTGGCACAGACAGCCACCGTCTTTCAAGAGTGTATGTTCAGCCAGAAGCAGAAGAGCCATTCTCGCTATCTCGCTCATCGATAGTTCCTCCTCGCGCAATTCAAGCTTTGCTTCAGGCTACCAACGCTGTTGGAGATGCAGAAGCCTCAATCTTAATGGGATTCTCGGAAACGCATTTAAAATTCCAAACCCCAAATGCAACGATTGTGGCAAAACTGTTGGAAGGCCCATATCCGGCATGGCGGCCTGTTATCCCGAAAAACCTGCCAATTTCCATTAAATTCAACACGGCAGAAATGCTTGAAATTCTGCAAAGAGTAAATGTTGCTGCAGACAAAACGACCCACAATGCGAGGCTCACCGTTCAAGATTCAACCATAAGAATCTCAGCCGTAGGCTCCAGGCGCACCAGGGAAAAAATATCGTGCATATACGAAAATCCGGAAAGCAGCGAGCCTTTGCACTTGGGAGTAAACGTTAGCTATCTCATAGAAATCCTGAAAGTTTGCGGCTCAGACGAAACCGAGATTTTGGTGAATGGCGAACATTCTCTTTGCGAAATTTTACCCGCTGGCGGAGATAGCGAATTGCTATTCTTGCTTATGCTTGTTAGACTGGCTGAATGAGTAAAACCAAAATACCCGAAAACATAGGCCAATACTCAGTGCAAGACTGCATTGGGCAAGGCTCCATGGGCGAAATCTGGCTTTGCCACGACCCTTCGCTGGATAGAATGCTGGTTGTAAAGCGCATGAGGCTTGCGCTGCGAGGCGTTGAAGACCTCGTTCAGAGATTCAACAGGGAAGTCCAGGTTTTGGCCGCTGTGAACCATCCCAACATAGTTCAGGTTTACGGTTATTGGATGGAAAAAGGCCAGCTGAATTTATCCATGGAATTTATAAATGGCTGGAGTCTCAAGCAAATTCTGGATAAGGCTCGCAAATTGCCGGTTTGGGTGGCTTGCGCCGTGCTGTGGGATTGCTTGAGCGCTCTTGTGCATGTTCATTCTCGGCATTTCGTGCATAGAGATTTGAAACCTGGCAATATAATGGTTGATTTTGCTGGGCGAACCAAGCTTTTGGATTTTGGAATAGCGAGGGTTGAGAATCAGGATATAACGCTCCCGGGGACAATTATAGGCACAACGGCTTATATGAGCCCTGAGCAGGTGAGAGGGGAGACTGCAACCGAATTATCCGATGTTTTCAGCCTTGGAATTATAATGTTTGAAATGCTTACTGGCAAGCATCCTTTCAGGGACGAAAATCCGGAAAAGACTTCAAAGAACATTCAGTGCAAAAAGATTTCCCCCATTGATTTTACGGAAGGCGTTCCTAACGATATTCGCCGTTTGGTGAGCAAAATGCTGGCAAAAGACGCTGGAAAAAGAATAAATTCCGCTTATGCCTGTTTGATGGAGCTGGATTCCATTATGAGGGGCTTGCCGCGCGAGCTTTCGCATTCGCTGAGCTTGTGGCTCCGATCCGTTCGCAAAGAATTGCCATTGCCAGCTCCGCCCAAGTGGAAAAGGAGTTTATTTTCTATATTTATTTGAGACATAGATTTTGGCCACAAACATGAAAAATGCTCAAATTGCAGAAGAAGGTGTACGGCACCAGTTGCCGCCATTCAGTAAATACGTTATTTTCTCAATCACGTTGTTTATAGCTATTCTTGTGATTGGGGGAGCGGCTTTTTTATTTTCAATGCAAAAGATTACCAGAAGCAACAAAGCGATTGAGCTGACCAAGTTGCTTGAACTTGAGAAAGTAAAACTTGAAACTGCCGTGGACAGGGAAATAGCAATTGTTTTGAAAATGGCCAGCTCGCCGCTGATTCAGCGTTATTTTGAAAGACCTTCCAACCGGGAATTGGAGAGAATTGCGCTTGGCGAAATAAATTCCTACCGCGCTGCTGTTAAATCCAATTCTATTTTTTGGATAAGCGATGCGAACAAAATGTTTAATATCAATGACCAGGCTCCGTACAAGTTTGATATAAACTTGCCCGAAAATGACTGGTATTCTTCGACCCTTAACAAAACGGAAACCTACAATTTCAATATCATCCGCAACACCAATTTGAACACCATCAGCCTTAGGATAAACGCTCCTGTTTTCAACAGTTCGCGCAAATCCATTGGAGTGGTAGGTACCAACATAGGTCTTTCCGCATTTATAAGTTCTGTATATAATAAAGGCGACCGCAACAGAGCTAAAATTTATTTCTTCAACGCTCTTGGAGAAATTACCGGAGCTGAAAATATAGGATTGATTTCCGGAAAAAAGAACATAAACGAGGAACTTCACTATATAGAAGATGATGTTCTCGCCAAAGCAAAAAGCCTTGCGGCTGGCCAGGTGCAAACTTTTGTTGTGCAGGAAGGGCTTGCTGCCGTGATAGCCATACCTATGATAGAATGGTATGTAATTGCAGTTATGCCGGATAGCATTGACGACTTTAAGACTGCTGTTTCGGTGTCTTTTGTTGTTGGCATGTTTCTGATTGCGTTTATACTGGTGCTCACTTGCGTTTTTGTATTCAGGCTTCTCAAATCGTTGCAGCAGGCTATGGATTCCATAGAAGATCAGCATAGAATAATTATGGCTGGAATCAATTATGCCAGCGAAATACAGAAGAACCTGTTGCCTCCCAGCCGCATTTTGGTAAATGCGTTTTTTGATTATTCAGTGAAATGGGAACCACGAGATGTTGTGGGCGGCGATATATATTGGGTGAAACATTTTGACAAAGGCTCTGTATTGTGCGTGTGCGATTGCACAGGCCACGGTACGCCGGGCGCTTTGCTGACCATGCTTGTGATGTCGGCTTTGGAGTCTTCTGTATGGCCTACCAGTTGCCATGATACCGCTGGCATAATATGGAATATAGATGCAAGGCTCAGAAGCGTTTTCAACGTAAGCACTTCTGGCATAAAGGATGGTTGCGATATTGCGGTCCTGTTTATAGCCAATGATGGAAGCATAAATCTTTCTTCCGGGCATATCAATGTTTTTATATGCAATGGCAAAAGCGTGCAGAGAATCAAGGGTCAGAATATTTTTGTGGGCGAAGGCAGCTTGAAAAGCAAAGAAGAGATAAAAATGATGCGCGTTCCATTTAACCCCGATAATAAATTCTACATTGCTTCTGATGGGTTGTTTGACCAGCCTGGCGGAGAGAACCTTGATCCATTTGGATACAAGAGGTTTGAGAGGCTTATATTGGAAACCCACGCAAATGATCATAGCACAATATCCAATAGAATATGGTCCGCATTTGAAGAATATCGTGGTGCAGAGTCAAGAGTTGACGATTTTGAATTGGTAACGTTCCAGCCGCAAATACGGAGGAAAGAGAATGTCTAATAACACTGAACCGGATTTATTTGAGCATGAACAGCAGATATACGACAATGCTGTTATGCATGCAGTGGAAGTTCGCAAGGGCGTTTCTTTGGGTTACGAAGAATACACGGAGTTGGTGAAGGAATACGGCAAGCTGTTGAAGCTTCTTCGCAGAGCCACGCGCTTGGCAGACAGGACCACGACTGATTTATATGAGAGCAACTTGGATTTAACGGACAAGGTTAATTTCGATGCTTTGACGGGGATTTACAACAGGCGCTATATGGAAGACTGCTTAAAGCGCACCATAAGCACCATAACGCGTTCCGGTGGCGGAAAGTTGAGCGTTTTGATGCTGGACGTGGACCATTTCAAGAAATACAACGATACTTACGGCCATATAATGGGTGATAGCTGTTTGAAAGCCGTTGCGGAGGTGCTTAAGGGAAGCATAACAAGAGTTGACGATTTTGTGGCCAGATATGGCGGAGAGGAATTCGTTGCCATTCTGCCGAATACCAGCGAGGGCGGCGCTCACAAGGTCGCAGAGAGGATTCTTGCAAATATGGTATCTCGTTACATACCTCATGAAAAGAACGATGCTGCAAAATGCGTCACGGTTTCAATAGGATATACAACCGGAAATGTAAGGCTTGCTCAGAGCGGCACTGATTTTATAAGGCGTGCGGATGAAGCATTGTATATGTCCAAGCAGAGCGGCCGCAACAAATGTACTTATTTAAATTTTAGGGAGGACAGAACATGAATTTCAACATACGTCAGTATAGCCAGATGCTGGCAGATCATAACATTGAAGTCATTTACAGCGGTCCAATTTGGGCAGGCGGCATAGATGGCATGGCGGAGATGTTGCAGAAGCGGCTTGAATACGAGGATTTGCCGTTTAGCGCTTCTCAATCCGTTTTCTCGGTATTTGTAGAACAGATGAACAATATGCTTATGTATTCTGCGGAAAAGGATCGCCAAAAGGACCCTGATGGCAAAGAGGTTGAGACTTCGAAAGGGATATATATTTTAGGGATTAAGGATGCAACATACTTTGTTCAAACGGGAAATGTTGTGACTCCAAACAGCGCAAACATCCTCAAGACCAGGATAGATCACCTCAATACGCTTGATAAAAAGGCGTTGAGGCAGTTTTACAAGCAGCAGATGATGGCAGAAAACGACAATCCTGAGAGCAAGGGTGCTGGAATTGGGTTAATTGAGATAGCTAGGCGCTCTTCTACTCCAATCAAGTATCAGTTTGAAGATCTTGATAATGGGTTACTATATTTTACAATGTATGTTACAATTAAGCAGGGAGGAAAAGAATAATGGCATTTCGCTTGGAAAGAGAAAAGGCAACCTCAACGCCTTACGTTTTGATAGATGAGGAAAAGAAATACATGAAGCTGGAAGGCAGATGTTTCCACGAGAATGTAGCTGGTTTTTTCAAGGATGTAAATGAGTGGCTTGATGCTTATTTAGCATCGGATTTCGATACATTTACCTTTGACTGCGCCATAAGCTATTTCAACAGCTCCACAACCAAGCTGTTGCTCAACATGTTGCTGAAGATGAACAAGTACGCTTCGGAAACAAAGAAGGTAATTGTGAACTGGATTACAACCGAAGACAACGAGATTATGGTTGAATGCGGCGAAGACTTCAGGGAAGACATGGACAATCTGCAGTTCAATATGGTGATAATGTAGGATCAATTATCAGGGCAAAGTTACAATGGCGAGCTTAGAGAGTGAACCTCTCTAGAGAAATTTGTATTTTTATAACAAAATGGAGATTGAGCAAAAATGGCAAAAAGTTCAGTAAAAACAGTAAAGGATTTTATGCTTTTAAAGGTAAAGAATAGAGCCGACGTAGGAAGGTTGATGTCATTTGATAATGACGATTATTTCATTGATAAAGTAAAATTCAAAACACCGCCGAATTTGGAGAAATACAAAAAAACCGCAGAATATAAGGAACTTTGCATAAGAAAATAAATTATGAAAGAATCTACGTTTTTTGATATATGGGAATTCCTATTATTGCCATCCGCTTTAGATATATGCAATACTTTTAAGTTTGCTGATTGTGAATTTATGAATAATTACAAAGAAGTCAAAACGGAATACGAAAATTTGAAAAAAGTCATAAAAAACAGAATGCAGAAGCATCCCGATAAAGACAAATTAATGGATAGGCATAAAATAGCAGCAGCTTTTGCCATAGCTGTAGCCCAAAGCAGACAATTCAAGATAAACAGAAACAAATGCGACAGACTGGGTGCATTTATTATGGACTGCACATTGGCATGGAATGTAAGCGTAAATATAATTAAGGGTTTTACGATTACAGAAGAGAATGAAAATGGTAGCAAAGATTATGCAGTTTTGCTTGAGAAGAAAGGCTTTTTTTACCCTGAAACATCTAATTTGGGATATGAGATTCAAACGATAAAGGCGTTGTATTGGACAATAGAGAAAAATAGCCGTTATCAATACGGAGAAAGGACAGGTCTATTTTTCCTTGCAAACATTTTTTATTTAATAGAGA
>WQSZ01000093.1 GCA_009787645.1 Candidatus Fibrimonadales bacterium | reverse complement strand
GAAACCTCCGGCTTAATAATAGCCGCCCTCTCCGGCCCGGCATTGCGTGAATTCGGCAGCATGTTAAGAGCGAGAAAAATAAGAAAAGAGTATCTGGCATTGGTAAAAGGCAAAATGCCGCAAAAATCAGGAAAAATCAGCACCCCATTGCCAGGCGAAACAAAAATATCCGAAACAATATGGAACGTCGTTGCGTCCCAAAACAATGAACAATTCGATTTAATTCGCGTAAAATTAGAAACCGGCCACAAACATCAAATTCGCATACATTTTTCCCAGATAGGCCACCCATTATTAGGCGACACAAAATACGGTGATTTTGCCCTAAACCGCAAATTAAAAACCCCAAGATTATTTTTGCATTCCACGTTATTAGAATTCACATGGCAAGGCAAAAAAATGAAATTCGAAGCCGAACTGCCCCCGGAGCTGGAGAACTATGCTTCACACTCTTGAGCAAATCAACTTCAGAAACCTAAAAGAATTCTCGCTGGACTTCTCCGGCGGCATAACAATAATCTGCGGTCCAAACGGTCATGGCAAAAGCAACCTGCTGGAAGCCATTCACATAATTTGCCAAGGCTTCTCATTCAAAACAAAAGCATTGCAAGAAGCGATAAACTGGAACGCAAAAGATTTCATTCTAAGAACCAAAACCGCAGCAATCCAAGTTGACAGCACAGGGGTAAAAGGCAAACTGGAAGGCAAAGAATTCCGCAGAGCGAACACGTTATTCGGCAGTGCCCCCTTAGTTTTCATTTCCCCCGAAGACATTCAGTTAGCAAAAGGAACCCCGGAAAACAAAAGAAATTTCCTGGACGAATTATTATGTTTTTGCAAAAAAAGCAACCTGGATTTATTGCGCAGATATCGCCGTGTTTTGCAACAACGAAACCGTTTATTAAAAGACATCGCTGATACCGGCACCACCAACGAATACCTGTTCGAAGCCCTAACCGAACAATTATCCACATTAGCCGTAATGGTCTGGCAAGAGCGCAAAGCCATCTGCGAAATACTGGAACCACACATAAACAATTTCTACCAAACCCTGTGCAACAAATCAGAAGAGATAAAATTCACCTACGCACGTGCCCTAACCAAAGAAGACTTCCTGAATGTACTCAAAGAAAAATTCAATGCGGAGCGAGCGAGCGGAACAACGCTGGCCGGCCCCCACAGAGACGACATAGAACTTTTGATCAGCGGGCACTCAATGCGAGACTTCGGCTCACAAGGGCAATGCCGCTCCATAGCCTTATCCATGAAATTCGCAGCCGCAGAAATAATAGAAAACCACACCGGCACAAAACCGATATTGCTCCTGGACGATGTATTCGCAGAACTCGACACTTCCAGACGAGAAGCCGTAGCAAAAATAGTCAAGCAAAAAGATTTGCAAACATTTGCCGCAACGCCTAGCGCCGCCGATTTGCCGTTTCAAGGAGACGCTCTAATACCTTCCTCTGTTTTTCATTAGGATTTTTTGTCAAAGCAATTCTTGCCAAATAACGGTAAATCATAAGCGTATGTTCATTAGCTTCCTGCCCTCTGGCTTTGAGTTCTCCGTAGCGGTAGTTCTCTGTCAAATTTACGAGCAAAAGAGAATCTGCTTTTGCCTGATCAATGCCCAATTGCCTAACCAAACCCACTAGCGGCTTATCATCAACAGGAGTCACGCCAAGACTATAGCTAATGCTCCTCTCCGAATCTTCAATATCCTCAATTTGATAATTTTTGAAGATCTGCTCCTTATACCAATCGCTGTAAAAAAGAGTTTCATTTATCACCACAACATCTGTTCTGTAATTTTTTGCGAGTTGCATATACCACAGGGGATATGTATCGTTATCTCCATAAGTTATTAAAATGCCGTTTTGCGGAACGCTGTTCAGCACATTCATGGCAAAGTCTCGTGCTATATAATCCTTTGAGCGATTATGCGAACTGAAATGGCTTGCAAAAGGAATAATCCATGCGAACATCAGCGCAAATGCCACCTTTTCATTTGCCTTTCTGCAAGCTATGGCCGCCATAATTGCAAAAAACAAAAAGGCCGGTGTATAGAAATAATCCCTGTCTCGTACTTCTCTGTGAGCTATTTTCGGTGTAGGAGGCATTTTTTTGCCTTGCTTGTTCAATGCATCTCTCCATGCGAAAACCGTTCTTAACCCTTCCGCTTCATGAGCTATTTTCACCCAGTTATCACGCATTTCTACCGGCAATGCCAAATAAAAGTTCAGAGAAGTGTTTATGCGTGCAATGCTCGGCAAATCCGGAATGGAATTCGGAACAAATTTCCTTAACTCTTTGATCTCTGCATTCCATTGCTTTGCATTATAGCTTTCCGGCTTTGTGCCATCAGAAAAATTCAAATAAAGCACCAGCCCAACGGAACTCAGCAAAAACATCAAAACCACCAAAATCACATCGAGATTTTTTCTATAAAACCAAAGTCCGGCAAATACAGCTATTATCAAAAATTCAAAAATAATTCTATGCACAAACGGTTTAATTGCCTGCGCTCCATAAGGAGCCGGAAACCATTGGTTCAAATGATACCCCAAATACCCTATATTCTCAGAAAACCCAAATTGGCTAACAGGCGCAGCCCTGCGATACAAAGCCCGCTCAAACATATACATATCACCATATTGCTTTCGGCTTAGCACATCCAAAAAATTCTCAGCAGTAACCGGATTATTCTGATTCAAAACCGGCTCGGTAGAAGAACGAATAGGCAAATATAATTGCGAAGATAAACCGAGAATTATAAAAACCAAACCCCAAATTGTAAGGGGAGCCCCACTTGGCTGCCCTTGCTGCGCCCCACCCAGCCTCCACCAACTCCACCCAACAAAAATCGCAATCGCCGGCAGAGGCAACAGCGTAAATGTATGAAACCCAAGCCCTAAAAAAGCAGCGTACAATATCAAAAACAAATATTTGCGTTCAAGCGTTTCTTTCCACTTCAAAGCCGCCCAAATTTCAAGCATAATTATGCACATGGAAATCGCATAACTTCCTGCCTCAACAGCGTTGAACCAAAATGTATCTCCGAACAGAGAAATAGATGCCGCAAAAAATCCCAGCTTTGCCCTTCCCGAAATTTTTAAAGTGATCTCGTAAATCAGCAGGCAGCATAAAATGGAACTTATAACGCTTATCAAATTCACCGCAAACGCAGGCCCGCTTATCCACCCGAATAGCAGAATAAAAACTCGCCCTAGCAAAACAAAAAGCGGATAACCGGGTGGATGCGTAAAGCCAAGTACATTTGCCGCCGCTATAAATTCTCCGCAATCCCAAAAATTAACCGTGCGTGACATAGTAAGCGCATAGCCTATAATGCCGAGTAAAATAAGTGCTATTCTCGGGCGCATTTTTCCCACTTCTCTTTTTCCATTCTCAGTTTTTCCAGAGAATTGTAGTCCGTTTTGCTGTTGTCTCTTAGCTCGCAAAGCTTGCGCCAGCCCTGTTCCAGATTTCTTTGCCGTTCGCCGGGGAATTTCTGCCCCAGTTCTTCCAACGCTTTGAAAATAGCCTCGTCGCTGTAAAGCCGCAAAATTCCGTTTATCAAGGTTCTTTCGGTTTGAGGCTCTTCGCTGAGTTCAAGGGGGGTGATTGAGTCCAGCCAGGCGGCTTGGGTTTGGAAAAGAGGGTCGTCCTGTTCAATCGTTGGAGCTTTGCCTAGAGGGTATTCCTCTTTTGGGAGTTCAATGTTTTGAGAAGCTGTAAATTCTTTCAGTTTTTGCAAATTGTCTTCGCTTGGGTTTTCCAGCAGGTTTTCTTTTAGAATGGCAATGGAAAGCGCAGGGTTTTCTTCGGGTAAATCATAACGCTTGCTCGCACGCCGCTTTGCCCCTGCCGCCGCAATTACAAAGGCTATTGCCAAAAAAGTTATAAGCCAAATAGCCATTTACTTAGCATGTTCTGCTATCAGCGCATCTAGAGTCTCGCAAGAGATAGATTCCATTTTCGTTGCCATAGCGGCTGAACGGGTTCTATCGCTTCCTTTTAATTCGGGAACTCTGAAGCATAGCAGGTTTTCTGTTTTTGGCCCTGTATCTGAGGGTATCATCAGTTTGAACAATTTAAAGCGTTCTTTTTTTTCGTTGTAGAACTCCTTGTAATCGTATGTGTTCTCAATTTTTGCGAGTCGTTTTGAGTCGCTGAATGTAACGCCGACTATTTGTGAGTCTTCCAATTGCACAGGGAGCGAGCCTATAAAGCGGAGTTCAATTTTATTTCCGGTTTTTACAATTGAAGCGTCTTTGGGGTTAATCAAATACCTTTGCATTGGCACATTGCGATACGCTTGATAGCGTGCAGGTTTTACGCCGCATTCTTTTCGCATTTCCTTATCCACATTAAAATCAACATTTTGGCATATATCCGGCATATTGGTGGGTATGTTGAGCACTTCTTTGTTGTTGCCGCCGCCGCAAGCGAAGATAACAAATGCCATTGCAGAAATAAATATATATTTTTTCATTGTTATAATATAGAAAACTTTCTGTAATACGCATCTCGTTCCACCGGTATAAGCCCTTCTCCTTTAATCAGTTCTTGAATGCGATTTGCGGTTAGTTTGTTTGGGGAGTTTGCGCCTGCCGCACGTGAAATTCTCTCTTCCATAACCGTGCCGTCAATGTCTGAGGCTCCGCAGTGCAGTGCTTTTAGCGCAGTTTCTACGCCGAGCTGCACCCAGTAGGCCTTTATGTGCGGAATATTATCCAAGATAAGCCTTGAGAGGGCTATTGTTTTTAATATGTCTTCTTCATCGGTTTTCTCTTTGACTTTTCTTCCCAGAGCGTTGTTTTGGGGCAGGAATACCAGAGGCAGGAATGCTAAAAATCCGTTGGTTTCGTTTTGCAGGTCTCGCAGCATTTCCAGGTGTTTTATTCTGTCTTCCATGCTTTCTATGTGTCCGAATAGCATGCTTGCGTTTGTGGGAATGCCCAGCTTGTGAGCTGTTTTGTGAACAAAGAGCCATTCTTCTCCCGTTTCTTTTTCTCCGCAAATTTCTTTTCTTATTTCCGGTACCAAAATCTCTGCGCCGCCACCCGGCATTGTGTTAAGTCCGGCTTCTTTTAGTTCTGTTAGAATGTTTTCAACGCTTCTGTTTTCCTGTTTTGCGAAGTGGCAAATTTCCACTGCGGTAAAGCATTTTAGATGTACATTCGGAAAATTTTTCTTTAACATTTTTAGCATGTCGGTATAATATGAGAATGGGTTATCCGGGTGCAGTCCACCTACTATATGTAGCTCTCGAGCGCCTGAGTCCACGGCTTCTTTTGCTTTCCCCAAAATTTCATCTAAGCTCATGTTGTAAGCTGTGGGGCTGTTTTTCTTTATTTTAGAAAATGCGCAGAATTTGCAATGCAATCTGCAGACATTGGTATAATTTATTTGCCGGTTTCGAACCCAGTAAACATTTTTGCCATGCATTTTTTCTTTGAGGTTATTAGCCAGAGCAGCAAGTTTGGAAAAATCTTCCATCTCCATAAAATAGAAAAGCCCCTTTCGGGGCTTTGGTTATGTTGGGTTAATTATTCGTAAATGTCAGCACCAACAGCTTCACAGAAATCTGCTTTAACAACAGAACCGCCAGCTTGAACACATGCTCTTGAACTAGTATAATACTCTCCAATACGGTCGCAATCGTTTGGGTATTGACGAGAGCCAAAGCAAAAGAATGCTGTTTCATATTTGCTTATCGGGCACTCTAGGACAACCGTACCAAAATCGTATTCGCAATTAGTTTTATTTGTTGACGTGTTTGCCATGTTATAACAACCACCAATGCCTGAATAATTGCAATATGCCAAGTCGGTTCTGCCACAGCTTGTTCTTATTTCAGCATAATCCAAATCGCAGTCAAACTCGGTGAGGTCTAACGGGTAACAACCACCACCGGCTGTGTTAGGATAACCATAATCGCAATACAGTTTTGGTCCAGTGCTGCTGCTGGAATTGTTGTTGCTAGGGTTGCTGCCACCGCTGCTGCTGGAATTGTTGTTGCCAGGGTTGCTGCCACCGCTGCTGCTGGAATTGTTATTGCCAGGGTTGTTGCCGCCTCCGCAGTTTGGATCTACTGTGCCTTGCACTAAGTTGCAAGCTGCACTATTTGGATATGCAGTACAAAGTCCAGATACGTTGCAAAGCACAAATTGGTCACTGCCTTGACATGTGTTTACAATTTGACCGGAGATTGCGTCGCATGTTGTTTTGTCTGTTACCGGAGTACAAACTGCTCCTCCTACTAAGCAAGCAAGAACGCCGCTATTGCCACCATTGCTATTGCTGGATGGAACTGAGCATGATGTGACTGGTGTGCCACTGGCGCCGGTGCATTGTTCAATTGTGGCGACTTCAATGCAAACGCCGGAGCTGAGGTTACAGCCTATTGTTGAAGGTCCGCTATTATTGTCATCAGAACAAGCGGCGAAAAATATAGCAGCTATTGCTGTTAGAGCTACTACTGTAAGCATGGACTTTTTCATAATAATCCTCCTTATGAAATGATTATACATATTTAAAATACAAAATAAAATGACGAAAAGGTAAAAAAAGTGACAAAAAAGCATAAAAATGACAAAAACCATGAAAAAAGCGTAAAAAAAGCGAAAAAATGTGACGAATATCACGTTATTTTGGGTAGTGCACAACCAAGACCATTGGTATGCACTCACAATTTGAACCGTCAATAATCTAAACGCTCAATCTCTGTTTTTGAAAGACCAGTAACATCCGATATCACAGCAATATCGAAACCCTTAGCCTTCATCTGCCGTGCAGCACGTAATACGCCTCTGGCTTCGCCACGAGCCTCGCCAATAGCAACGCCTCTAGCCTCGCCAACAGCGATTCCTTCTTCCTTGGCTTCTTCCTGCCACACGCTCTTGGCTGTGTCCCAGTTCCATTCGCCAAACAACATATTCTCTACCTCCGACCCATGACGAGCCAAAAAATCAACCAAA
>WQSZ01000092.1 GCA_009787645.1 Candidatus Fibrimonadales bacterium | reverse complement strand
AGAATGTGAAGATGCTCCTGCTCCACAAGCTCGGGAAAGAATTGCAAAAAGAAAGAGGTCATCAACAGCCTTATGTGCATTCCGTCAACATCGGCATCGGTGGCTATTATCACTTTGTTGTANCGCAAATTTTCAAGGCCGTTTTCAATGTCCANGGCGTGTTGCAAAAGGTTAAGCTCCTTGTTCTCATAAACCACTTTGCGGCTTTCGCCATAAGTGTTCATGGGCTTGCCCCTGAGGCTAAAGACAGCTTGAGTTTGAACATCACGAGCCACGGTTATTGAGCCGCTTGCGCTATCGCCTTCGGTTATGAATATCATGGTTTCGTTTTTTCTCGCATTCTTTGAATCAACCAGATGAACTTTGCAGTCTCTTAATTTAGGGTTGTTTATTGCGGCTTTTTTCGCACGCTCGTTTGCGAGTTTGCGAATGCCTGCTATGTCTTTTCTTTCACGCTCATTTTTTTGGATCTGCTCCTGTATGGCTTTTGCGGTGTCCGGATTTTTGTGCAGGTAGTTGTCAATTTCATGGGCTATGAAGTCCACCATCCAGCCACGTAGGGCTGCACCGTCCGGGGCTACAGTTGTGCTGCCAAGCTTTGTTTTTGTTTGGCTTTCAAAGACAGGTTCCTGAATGCGAATGGCCACCGCTGCATTCATGTAATTGCGAATGTCGGAGGCGTCAAAATCTTTTTTGAAAAAATCTCTGACTCCTTTTACAACGCCTTCTTTGAAGGCCGCTTGGTGTGTTCCGCCTTGCGTTGTGTGCTGGCCGTTCACAAAGCTGAAGTAGTGCTCTCCGTAAAATCCGCCGTGTGTTAAGGCAAATTCAATGTCTTTGCCTTTGCAGTGGATTATCGGGTAGATTGCGCTGTCTTTTATCTGGTTTGAGAGCAGGTCAAAAAGTCCTTTTTGGCTTTCATAGACTTTGCTGTTTAAGTTTATGGCAAGACCGGTGTTCAAAAACACGTAGTTCCAAATTCTCTCTTCCATGTATGCCGGCAAAAAGCGGAAATTTTTGAATACGCTTGCATCGGGTTCAAAATAGACTTCGGTTCCGTTTTTTTCGTTGCTGGATTTTTCGGGGTATTCCTTTATAAGCTTGCCAAACTTAAATTCGGCTTTTTTGCATTTGCCGTCTCTGTGCGAAGTTACGCAGAAATAGGAAGATAATGCATTTACGGCTTTTGTTCCAACGCCGTTCAAGCCCACGGATTTTTGAAAGGCTTCGCTATCATACTTGCCGCCGGTGTTCATTTTGCCAACGCACTCAACAACTTTCCCCAGCGGAATTCCACGTCCATAGTCTCGGACTCTGGCGGAGCTGTCTGTGATTTCAACTTCTATTTTTTTGCCAGCTCCCATGACAAATTCGTCTATGGAGTTGTCTATTATTTCCTTGACAAGAACGTAAATACCATCATCGGGGCTTTGCCCGTCTCCGAGCTTGCCTATGTACATGCCTGGCCTGGTTCTTATATGTTCGTGCCAGTCAAGGCTTTTTATGCTGCTGTCATCGTATTTTGGAGGTGCCATCGTTGGGGGAATATAGTAAAAATAAAAATATTTTTCTACATTTCCGCTATGAATACGAATAAATTTTTGCTTGTTGCGATTCTTGCCATGCTAGTACCAGCAGTTTCCCATTCCCAATATATCATCAATGACAAAGATGGATGGACAAATATGAGAAAAGGGCCTAACGCAAAAGCTTCGGTTGTAGGAAAGGTTTACAAACATCAGGTTTTTTTGCCGCAACGTGGTTGTGATGATGAAATGGATGGTGAACCTGTGATTTATGACGATAATTGGTTAGCCGTTGATGTAGGTTCCGATGCGAAAAAACGTCTTAAAGGGTACATCTTTAAGAATAATATTATTGATATTATGGAATTTCCTGCGATTGAAAACGAGGTTTCTTATAATGAAAAAAATGATGTTTCCACAACGACCGCAAAAAAAGGCAACATAACAGTAACTATGGAAACTCGCCCTAATGAAAATAGGCGGTTTGGCCGAGAAAACAGGCTAACCGCAATAATCAATGGTAAAAGAACAGCTATAAAGCCATATATAGACTTAGAGGATTTTAGTTTGTTTGTTGGCTATGATGGAGCTTTATATTTAGGGCTGTACTCAAAGGATATAATTGATGAAAGGATGGTGGCATGGTATTCCATTGTTAATGGCAATATTACATTTCAGGGGAGTTGGTACACCGGAGTTTGTTGATATAAGCGCAGCATGGTCGTTTTTTTCTATGTTTATATTGAGGTTTTTTTATGAAAAAATCATTGTCTGCGATTTTAGCGGCAAGCTCGTTGATTTTTGCAGAGTCTTATCAGGTAAATACGCTTAGCGCAAAACAGTGGGGCATGGCGCATACCGGCGCAGGTTTAAAGCTAGGTGCGGAGAGCATGAACTTTAACCCCGGTGCTATGAGCTTTTTGGATAAAAGACTTGATGTTTCTGCCGGTGTCACTTTTATTATTCCTGAAGTGGAAATTATTGCAGAGGGGGTGAAAACTACCAATACCAATGTTGGAACACCGATGTATTTTTATGCGGCATACGGCATAACAAATAGACTCTCTGCGGGCATTAGCTTTACAACTCCTTATGGCAACGCAGCGGACTATGGCAAAGATTGGCCCGGTGCCGGTCTTTTACAAGATATAGAGTTAAAAGTATTCGCTTTGCAACCCACCGTGGCTTTCAAGTTTTTTGATAAAATAAGCATAGGCGGCGGCCCGGCAATTTATTTTGGCGGCAGTTTTGAGCAGAGCAAGCTTTTGATTCCGGCTGGTGTGCTTCCTTATCCCGTGTCTGCGACATTTTCCGGTGATGCGGATGTAGTTGTAGCAGCTCATTTCGGTATTCTTTACGACTTGCTTCCGAATAAGTTTTCTTTGGGCATTTCTTATCGTTCCGAGGCAACTATGAAAGTTGAAAAAGGCAAAGTTACAGGAACAGAAGATATAACTGCTTTGAATAATATGATAGGTAGTGTTGATCCTGCCAGCCGCCTTCCTATTCCAACTCTTGAAAAAGGTAATTTTTCGGCAGAGCTTCCATTGCCGGCAAACTTAAATACCGGTATTTCATTTCGCCCTACCGATAACCTTCTGTTGGCTTTTGATCTTCAAATGATATTTTGGGGAACTTATAATAAGCTGGTTTTAAATTTCACAGATGTTACAGTTCCTTTTGAGCATCCTCAGTATGGACCTATTGACGCTCCTTTTACCAGCCAAACATCGCAGAAAAATTACGACAACGTATTTACTTATCGCCTAGGAGCTCAATACACCCTTATACCCCAGCTAGACTTGCGTTTGGGTGTGTATTACGATGAATCCCCAGTTACCGATGATTACCTTACCCCGGAATCTCCCAGTACGGATAAGTTCGGCACTACGGTGGGCTTTTCTTACCGCCCCATACCTAACCTGTCAATAGACGCCTCATTCGGCTACTCTAATGGTTCCGGCTTATTGGGCAGAGACGCTACTTCCGGTAGTAACCCGGATAAGGAAGGTGATGGTCTTAATGCTCGTTATGAGGTTCAGGCTTGGGTGCCGGCGGTTGGCGTAAGTTATAGTTTTTGATTTATTTCTAAGGTGACACCCGGATTCGAACCGGGGAATCACGGTTTTGCAGACCGTTCCCTTACCACTTGGGTATGTCACCGAAGTATTTAAATATAGAAAAATTTTTTAAATTTGTCAAGTTCAAATGCTAAAATTATCATCATCATTGCTTTCGCTCTGCGATTTATCTTCTCTGTGGATTTATGAGAATCTCACAAAGATTTTAAGAGTTGGCGAAGAAGGCGGCAACACATGCTTTGGACTCACAATGCGCATGCACAGAGAGCTTGTTAAACTGGGCTATACGCCAAAGCTTTTGCTGGGGCACAAGAGGCACATAAAAAATGCTCACTGCGCTTTGAGCATAACAGACAACGGCACAGAACTTTTTTTAGACCCCGGATATCTGATCTTTGACCCGTTGCCCATTCCTCCAAACATTCCACAGCTTACCAAAACCACATTTCCGTTGCAGCCTAACTGGGTGCGCCTGGAACGAGAAGGCGACAACCTTTGCCTCTGGACCGGCGTTGCAAACGAGCCGGCAAAATTTCGTTTTTATTTTCCGCTGCAAGGCTGCACAATGCAAGAATTCAACCTTGCATGGGAAGAGAGCTACACCGGCGAGTCCATGAAATATTTGGTTTTCAACAAACTCGACAAAAAAACTTCCACGCAATACTATTATCAAAACGGAAAGCTTTTGATTAGAACGCCAACGGGTTCAACGCAGCAAAAAATTGAAGCTGCAAAGTTGTCTGAAATGTTCGGCTTGAACAGAGAATTGTTAATCAAATCTTCTGCATCACTCCAAATCTGAAATGGAAAACCAGAGATAAAACTCCCGCATGGAAAAAATGATCCTTGGTAATTGAATGCAATAATCGCTCATTAAGCACTACGGCAAAATCATGCCCGTAAGCGAGCGTGGTGAGAAAATTATCGCTGAATCTTATTGTGTTCGCCAGCCTTAAAAACAATCCGGCTCCAACAATGTGCTGAGAATCCGGCTCTTTGTCTTCAAAGGCATAAAGATATGAAATGGTGGGTGTAAGAACCGCCTTCAATTCTATTCGCTCGGTTTTCACAAAGTCCATTGATACGCCGATAATGGGCCAAAATGCACCGTAAATGGAGTTGTCTTCACCGGGGCTTATAACTAAGTATTCCGGGATTAGAGTCATCCAAATGGGAGATATGTGCATTTCATTTTCCAAATTCACATACTTTTTATATTGCTTTGGAATTTTATTTTGGTTTTCCTGCAATATTTTTGGTGTGAGAACCGCATAAAGATTAAGCTGTGCACCCGTATGCAACTCTCTGTCAACAACTCCCGGAATCCAAAAGAAAGCCGGACCAATTCCAATGTTTATCGGAATTTCGATCTCTTTCTTTGCTTTTTGGGCCCATGAAAAAGAAGTGAGGACTAGTAACATACCAATGCTAGAAATATTTATAAGGTTTTTCATTGAATTTTTCTCCTATGGATTAATTTAAAGGCTAAATATAGAAAACTCCAGGGCTTTTTTAGGCGCAGGCAAAAACTGCTTTCTTATCTGCTCAGGATACAGCTTTTGCCACTCTCTCGGAATATCGGGATTAACCAAAAAATACTTTGCCCTTTTAAGCGCAACGCCCATTTTCTTCAAATGCTCCAAGCGAATGCTCCCAAAACGCCTGCTGTGCACTATGAACTTTGCGCTCTTCACCCCGATGCCCGGAACACGCAGAATTTCCTCATAACCGGCGGAGTCCAAATCTATGGGAAAAAACTCCGGATGCCTGAGCGCCCAAGCCATTTTCGGGTCAAAATCCGGGTCCAGCCACGGGTTGCTTTTATCTAAAATCTCATCGTGGCCAAAACCGTAAAAGCGCATAAGCCAATCCGCTTGGTAAAGCCTGTTCTCCCTTTTCAGCGGCGGCTGGGAAATAACCGGCAGCCTGTTATCCGTATTCACCGGAATATAACCGGAATAATAAACCCGCTTTAACTCCTGCTCCTTGTAAAGATTTGCCGCAAGGCTTATTATATGCAAATCGTTTTCCGGGCTTGCCCCCACAATCATCTGCGTGCTTTGCCCAGCCGGAACAAATTTTTTCAAGCCACGTTTTTTCAAGTTTCCCTTATGTTCCAAAATCTTCACCCGCAAACGATTCATGGGTGAATACACAGATTCAAAATCCTTTTCTGGGGCGAGCATTTTCAAAGAAGGTTCAGACGGAATTTCAATGTTCACGCTCATTCTGTCTGCATAATAACCTGCCAAAGCGATTAAATCCGAGCTTGCGCCGGGTATAGCCTTCAAATGAATATAGCCGCCGAACTTATGCTCCTCACGCAAACTCTTTGCAACTCTTATCAGAGCTTCCATTGTATAGTCCGGGTTCTTAATTACGCCCGAACTCAAAAACAAGCCTTCAATATAATTTCTCTTGTAAAATTCCACCGTCAGGCGAGCCACCTCTTCTACCTTGAATGTAGCTCTGGGCGTATCGTTGCTTTTGCGATTTGCGCAGTAGGCGCAATCATAGATGCACACGTTTGTGAGCAAAATTTTGAGCAGCGAGATGCACCGCCCGTCTTCCGTGAACGAGTGGCAAACTCCGGCTGGGCAGGAATTCCCAAAGCCGCCTTTTTGTGTAGTCCTAGACCCTCCACTGGAGGAGCAGGACACGTCATACTTGGCTGCGCCGGCCAAGATTTCCAATTTTTGCAATATTTCCATAATATACCTGAACAAATGTTCAGTATAATATAGTAAATACGTCCCCCCTTAACCTGCGAAATTTTAACAATTTCACAGGTTATCCCCCCGTTTTTTCCGCCCGGAGGGCTAACGGGGGGAACGCCGCATTACAGAGCTGTACTTTTTCAGCGGCTACTATAGAAAAATGCCTGAAATATCTTCTCAGTGTTGAGCGGTGTACGCCCAATTTTTCGGCCATTTCGCTTTTTGAGAGGTTTTGCTTTAGCAGTTCCTTGATATGCGTTTCTTTTTTGGTGAGTTTGAGTTCTTTTGATTTTGCGCCGCAAGGTCTGCCGAGCTGCCCGCCTTCTACTTTTATGCGGGCAAGCGCTTCTTTTGTGCGCTGGGAGATGAGCATGCGCTCGATTTCTGCGGTGAGGCCGAAGGTGAAGGCAAGGACTTTGGAGCTGATGTCTTTGCCAAGACGGTAATTGTCTTTGATGGTCCAGACTTGAACTTCTTTTTCCATGCAGGCGTTGAGCGCAGACATTATCATGAGCANGTTGCGCCCGAGCCGTGACAGTTCGGAGCAGATCATGATGTCGTCTTTTTGCATGTTTGCNAGCAGTTCGCCTAATTTTCGGTCGTTTATGCTTTTTGTGCCGGAAATGGTTTCTTCAATCCATTTGTTCACCGCCATTCCGTTTTGTTCGCAGAACTTGGCGACTTCAAAGCGTTGATTTTCCACCGTTTGTTTGTCCGTGCTAACACGGATGTATCCGTAGATCATTTTTTTCTCCTGATAAAAACACAAATAATAGCAAATTTATTGCCCCCCTCCCTGATAAAAATTTTATTTTACAAAAAGGCACCCCTTGCTATCTTTGTGCCAACACTAGCAACAGTGAAGTTAAGCTAGGTAGTTAACACGTTAGGCCCCAAAGCAGCCGGGGTGCCCCCCTTACCATGCAGCACAATGCGAATCAGGAATCACATTGGCCACCGTGGAGGGGTT
>WQSZ01000091.1 GCA_009787645.1 Candidatus Fibrimonadales bacterium | reverse complement strand
AGCAGTGCAAAAACTTTTTGAAATGGGAGCAACCGTAGAAGAACTATTCGGCGTAACTTACATCGGCGGAACTGCGCCAATCGATAGCGCAAAAATCACCAGAGAACAGGCTATAAGCATAGTGCGAGCCGGGCTTGCCGGGATTCTGAATAGCTCAAGCGGCGTGATTAGGAATAGCAATGTGCTGGGGTGAGCGGATTGGGGGGTATTAATTTTCTATAACTGGTAATTTTAACAGTTTCCTATTTTCCACTTCCATCAAAACTTTCATCTGTTGAATAGCGATTAAATTTAACTTTATTAATCGTTCCTTTTGCGAAAGTTCATCATTGATAAGCACTGCGTTAAGATTTTCCATATTTGAAAGGCAAATTAACTCATTAATTGTGGCGTAATCACGAATATTGCCTTTGCTGTTTGGGTTAGCTTCTCGCCATTCTTTAGCAGTAACGCCAAACAACGCAACATTAAGTATATCCGCTTCATTTGCATAAATTACGGAAGTTTGTTTTGGCGTAAGTTTGACAGGAATAAGATTACGCTTTATAGCATCAGTATGAATATGGTAGTTGATTTTTGCTAATTCTCGCTTTGCCGTCCAGCCTAAAACCTTTTGCTCTTCTTCTTTAAGACGTTGAAATTCTTTGACAATGTATATTTTAAATTCGGGACTTATCCATAAAGCAAACTCAAAGGCAATATCTTTATGAGCATATGTACCACCATATCGACCAGCTTTAGCTTGCAAGCAAATAAGATTTGTTTTTTCTATTAATTCTTTAACGCTGATTCTAAAGCTATTTAGCCCAGCTTGACTTTTAATTATGGCGAATTCGGTATAATTAAAATCTTTATTGTAGATTCTTTCCCAAATTCCGATATATTCCAATGTATTACGGTTTCTCAACCAATCAGAAACAAAAAAGTCTCCGTCTTTGGCTTTAATCATATCTGTAATGCAAATATAATCCTCATTATTTATCTGCATTACAGTCACTTCCGTATCTTTTACCACTATTTTTGCCACGCTTTGAACCTTGGTTAAAATTTTTGCAAAATATAGAAAAACGTTTAGCGAAGAAGAGCGCCAATCGATAGCGCAAAAATCACCAGAGAACAGGCTATAAGCATAGTGCGAGCCGGGCTTGCCGGGATTCTGAATAGCCCAAGCGGCGTGATTAGGAATAGCAATGTGCTGGGGTGAGCGGATTGGGGGGTTAAGATAATTTCGGCGGATATTTAAATGAAAACTTAATACCTGCCTTGTTGTGAATAATAGCCATATCACCTTTGCTAATTACATTCATTCCAATAATCATATCAAAATGGTGAATAGGCTTACAAGACATAGCTCTAATGTCTTTAAACAAAAGATTATTTGGCAACATCAAAGACAGCATATGAGTATTTACAATGGCTACTCCATTAGCGTGCTTCATTTGAACTTCTGCTACGTTAGGAAGCTTAAGCTTTTTGGCTGTGGTCTCTGATATAACACAACAATTTGCACCTGTATCCCAAAGAGCTTTTAAGTGTATCCCAGCCCCTGTTTTCTGGTTAAAAGCAACGACATTTACAATTATTTCGCCGATTTCAGTATCATAATCTATAACAAATGAATTTTTAGGCATTATTTAATAGCCATAGAACAAGGAATATTTATGCTATAAGCCGATTCTCCCGGCAAGCATTTATAAACGGAATAATTGCCATCGCCGAATTTTCGCTCGCCAGCATCAACAGCCTCGCCAAGCGAATCAAACGCTGCGATTATTTTCCTGCCAGAAAGCAACAATTCCTTGCCAAAAAAACGCTTACAAAGCTCCTTTTGGTGCTTAATAAAGTAATTCAAGGCAACTTTCTGCTTTGATGTCTTTCTTTCCATATAAGTAATATACAAAAACAAAAATACATTAAGCAACTACTATTGTTGCCAAATTTGGAGTAAAATCTCCAGAGAACAGGCTATAAACATAGTGCGTGCCGGACTTGCCGGGATTCTGAATAGCCCAAGCGGCGTGATTAGGAATAGCAATGTTCTGGGGTGATTTCTCTCCACAACTCTGATAGCTCTATTCAAATCATAGAAATAATTCCCAAAAATATTTTTGCTCTGTCAATACGCCCTAACCCAATCGGTTTTGTATTCCACCATATCAAAATCCGCAACAATGTTTGTATTTCTTCCCGCTGCCACAAGAACATAAATTATTCCGCCCTAGAACTGGCTCTTTAACTATTGGAGTGTGTAGTTTTTGGTTAAATTCCTTTACATAATCGGTATTATGTGTAGATGGAATTTGAAATGAAAGCTTAGTCTTGTTTTCAGGGGCAGTTATGGTAAAATCCCCTCTTGAAATAATATCCATGCCTATTAATACATCCGTAACAGTCAAAACGCCTTCAGTCGCCATTGGTATGTAAAAGACAACTTTATTGGGTAACAAAATATACACGCTATATGTGTTCACTATTGATTCTCCGTTAGCGTGATGTACCCTTGCTTTTCCAGTTGGCTCCAACCCAAGCATTTGAACAACCCTTTCCGATATAACAGATCCTTCCGCACCAGTATCCCATAACGCATTGAATTGCATAATAGATTCTTTTGGGTTAATTGCCTCACAAATACCACAAGGAGTACTTAAGGAATTCATCAGTCCTTTGTACTCTATTGTAAACGATTTTGGATTTATTATGCCTATGGAATCAAGCAAAAGCAACCCTAGAATGGAAGGTCAAAGTATAAGCCTTATCCCCTTCTGTGCATTCTTGTATAAGGAATGTGCCACGCTTATATTTTTTCACTGACCGAAACAAGGCTTGCTCATGACTGCCATAATCTCCAACAACTTTTTCACCAACAATTACAACGAAACGATTATTGTATTTTTTCAACAATTCATCTTGATGCTCAAGATAATACGAAAATTCTTTGTCTAACATAATTGTAAATATAGAAAAATATTTTTGCTCTGTCAATACGCCCTAACCCAGTCAGGGATTTTCTATATTCCACCTTATGCATGCAATTCGCAATATTTCTTTCGCTTTAGCCCTTTTATTGGCAGCTCAAATTTCATTTGCCGATGAAGAATCTTCCATTCACGCCAAGCTTGGGTTTCGTGCCGGATTTGGAGTAAGTTTGCTCCGCCATCACGTTAAACTTGCTGATTTGAAACCTGTGCCATCTATTGCTTATTCTGTAGGAGCAGTTGCGCAAATAGATTTGAGCGATAACTTTTCCATTTCACCGGAACTGCTATATTCGGCTTACAGCTCCAGTGCGGAAAAAGTGAATAAAATTGAAAATGGCTTTGATCGTCTTACCGAAGTTGGCGTTGAGCTGCATGCATTGGAATTGCCTGTGCTCGCCCGCTATGATTTTGGCGGCATTTATGCAGAGGCAGGGCCGCAGGTTGGCTGGAATTTCTCATCAAAAATGTACACAAACGCAGAGTACTTCTGCCCGGACCTCAATCCGCTTGCATTCGGCATAGCCGCAGGCTTTGGCACAGATTCTTATGGAATACTGTTGCTCGGAATTCGGGCATATTTTGGCATTTTGGAATATGCAAAAGACGCAAAAGGCGTTCCCTGGAGCCTCCAGGCCAGCCTTAGCGCATTTCTATTTTAGTCCGTATTATGTTTGAAAACCCCGACTTCCAAGTCTTTATTATCCAATGCGCTATCACTTGGATTATAATTCTAGCTGCGATAATAATGTGCGTACGAGATTATAGCCCAAAAGCAGAAATTCAAGGAGCTTCCACAAAAAACAAGGCTACAAATGAGGGTAAACACGCCGATTCAAAACCACAGGCACCCATGCTTAATTTTGTGACCGTTGACGAAATATTCAATATGTCCTTGGAGGTGTTGCAAAGCGTGCCGCCTGAGCACATGGAGCAATTGCCGCCTGATAAAAAACAGATTGTCAAAAGAAGGATTAACGACTTAATACAGGAAGAACGCAAAAAGCAGAACAAGTAGAGGATAATTGTCTCTACTTACTCCTATGGCTGATTGCTTCTATCGCCTCTTCCAAATCCTTGTTCATTTCGTGTATGCATTCGGCTGCAGCCAAACACATCTCCGTTGTTCTCAAATTTTCCGGCACATCTGCAAGATTATAGCCGTTCTTTTTTACAGCCGCCCAGCACATTTCCGTTGTTTTCAAATTTTGCGGAACATACTTAAGAGTCGAGAAAAAGCTATTTTGCACCGCTTTCAAGCATAATTCCGCAGTTCTCAAGCGTTCAGGAACAAATTGAATAGCATAGCCATCGTCTTGAATAGCTTCCAGCGCATCTTCCGCAGTTTTGATTTCTTTTTTAAGCATTATTGCCTTTAAAGTTTACCATGTTGAATTAAATATAGATATTTTTTTCCCAAATTTCTTGACAACATCGTTAAAATTTTCTATATTTATCTCCTCAATACATAAACGGAGAGTTTAATGCCCTGCGGTAGAAAGAGAAAAAAGAGGAAAATCGCAACGCACAAGCGCAAGAAGCGCAGACGTCGCGATAGACATAAGAAGAAACTTCGCTAGTTTGGGGCTCTGATGCCTCAAGCTGTGGTTATAGCCACCGGAAACGCCGGTAAGGTAAATGAGTTTTGCGCTATCCTTAACGATGGCGCATTTTCCTTTTTTACATTGAAAGATATAGGCTTTACCGAAGAAATTGAAGAAACCGCCCAAACATTCAAGGGGAATGCCGAGCTCAAGGCAAAAGCAGTAGCTCAATATGTAGCCTCCAAACACAAAGATTACTGGGTTATCGCAGATGACTCCGGGCTAGAGGTAGAGGCCCTGGACGGCAGGCCCGGTATTTTTTCCGCACGATATGCCGGCGAAAATGCCTCCGGCAGAGACCGTTATATGAAATTGCTGGGCGAAATGGAAGGCAAAACAAACAGGAATGCCAGATTTGTATGCTATCTGTGCTTAATAAAACCGGAATGCGAACCTGAATTTTTTGAGGGAATCTGCAAAGGCACAATTCTACCTGAACCTAGAGGCTCCGGAGGTTTTGGATATGATCCGGTTTTCTTGCCGGAAGGTTATACCCAAGGCTTTGGCGAGATGAATGAAAGCGAAAAAAATGCTTTGAGCCACAGGGGCAGGGCCATAAAAAATATGCTCAAGAGGTTAAATGCACAAGGCTAGCAATTGGAATAAAGTTATCATTGAATCTATGGCAGCATGCAGATATGCTAATATGGATAAAATATTTTTAACTTGCGAAAATAAACTTTGCGAATTGCAAGCTCCGGAAAAAGAAATGGGAAAAAGACTGTTTGCGCTGGCCTATTACTGCAAAAAAAACTATAACAGCACATTTTCCAAAACCGCCGCCTTTGTCCGCTTTTCCGAGATTCTCAGTGTCGCAAATTTTGAGCGAACAATAAAAAGACTTATAAAAAAAGAAGACCCGGCACTGGTGGTTTTCTGGACAATATTCAGATTCTCCATGGGAAATGCAGCACTGGAACGCAAGATTAGATTTTCTATATTACCACAACTATGATTTTTGCTTTTATTTGCGATTCTTACTTTCAAAAGAAAGTATCCAGCGTTTTGGTCAATGGAGAAGTTCCAAACCACAAAATAACCACATTAACCGCTGATGAATTTCTAGAAGCGGGAAAACTGCCGGAAGGGATTTCCGGTGTTATAATTGAGCGAAGCACTTGGCAAAAAAATTTCAGCATGTTCCGCTACTTTGGCTTGCTTCCGCAGTTGGAGCAGCAAACTCTCGCTTTTGTGGCAAATTCCCCGGATACCGAATTGAAAGGCCGTGGCACTATGAAAGGCAAAGATTTCATAATTTCAAACAATATAAACGCAGAAGAAGCCTCAACACAGCTCACACGTTTGCTGGAGCTTCCACCACCGGCTTTCACGCATCACAAGTCCAGGGCCATAGCTTAAAAGTGTACCATGCGAAAAGCTACGCTTGAAACTATTTTAGACAAAGCGTGTTTTTTTGGATTACGTGGCTCTGCGCAAACATTGCCGCAATTGCAAAATGGCAAAAAAGGTCTGTTGATTGAACTGGCCAATAATAATCTTTTTGAAAAAAATTCGTTTAACGATGTTGCTGCCATTCCCGGTTTCAGCGACGGGTGGCAAAAAATTCAAAGCACGCCGAATTTTGAATTCCCAACAGAAAAAGAAAAATGGATCAACTGCTATGCGAATATAAACAGATTGAAACGACATTTTGCACGAATCGCCGTGGTTTTGCCGGATGAAAAAAACGATTATTTAGACAGCATTGAAAAATCATGCATTGCAGTTTTTAATACAACAGACACAGATATTGATAATTTGCTGCGATTGAAAATTGCGGAAATAAACATTCCAAAAACGCCGTTGTTTTTGGCTGCAAAATATGCATGGATTGCAGTTCTTTTGCTTTGTGTTCTGCCGTTTTTTATACCGAGCATACCGGAAGGGCAAATTAACAATTTGCGAAATATCACAGCCGATGTGGAAAAGTATAGTGAAAAAGGCGATATAATTCATGTTTTGAAAGACGGAGAATCATTAACCCAAATAGCCAGATTTGCCATTGGAAAATATAATTCTCTTGTGACCACAGAAGCAATGGTAACCAAATATTTAAAAGAAAATGAACTTTCGCTTGAGAGCAAAATTAAAGCCGGAGATACCTTGCGGTTAAAATTGCCTGCATTCACCAATACCCGCCACAAAGCCATGCAACCAGCGTGGAATTTTTTCACCGGACTTTTAAACGATAGCCTTGCATACATAACGGAGCTCTACAACGCAACACAAACAGAAACCAAGCGGCGCCACGACGGCATAGACATTGGGGGGCGCAAAGGAACAAGAATTCTTGCGCCTTTCAGCGGAACCGCATGGACTGCGGAAGATGAACGTGGCGGGTTGATGATAGCAATTGCCAGAGAAAAAGACTTGTTGATATTTATGCACTGTGACCAGCGTTTTTATTTGAACGGGCAATCGGTTATGGAAGGAGACCCCATAGCTTCCGTTGGAACAAGCGGGCACACAACGGGCCCTCATGTTCATATTGCAGCAGGGAAAATAACGCCAAACGGCGAGCGAAATATCAGCAGTATAAGATACACCGTTTTAGACCCTTTTGAATGGTATAAGGAGATTTAATTATGAAAAAAACAATTTTTGTTTTTATGGGTGGCCCAAGTGCCGAACATCCCGTTTCTCTTGTAACAGGAACAGGAATAGTCAGAGCTTTGGATGCTCGCAAATATGCGGTGCATCCGGTGCTCATAGCTCAAGATGGCCACTGGACCTGGGGCAGCAAACCGCTTACGCCTTATCAGAGCGAAAACTTTAGCGT
>WQSZ01000090.1 GCA_009787645.1 Candidatus Fibrimonadales bacterium | reverse complement strand
TTTGAAGGCGTAAGCGACAGCATGTTTGATGCAGAAGCTGATTTTTGCCAAGGAATTCTTAATGTATGCTCCAAATATTTTACAGAGAGAAATTTGCCTGGTTCTGAAGTTTGGGTAGATGAATCGGTTACAACTTTTGATTTGCTTGACGATTTTTTAACCAAAACTTGCAAGGACAAGAAAATAGTTTTGATGATAGATGAGGTGGACAAAACTTCCAATAATTTCATATTCTTGAAATTCTTGGGCATGCTTCGCGATAAATATCTGAAAAGAAATGACGGAGCTGGAGCGACTTTCCAGAGCGTTATTCTGGCTGGCGTTTACGACATCAAAAATCTCAAACTCAAAATGATACAGGCTGGCACTCATCAACTTCAAGACGGCGAGAAACGTATAAATTCGCCTTGGAACATAGCCATTGACTTCAAAGTTGATATGACACTAAACGAAAAAGAAATAGCTTCCATGCTTTCAGAATACGAAGGCGACCATAAAACAGGAATGGACATAGAAGTTATAGCCAACGAAATCAGGGCATATACCAACGGCTATCCGTACCTTGTTTCCAGAATTTGTCAATACATAGAAAATGATTTCAATAGAGACTGGACTGTGAACGGAGTTCAAAATGCAGTCAAGGAAATTCTTTATGAGCAAAGCACTCTGTTTGATGATTTGTTCAAAAACATAGAAAGCAATCCAGATTTGAAAGACCTGCTCAGGGAGCTTACGGTTGGAAACAGAGCTTATTCCTACAATGTTGACAACCAAGCGATTCAGATAGCCACTATTTATGGCATAGTTGAAAAAAGAGACAGGCTGGTAGCAATACACAACCGAATCTTTGAGGTTAGAATAACGAATTATTTTGCAACAGAAAAGGAGCAGCGAGACAGCAAATTGACACTGCGTGCTTCTGTGGAATGTGTAACCGCCGGAAACAAGCTTAATATGGAAATGCTTTTGAAAAGATTTGCTGAGCATTATTATGAAATGTACAATAGCAAAGACATAGATTTTTTGGAACGTGAATGCCGCTTGCTTTTTATAACATATTTAAGACCTTTCATAAACGGCACAGGTTTTTATCATTTGGAAAGCGAGACTAGGAGCGGCAAAAAAACAGACATTATAGTGGATTACAATTCCGAGCAGTTTATAGTTGAATTGAAGCTATGGTATGGGGAAGTTGCCCACGAGGAGGCTTTTGAGCAACTCGCTGGCTATTTGGAGAGCAAGAACAAAGATACCGGTTATCTGCTAACCTTTGATTTCCGAAAAGAGCAGAATGTGGGCAAACCGCAAGTCAAGTGGGTTGAGCATAAGGGCAAGAAGATTCTGGATGTGATAGTGGGGGTTTGATAGTTCACAATGGACACAATCATCGCCCTAGCCACTCCGCCTGGAAAAAGCGCAATAGCCGCTATCCGCATAAGCGGACCGGCTGTACGGGAAATATGCAAAACCGTTCTTCCGAACTTCAAAATGAAACCTAGAACGGCAACTCATGTAAAAACACCCATAGACAATTTAATAGCAATATATTTCCCTGCCCCCAATTCATACACAGGCGAAGATGTCTTGGAACTGTTCCCACATGGAAACCCATTCATAATCCGCAAACTGATAGAAGAAATCTGCAAAATTCAAGGTGTGCGCCCGGCAAACAAGGGCGAGTTCACACAGCGGGCGTTTTTAAACGGAAAAATGGACCTGACACAAGCCGAAGCCGTAGGCGATTTGTTATCAGCCCAAAACTCCCAAACCCTGGCAAATGCCCAAAGATTATTGAACGGCGAAATATCCGGCGAAATAAAAACATTGGCAGAAAACATAAAACAAATTTCAGCAACATTGGAATTGGAAGTGGATTTTGCGGAAGACATCATTATTAACCACGACCGTAGGGACAGCCCTATGCGGCTGCCCCTGTGCAACGATGTTCTGCAAAATTTGCAAAAATTAAAAAGCAGATTCAAATCAGCCCAAAACGAATTACCAAAAGCCGTTTTGTTTGGAGCGCCCAATGCAGGGAAATCCAGTTTGATAAACGCGCTGGTAAAAGAAGAACGGTTGCTTGTTAGCGAGACCCCCGGCACCACACGTGATTTTGTTGAAGTTCCGTTGCACCTGCCGGGCGGAGATATTTTGCTTATAGACACGGCTGGGCTTGCAAGCGAAGCACAAAGCGAAATCGATGAACGGGCCATGCAAAAAACAAACGATGTTTTAAACAAAGCAAATCTGAAAATATTGGTCGTTGACGGCAGCATTCCTTTGCCAAAAGAATTTGTGCAGTGGAAAGAAATTGCAGATATAATAGCAACAACACACGCAGAATTGGATAGCCTAACAAACCAAGGCATTGCCGAATTTAAACAAAAATTAAACACAATATTTTTTCCCAAAGAAGAAAGCGAAGAAGCCTGGATTACAAGCGAGCGGCAAATTTCCTGCATAAAAAAAGCGGAGGAATGCGTGCAAAGAGCTGTGCAGGCCGGGGCGGTTGAATTGGCGGCTTTTGAAATGCGTGAGGCGAGGAATGCGTTGTGCTCCGTAATCGGAGAAATATCCGATGAAAGCGTTTTAAATGCTATATTTAGCAGTTACTGCATAGGAAAGTGATATGCCATTTAGAATAATCTTTTTATGCCTTGCGTTTGCAATGACCTTGCACGCAACTGAATCTATATGCTCCGCTGATTTTAGCGAGTCCGGTGTGCTGCAAAGCAAAATGGAAATACGGCGGTTGATAATATCTACGGAGGTGAATAGCAATGATATAAATCAGCAAATAAGATGGGCAAAAGGCAGTGGCTGCTTGTATTTGCTGCAAGTGACGGCAACGCAGATTCGTGTTATGAACTTAAACACAGGAAATTATGTTCTTAAAAAAAAATACGATGCAAATTTTGAACAACTCGCAAACACATTGCAACACCCGGAATTTGTGGAGAGAAAAGAAGAAGCGATTGAAGAAAATTATGAAAAAACAGAAAAGATATTCAAAAGCAGATTTGCGTTTAATGCTTATCTATTGCCAGACTCACCGGAAGGCGCAAACGGATGGAGTTATAAAGCCGGAATCGTAATGAATTATCCAATTCGTGATAATATATTTTTTGCGCCGGAATTGAATTTTGTTGCAAGATATATAAGTTATGTTAATAATAATGACACCTATCGTACAAGAATAGCAGATTTTGGCATAAGCATTCCTGCGATGTTTAAAATTATGCCGTTTGGAGGCCCTTGGTTTTACTTGGAAGGCGGTGCTCAGTTAGAACTTGTGGCAACTAACTACGATTCAGCAACTAACTACGATTCAAGAACTCCTGTTGATTTTGGGCTCGCTTACGGATTGGGATGGCAATTGAGCGATGGTGAACTCGCAGTTGGTTTTAGAGGCATCTCAGGTTTAAATGATTTTGACAACATTCACGGTAAGCCTCTTACGATAGAGCTGGCTTTAGGCTGGACATCCTTGAAGGTCACTGCTCTAACGGCACTCATATTTGTCTCGGCTACTATTTTGAGACTCTAGATTTAAAGATTTTTCTATATTCACATCACGACTGCGGATGTGGTGGAATTGGTAGACACGCTAGATTCAGGTTCTAGTGCTGGCAACAGCATGAAGGTTCAAGTCCTTTCATCCGCATTAAAACCACTTTGATACCGAAAGCAACCAATAATAGGTCTTGTATTCCGTATCCACATTGGAATCAAATGAAAGTTCCCAATCGTAAAAAATCGCAGAATTAAACGGCGAAACAATCGACGATATCCACTCGGGATCTACCCCTGCACGCCAAGGTCTAAACCTTATGCCCAAACCGAAATTCAGCATAAATTCAACACGCTTGGAATCCGCAAACTGCCAACGCATACCGCCATGAAACTTCAAACTCTCGTGGAAAATCTTTTCAACACCCGGCTGCACGCCAAAACAGGACCAATCATCCCAATTCTGATAAAACTCCATGCCGGCCTGCAAATCTCCCGGCGCATGATAAGCAAGCAAATAACGATGCTCATACTTATCCCACGCACCCGAGGCCAACAATGAATTCACAGAAAGAGAAAAGCTAAAGCCCAACCAACCAGCTTTCCAAACTTCCTCCTCATCCTCGTCTTGCACCTCAAGGCTTTTGAAAGTTCCACCGATTCCTATATCCCAATTATTCAACGGCAAAATGCTTGAAAGACTGCCGCCGCCGGCCACAAGAAACAAATCCCTGTAATAGCCACGTTCCGAAATATCGGTGTTGGCATGCTTGGGATCATAAAGCCACCGCTCCTGCTCAGGATCGATGCGCCACCTTGTGTTGGCAGAAATAATTTGCAAACCGGGAACCGAAAGCGACAAGTGCGACAAACTCGAATTCTGAAATCCCAAAGTCAAACGACCCTCAAGCAAAGAGCCCAAATTTGAAGCATAAGACGGATGCGCAGGATTGGGCAAATAAGAATCCCAAAGCGAAGGAGAAACAGGAGTGCCTATGCGCTCCACAGCAAAGGCAAAAGATGCGGCGAACAAAAGCAATGCTATCAGGCGAGAAACTTTCATTGAGATTTCCCTCCTGCGCTTTTAACACCATCAAAATGGAACTCCAGCCTCAAGCTCCAGCTACCATCCGTATTTTGGCCTTCCTTTTTATCAATCTTCTTGCCATCTTCATCAACATTATAGTAAGTAGGATCCATGCGATAACCGCAACGCAAACTTAAATTCCTTCCCAAATTCAGCTCCGTGCCAACTGCGAAAAAAGATTCCTCCGATACGCCTATGGAACTCATAGATGTTGCCCAGCCTGCCTCTGCCGTAATTGCAAGTGGCAACGGATTTCCGCTCAAATCTGCAGTCTGCAATCTGGAACCCACAAGCCCGTAGCCACGCTCCGTCCATAAACTAACAGCAAGCGTAAGCTCCGGCTGCAAAACAGGTGTGCGAATCAATTGAGTTGTTGCGCCGGCATACACTCCATACACATAAGCATAACCTACGGAATAACCAAAGCGCGCTATATTTCCGCTTTTATCATCTATGTTCCATTTTACGGAAGGAATAACGGGCAACAAACCATCTGCTACTTTTTTCGGATCATAACCGTCTTTTTCATCTACAAACAAATACACAGACGAAAAAGATATTTCCAATGTGTTATCCAAAAAAGAAGTTCTAAATGCCAGAGATAAATCTTCGTCCATAAATCCGGTGTACTTTGAATATCCGGCAACAAAGCCACTTGGCACAAAAATATAACCGCTCGGACCGTAATATGTTAAATGAGCGCTAAATGCCTGCGAAAAAAAACACAGCAAAAAAAACAGGAGCAATTTTATTTTCATTTCTCCCCCGCAATATAAGCCGGTATTGCAATTAAGGCAGCCGCTAAAACGCCCCACCAGGAGAAAGATGAATTCTGCGCAAATTCCTGCAAAGATATTTCTTCGGTTTTATCCGCATAAATTTGAATTTTCCAACGCTTTTCGTGAAACCAGTTTCGCACTAGAATTTCGTGCTCCCCTTCGGGAAGTTCCAACGTCATTTTGCCGGATTTGCCTTTGTATTCATTGTTTATAAAAACATCCGTAGGGATTTTCCCGGCTTCTACAAAGGAGATTCGCCCGGGCTTTAAAGAGAGTTCAGTAGCCAAACGATATTCTTGGTCAGGTTGTATGGTGATCGAATATACATTGTCGTAGTACTTTGGCTTTGAGACAGTTACTTGATATTGGCCGGCGTTTAAGGTGTGTTTGTGGAATGGAGCCTCCAAAGTTATTTCGGTTTCGCCCTTTATTTTAACAGATAGGTCCCGCTGCTCCGATACCATTGTAAGTTTTCCGGTTTGGCGATTTATCGCAGCATTTACTTCCGCTTTTTTGCCGGGTAAAACTCTCACGGTTTCCTTATGATCGAAATGCCCTTTTAACTGCAAAGCAACAGAGACTGTGCCCGGAGTCACGTTTTCCAAAAGAAGCGGAGTAACTCCCATAAAGGATTCATTCATAAAAACCTGAGCATTTGAGGGCGTGCTCTGCACAAACAATGAGCCGGAGATAACTTCCATAGAAGCTTTTAATTCCGTAAGCTGGCCGGACTGAACTCCTACCATCCGAGAAAAAGGCTTGAAGTTTTCCGCTTGCAGTTCTATTTTATAGTTACCCTGCGCTATGGACATTAGGCTATATGGCGTGTTCCCCATATTTTGCCCATTTATAAATACCGTTGCATTTGAAGGTTCGCTTTCAATGCGAATGCTGCCGGGCAAGCTTTGGAGTGTCACTTGAACATTTTGCAAAGTTCTCGGAGCTACAATAATTTCCTGTTCGGATTTTTGATACCCACCTGCAAGCACTCTTAACGAGTATTTTCCTTCCAGCATATTGTTCAAGCGAAGCGGTTTTGCAAGGCTTGATTTTCCAACAAACTGTTCGTTCAAATATACTTCGCCTTCCGTTGGCAAAACGGTTATCTGCAAATCTCCCATCCATTGCCGCAGATATTTGTCTTCTATTACTTTGGCTAGCTTGGAAATTGCTTCTCTTAAATCAACCTGCGAATCAACCTCCGCAAACTCCGCAACCACAACATCATTTGTACTTGCAGATATCAATTTCACATCTATCTGAATCATTGAACCTATGGAAGAAACCGAGCCTGAGAGCAAAGCTCCGGCCTTTTGCGAGCTACCCTGCTCAAGCACAATGAAATTAGTTTCGTTGCGCAAGTGCGTGCCGAACATCGCAGTTATAACTTTTCCATAGCTATGAGTTGCAGCTCCCTGATTATTATCTGTGAATTGCAAAACCGAGATAGTAGGAGCTGCTCGCTCCGCCCCAAAAGACAACACGAATGCGAATAAACAGATTGCTACAAATCTTTGCACACGGAAAATATAGAAAATGCGCTTCTAGTCTTGCACACAGCGCACGGAAAACAGGCGTGACTTGTAGTAGTATTTCCTGCTCACTTCGCTTTCGTAGTAATACATATACCGGTAGTAGGCATCGTTGTTACTGAACTCAGTTCTACTCCACCAGAGGCCACTGCCGCCAAAATTGCCAAAATTTGCATCCGAAAAGCCGAAGCCGCCCGGCAGGGCCGAAAAACCATAATTGTCTGTGCCTGCTATATAATCTCTACCGGTATTCCAGCCGCTTGTTGCCTTTAATTTTGTTCCTGCAATTGCATCGCCACCAGCGAAATCAANAAGGGTCTGCCATTCTTCATCACNGGGCAAATGCCANCCNCTTGGGCAGACTTTTATAGCTGTTACCCAGTCATATAACCGCCCATACTTTTTGCAGTTTTCAGTTTTTCTTCCATGGCAAAAGCCAATAAGTCCATCTTCGCCGTGATAGTCAAGGTTCTCNGCCATCCAAGTCTGTTCNCCTATTTTTACGGTTTTATACTTTTTGCCATCTCTGGAATCGGTAAGGATTTGAGCTTGAGCGCATATTGCAAACGCCATAAGGACAATTAATGCAGACTTCATTGTTTTTTCAATATAGAAAACGTCTGAA
>WQSZ01000089.1 GCA_009787645.1 Candidatus Fibrimonadales bacterium | reverse complement strand
CACAAGATGCTCTGAATCCTTGTAAAAATCAAAGCAAATGCGCTTGCTGGTGCTGCTGAAAGTTAACACTGCCGGATTTTCCAGCGTGAATTGATAATAATAAGTTCGGTAATTAGAGCCATAAAATTCTTCAATATCTGTTTTTTCATCGAAAACAAGCGTTTCGGCGAAAGGAAAAAATGCTGCGAACGCAACTGATTGAATTACGGCTAAAGCCAGCACTGCAAGCTTAGGGAAGAAATTGAATGTCATACAAACATAAAATAGAATTTATTTTGCCCCTTGTCAAGGCTTTTCAAACATATCTGGCACGGTTTTTGCATGACCTTCTTGCATGAACCTTAACTCTTTGTTTTTCAGCATCTTACTTCTAGTTGCCAATGGCTTCTCTGCTCCGGCTTCCCTCTATGGGAACAACCTTTATACCGATAAAAAGGGCAAAAAGACTGGCGATGTGGTTACAATCCTGATTATGGAAGCAGCTAAGGCCGGTAGCGACACCCGCACCGAAACGGAAAAAAAGAATAATGTAAGCCTAGGGCAAGAAAAATCCAAAGGAAAACTGTTCGGATGGCTTCCAAACTTTGGCGTAAACAGCAATGCTAATATCAGCTACGACGGAAAAGGGGTAACTGCACGCAACGGCGAACTGAAAGCTACGGTTACTGCACGCATAATAGAGGTTTTAGATAACGGGAACCTACTGATAGAAGGCTCAAAAGTCGTTGCCATAAACAATGAAGAAGAGATTTTGGAAGTCAGCGGCACAATAAGAGCAGATGATATAAATCCCGATAACACGGTTTACAGCTATAAAATTGCAGAAGCGGTAATCAGGTATTCAGGCAGTGGAGTAAATGCCGATGCCGAAAAGCCCGGACTTTTAACAAGATTCTTCAACTGGATTTTCTAACAGCAATCAAAAAAGGAGTTGATATGCGAATAGATAAAGACCAACAAGGGCGATACAAAATAGGCTGGCTGGAAATAGCAGCTGCCATTTGTATTTTGCTGGCAATAATGGCTTCCAAAGCTAATGCGGCAAGGGTTAAGGACATGGCTACGCTGGAAGGCGTCTCCGAGCAGCAGCTTGTGGGCTACGGACTTGTAGTTGGTCTTGCCGGCACAGGTGACGGCACAAACACGCAGTTCACCATTCAGTCGGTAGCGAATATGCTGCAGAAAATGGGAATTGTGGTTAATCCAAACGAAGTACGCTTGCGAAATGTGGCTGCCGTCATGGTAACCGCAACTTTGCCCGCATTCGTTAAACCCGGAAAAAAAATAGATGTTTCCATCTCCAGCATGGGCGATGCACGCTCGCTTGAAGGCGGAACCCTGCTGATGACCCCGCTTCAAGGCTCAGACGGCGAATATTATGCGCAGGCTCAAGGCTCGGTAAATATAGGCGGCATCTCCTCAAAGAGCGGCAGAAACAGTTTCAAAAAAGGCCATGCGCTCTCCGGAACATTGCCGAACGGCGCAGTTGTGTATAAAGAAATAGAAAGCGCAAACTTGAAAACCGGTGAGCTTCGCTGGGTGCTCTCTGACCCCGATTTCACAAGCGCAGTAGCAATGGCAAATGCGATAAATCAAGCTTTCCCAAACTCCGCAATAGCAGAAGATGCCTCAACAATTCTTGTAAACGTGCCGCAATCCATGCGCAACGATTATATGTCTTTCATAGCTCGAGCCGAGAGTGCCGAGTTTGACCCGAACACAAATGCCCGAGTTGTGCTGAACGAAAAAACAGGCACAGTGGTGAGCGGCGCAAATGTTCAAATATCAGAGATTGCAGTTTCTCACGGAAGCATAACGGTTCAAGTGGCAAATGCCCAAACCGCCCCGGTGACCCCGCTTTTTGGCCAGGCAGCCATAATGAACAACCAGCAAATAAATGTTCAGGAGCCTCGTACGGAAACTCGAGTTATACCCTCAGTAAACAACGTTGGCCAGTTAGCACAGGCATTGAACACTTTAGGTGTTGCGCCACGTGATATAATCTCAATTTTCCAGGCAATTAAAAGGGCCGGTGCGCTGCATGCAGAACTGGTGGTTATGTAATTTAGGGCGAAGCATACAATTCATCACGAAGCAAACGCAGGATTGCAACAATTTGCTCTAAGCTATCGGGATTTTCGTTATGACGTCTACCCCAGAATGAGTATGCCCAAATAATAGCCGCTCGGTTCACATTGCCCGCTTTATAGAACACATCATCTTGTTTCACTGTAAAAACATCAAGGTATTTATCGTTTATAAACGGAAACTTTTCTGCATTGTGAAGAAAATGAAAATTATCGCCTGTCATTATCGTATATACATCGCTAAAACTACTGGGGCTTTCCGCAAGGTCGTCATAAGCAGTGAGGAGTTGATGCACCATCACATCCCAGCCGTTGGCAATATAGGTTTCGCGCGGGATCATGCCGGCGAGGAGCTTTGCATAGCGCAAAAGCTTGCCGTTGCTCAGGTACTCGGCTCTGTTTTTATATAGATCTGAGAAAAAAGTCATGAATAATCTCCCATAGCCATTATCACGTATATTGACAAAGTTTTCTATATCAGCACGATCTCCGTAATTTATGGAAACGCTTATATACCCACCTTTTATAATCGGAAACGGGGCATATACAAAGAATTCTGATGCGAAAGATGCTGCATGACCAATATTTTCATCATCAATTACAATTTCGCTGTGATAGTTATATAGAGTTTTTTCCTCATATTCTTCATAGCCATCGCCGCAGTCCGGGCATCCGCAGTCCGGGCATCCATCGCTTTCATAATAAGTGTCAGGCTCCCCACTTGATTGCTGCTCGGAATCATGTTTATTTTTAAAATAAAGCAATATAATTGAAGCAACCGCCACAGCAAGAATTGTGACAAGAATGCTGGACAAAATTATTTTTTTCACGACATTGTCCGGGCAAGTTTTGCATTTTGAATCTTTGTTAAAAATTCTTCAATGCGTTCGCCGGTAATTTTTCTGCTTACTTTTATATTCAAATTTTTGCCTCCGTCCGGCGAAATGGTTATTAAGCTTCCTTTTGTCAAAAAGAAAATGATAAAAAAAATGATGCCCAAAAACACTGTTATTCCCAAAACAGCGAGTTCTTCATCATCTCTCCATGCCGGTTCAATCATCAACGCAACTGATAAAACTAGTCCAAGAACCATAAAAAATATGCCTAAAAGCAAGAAAAAAAGCTTGCTTTTACGACGCATCTCAATTGAGCTGATTTTTTCCAGAAAGATGAAAATTTTATGTGAATCTCCATTTTCCTGCATAATTCGGTAGTTTGTTAGAAAAACCGATTCCGTAAACAAGTCTAATTTTGTTTCGTTTTCTAAAAGTGTCATAGCCTGATACCTCTGTTATTTTAGTTCTAATTTATAAAATTTTCGCTTCCCAGTTTGGACAATTATTCCATTCTCCATCACCAATTGCATATTGGCATCTGAAACCGCTTTGCCGTTTATCTTAACGCCGTTATTCTGAATCATGCGCCGGGCTTCGCCCTTGCTTGCAAATGCGCCAATCGTGACCAGCAAGTCTAGAACTGCGTAGCTGTCTGCGGCAAGCTTTATCTCCGGCGTGTCGCTGGGCAATTCGTTGCCGCTGTGAATGGCTTTTTCTTTTTCGGCGGCGGCCTCAGCAGCAGTTGTGCCATAGTATTGAGAAACTATGTCAAGAGCTAATTCTCGTTTTGCGGTTAAAATATCTTTTGAAAAATCTGTTTTTACAGTTAAAAGCTCAGCCCAGCTTTCAACAAGGCTGTCTGCTATGTTATAGACTTTATGGAACATAGTGTCTGCGCTTTCATTTACGCCAACATAATTTCCCAAAGACTTGCTCATTTTCTGTTCGCCATCCGTGCCCAAAAGAATTGGCATAAACAAACCTATTTGCGGATCTTGGCCTTCTCTTATTTGCAATTCGCGCCCACGCAGAACATTAAACTTTTGGTCTGTGCCACCAAGCTCAACATCGCTTTTAATGACTATGCTATCGTAAGCTTGCATCAACGGGTACACAAATTCATGAAGACTTATGGGCTGACCTTCTGCATAGCGAGTTTGAAAGTCTTTTCTCTCCAGCATTTGCGCAATGGTGATGCTACCCATAAGTTCGGTCACTTTGTCAAAAGGCATTTTGCTGAACCATTCGCCGTTGTAGCGAATTTCGGTTTGCTCTCTTTTCACAATTTTGAAAAACTGCTCTTGGTATTCCTTTGCGTTTTCCATAACCTGTTCGTGGCTAAGGCGAGGCCGTGTTTTATTGCGACCGCTGGGGTCTCCGATCATGGCTGTGTAATCGCCTACTATTAAAACAACCTGATGGCCAAGGTCTTGGAACTGGCGCAATTTACGCATAACAACCGTGTGCCCAAAGTGCACGTCCGGCGCAGTGGGATCAACACCTAGCTTTATGCGCAACGGCACTCCGGTATCTATGGATTTCTGTATTTTCTTGGCAAGTTCTTCTTGAGGAACTATTTCCAATACTCCGCGCATAAGCACGGAGAGCTGCTCTTGTAATGGAGGGAAAGTCATATTAAAAATAATGTACGCAACGGAGGTAATTCATGTGCAGGGCTTTGCTCTGGAATTTTTTACGAGCTTCAGAATCAGAAGAAATCATGTTCCAAAAGTCAGCTTCAGAAGCAAGTTGCGTTTCTGCCCACCAATGGCTATCAGTGCCTTCTTGCTCAGAATCAATTCCATAATTTATTCCACGACCTCCCGGCAATGCATTAAACCCGTAATTATCTGTTCCACCTCCTTTATAGTTCCAAGGCGAATTTTCATCAGTATTAACAGCTTTAAGACGGCTGGCAGCATTAGCTACGCCACCTGCATAATCAACCAAAATTTGCCAATCTTCCGAGCGAGCAATACCAAACCCGTCCGGACATATACCTCCGTATAAACCCTGCTTACGATTCGGAGGGCAATTTTCATTTGTATAATTGCATCCAGGTGGTAAAGCCATTATAGTAGCCCAATCATAAAGACGCCCATACTTTGCGCAATTAGCTTCATTATCGTCATAACACATACTATTTTTTACCTGAACTCCCAGTTCTTCATTAGGACCGGGATCGTAATTTAAATTTTCTGCCATCCAAATTTGATTGCCTATTTGAACAATTTTATATGTTCCCACCTTTTGCGGCTTTCCATCTAGGCCTCGTCTGTAATCGTCTTTTTTGCCGGTAATAGCCCCATTATTTTCACAATTCATTCCCGGCAAAGGATCTCTTATATACATTTCGCCTGTACCTTCTTGCCTGCATCTAAGCAAGCTATTGTGAACGCAGGTTCCACGTGTTGTTTCAATATCGCATCTATTATACAAATTTTGCGCAAAGCAACCTTTCTGATAAGGATCATACACAGAGTTTCCGCATTTCGGGTAAAGCACTTCTTCAAAACAAAAATAATTGTTATTATCGTATTCTGCGCCATTGCAACAGAATTGTCCTTGGCAAACAGCAAATTCGTCTGAACTGCTGGACGTCCCTATCCCACCATTACCAGAACTGGAAAGATTAATACCACCACCGCCTGAAGATAAAGGGTTTTCTGATGGCTCATCGTTGCCAACTTCTCCGCATGCAAACATGAGCAATGCTAAAATTGCTATTAATAGACTATATCTCATGATAGTAATATACAAAATTCTAAATTCAGATGTCATGAACAAAGCCTCTCTGATTATAGCCGCCAGTTTGCTTGCCAGCAGGGTTTTAGGGGTTTTACGTGAGATGATTTTGGCTAAAATTGCCGGAGTTAACGAGCAAAAAAACGCCCTTGACCTTGCTTTTATGATTCCGGACATTCTGAATCACCTTATAGGCACCGGATTTTTATCCATAGTTTTCATATCACTGTTCACCACGCATTTGCTTAAACAGAATGAAGATGAAGGGTGGCGGTCATTCAGTAATATATTCAATGTTTTAGGTTTGTTATTTTTAGCTTTGGCTGTTCCGGCATTTATCTTTATGCGTGAGCTTATTTTGCTATTAACCGCTGCGCCGCCAAGCGAAGAAATTTTAACGCTTGCAACGCACTTTGGCAGAATTATTTTGCCGGCACAGTTGTTCTTTTTTGCCGGTAGTTTTTTGATTGCGGCGCAACAGGCTAGAAAACAATTTTTTATACCTGCGCTTACAGGCATAATTTACAATGCGAGCATAGTGGGTTTCGGATGGATTTTCAAAGACAGCGGAGTGGTTGGATTTGCTTATGGAGTTCCAGTTGGGGCATTCATAGGATTTTTTGTTTTGCAAATAATAGGTTCTTACAGAGGTGGGGTAAAATATGTTGGATCATTTAAACCGACAGACACTGAGTTGATAAAAACAATAAAGCTTTTACTGCCTATGGTCTTAGGTGCAGGCTCTATGTTTGCGCTCGAATTTGTTATTCGCAGTTTTGGTTCAATGTTTGGATCCACAGGAATTTCAAGTCTCAATTACAGTTATAGGTTGATGTACACTTTGGTTGCAGTATTTGGATTTAGCGTAGGTGTGGCTAAATATCCCGATATGGTAAGGATGTTCAAGGAAAATCAGCTCAATGAATTAAATGAAAAGGTATGGGGAGAATTGGCGAAAATATTTGCTATTCTGGTTCCGGCTATTTGCGCATTGACTGCAGTTAGTTTGCCCGCAGTGAGAATCTTATTCGAACGGGGTTTATTCACACAGGAGAGCTCCATTATTGTGAATAATCTGCTTTTGTTTTATTTGCCTGTGAGCATAGGGCTTTGCTTCCAAGCTCTCCTTATCAGAGCTTTCTATTCAATGGAGAGAATGTGGCTGCCTACAATTATAAATACTTTGACTTTTGCCGCATCATTGTTCTTGTATGCTCCTGTTGCAAAAAGCATAGGCATATATTCTGTCCCTGTTGTTAGCTTTATATGTTCGTTTGTTCAGTTGATAATTCTTTTGGCATTTTGGGGCAATAAGGGGTGGAAGCCTCACCTGAAGGATTTCATTGTAGCTGTTGTAGCTTTAGTTGTATTTGCTCCTTTAGGGTATTATTGTGCTAAATACTTCTATAACTGGCTTTTGAATGCTGATTTATTTTATTTACTGGTTTATTCTGCTGGTTTTTCGTTTTTGTTTTTTGTTTTACCGATTATTTTGCAATCGTTATTGGGTTCCAAGTCTTCTTCTTATATTATATTTTTAATAAAAAAGAAAATAATAAGGAGATAAATAGAGTCTGTTAGCAAATTGAAGAACTTATGTAAGAGGCTGTTTTTTATAAAATTATGCTTAAAATTCAATTAGAAATGGTTTTCAAAACTGTTTGTTTTTGTTAACACGGTGCTTCAAAAACGGGGGTTTTATTAACAACGAAATGAAAAACTTTTCAAAAAACGGCATTTTTTCATGCATATTAACGTTTTCTTAACATTATTTTGAGCTTTCCCCTTGAATTTAGTTAAAAACTTTTCTAAATTAGTGCAACACGGCGGTTTAGCTCAGTTGGTTAGAGCGACGGAATCATAATCCGCAGGTCCGGGGTTCAAATCCCTGAACCGCCA
>WQSZ01000088.1 GCA_009787645.1 Candidatus Fibrimonadales bacterium | reverse complement strand
GCCCTCGACGGTGCAATCAAGAGCATAAGCGGAACTCGTGCCGGAATCGGTACTTTCATTAACCGCTTGGAATACACGGTTAATAACATAGCCAACCTTGAATTCAACACTCAAGACGCTGAGAGCCGCATACGCGACACTGACTTCGCTAAAGAAACGACAAACTTCACCAAGAACCAGATCATGGTTCAGAGTGCCACCAGCATGTTGGCGCAAGCCAACTCGCTACCGCAATCGGTCCTAGGATTACTTGGATAATTTTAACCATAGAGTTAAAGGCTCCCGCCGAAAGGCGGGGGCCTTTTTTTTAATACGCCCTTTCCAGCGCATCAACTACAGCATCTGCCGTTAAAATTTCCGAGAGCAAAATTGCCTCTTTATGCGCAGTAAGCATTAAATCAAATGGAACTCCGCTGCGGCCGTAAGATTCAAAAAATTTCAAAGCCTCGTTGTTGGGGTTTGTGTAATTTGCACGCATTTTAATCACGGGAATTCTATCAAAAGCCTCCTTCACCTTTTCGCTCTCAAATGCGGCCTTGTCGTTCATCTTGCAAGTGATGCACCAGTCCGCAGTTCCGTTTACCCAAACGGCATAGCCCTCGCTCTGCAAACTGTCCAACCTCGGTTTTGAAAAAGAAATCCAGCCATCATCGTTAACGGAATGTGCAACCGGAGCAGAAACAACCCATACATTCCACAAAAGTATATACACCGCAACAAAAACTGCCCACAAAAGGCCAAAACGCCACCAAGGATTTCCCGGATTCGCAATTTTACCGGAAAGAAATGCAAAGAACAAAGCTAAGGACAAAAGCACACCGAGCTTTAAAAGAGCCTCCGAACCGGTTTGCTGGCTAAACACCCATACCAGCCAAACAACAGTCAACATCAGCGGAATGCCCAAAAGCTTCTTTGTTATAATCATCCAATTGCCAGGCTTTGGAAGCTTATTTGTCCATTGAGGGAAAGCGCTTAATATCAAATACGGAAACGACATGCCGGCAGAAATAGACGCAAAAATTAAAAACAATTCAACGGTTGACGTAACAAAAGCAAAACCCACGGCAGTGCCCAAAAACGGTGCAGAACACGGCGTGGATAAAAGCACAAGCAAAATTCCTCCTGCAAAAGCCCCCTTTTTTTTAGCCTGCTTTTCCAGCGCATTATGCACATCACCATGCAGCCAAATCTCAAAAACCCCAAAAAGACTCAGCGCAAAAATCGCAATTCCCAAAGCCATAGTCGCTGTGTACACCGGATACTGAAACTGAAAACCCCAGCCCACAACATTTCCCATTAACCTGATAACAAAAATAGCAATAGCAATAGCAAAAAATGTGCTGAATATTCCGGCACTCGTGGCTACCCCCCATTTAAGCGTATCACGTGCAGACTCCCCGGATTTTCGCATTATGTCAAAAATTTTAAGAAACACAACCGGCAACACACACGGCATAACATTCAAAATCAACCCGCCCAAAAATGCGAACAGAATGTAGAGAAAAATGTTAGCGTTCAAATCGGAGTTTTTTTTTTCTGTGATTTTGTTGTTAAAACTCACTTCCATTGTTCTCGGAGCCAAACAGATATTGGAGCAGGCTTGGTATGTGAAATTAAGTTTTACATCGTAAGGATCCCCGTTTATGGATTTCACAGGAAGTTTTACCGTAAAAGTACCTTGAAGCAAAAGCAAATTTAAATTTAAAACCTCGTTATACTGCTTATATGGCTCCGGCCATAAAATAGAATCGAATTTTACGCCTTTGGCAACCGTTTCAATGCTGCTCGGGCATAAAAAATCATCTAAAACCTCATTTGCATTTATATGCCAGTCCTGCGGAATTGTCACCTTAAAATAAAGGGTATCCATCGCTTTTGAATAAAATAACTCCGTTTCCGGAGGCTCCATATTATTCAAAGAAATGGACTGCGCTCCGGCCCCTATAGCCAAAAAGAGCAATAAAATCAGCATTTAACGGAATCTACCAATATTTGCGCAAGCCTTACCGTAGCCTTGTCTATCATTCTGCCGTCAACGGCAACTGCACCACGCCCGGGAGTCGCTTTTGCGGCTTTTAAAATGTGCTCCGCTCTGGCAATGTCTTCTTTAGTTGGAGAAAAAACTTCATTTATGGTTTCTATTTGATTCGGATGAATAGCCCATTTGCCGTCAAATCCCAGAGCACATGATATTTTTGCGCTTTTTTCCAGCTCATCTAAATCCTTGAAATTGCCATAAGGAGCGTCTATCGCAAGCAAATTGTGCGCTTTTGCGGTTTGCACTATTTTGGACATAACATAATTCCATCTATGCCCCGGATATATTTCCTGTTCATTTTCACCATGGCCGCTCATGCTTCTGAGCCTTGCTCCTATGGATGCGCTGTAATCCGCTATCCCGAAAACAAGCGAGTGAACTCTTGGCGCAGAGGCTATTTCCACAAGATTTTCAACACCCATTGCAGACTCAATGCTGGCATCTATCGCAATGTAATACTGCATTCCAAGTTCAGATTCAATGCCGTCCAAAAGGCGTGAAAGAAAATGCACGTCTCCGGCGTTGTTCACCTTTGGCAGCACAATGGAATCTATTTTTTCATAAGCCGCATGCACAACTTCTATCACATCCCTAAAGCAATAACGAGTGTCAACACCATTCACCCGAATGGATATTCCACGTGGCGTGGCTTTTTTCAATGTGGCTATTATCTGCTTTCTAGCTTCCTGTTTAGATTCGGTTGGAACGGAATCCTCCATATCCAGCATAATTACATCTACGGAAGATTCAAGGGCTTTTTGATGCATTTTTTCCAAATGTCCGGGCACGGACAATGTTGAGCGTTGGCGTTTGATCATAAAAAGAATATACAAATTTATATATTATAACAATGCAGATTGCCCTTGAACTAGTGCCTAAAACCTTGGATTCGTTTTTGGAAGAATCCAGAGCGCATATACGCAATTTTCCCAAAATCGTGGCTATCAACATTCCCGAGCTTCGCAGTGTGGAAATAAAAAGCTTTGAGGCTTCGGAGCATTTACTTAAGAACTCCGTGGCTGCAATTCCGCATTTCAGGCTTATAGACCGGAGCTTGGAAGATTTGGAAATGAAGATTGAAAAACTGGTTTCGCTGGGCTTAAAGCAGGTTCTTTTGATCAGCGGCGACCCCCCTCTGGATACGCAAAATTTTGTTCCGAGCGGCGTAAAAGTGCCGCAGGCCATTAAGCATTTAAAAGCCAAATTTCCTCAGTTAAAGGTCTATGCAGGCCAAGATTCTTACCGCCAGTCCTTTAAAAAAGAGCTTGATTATTGCAAAGAAAAGCTGGATAGCGGCGCAGACGGTTTTTTTACGCAGCCGTTTTTCTCGGAAGGAATTTTAAATCTGTGGCTTGAGCATTTGCATGATGTTGAAATGTGGGTAGGTCTGAGCCCCGTATCAGTAAAATCCCGTGAATACTGGGAAACAGTAAACCAAGTGGTTTTTCCCCCGAATTTCCGTTTTGACTTGGAATACAACTGCATAGCAGGTCGCAGAATTTTAACGCTGATAGAAGCAGCCGGCAAAAATGCCTACTTAATGCCCATCACGGTATCTGCCGATAAATATTTGCATGCGCTAAGAACGTTCTAGCTGTAGAAAGTCCTGTTATCCGGGGCTTTAAGGTAATTCTTTATAACCCCTACATTGTGCCTGAATTCTATAGATTCCTGGTGCAGGGATTTTAAGTTAATTTCTATGCTTTTTTTGATTGCGTTGTTCTGCTTTGTAAACATGGGGGATAAATCCTGAACGCAATGCAATCTCTCCATTAAAAAAGATCTGTCTGTGCTTGTAACAGTAGGGTCTTTTTCTATCACTTCATAGCTGTCGTTTATGGCGTATAATTCTTGAATGGCGTTTCTCGTGGCACGACCCCTGTCTTCCGTGAATTGGGTTAATTCCACGGCATACGCTTCCATACCTATATCCAGCGGAGAAAGGTCTTTTATTTTTTCACCGCATTCCAGCACTTTTTTGCACAATTGCATTGCGGTGTCTATTTTTGAAGAAAGAGCTTTTACATCTTTATGCATATTAACCTACCATGCTCACGTAGCTGCGAGGAGTTCCCGTAGCCAGCTTGTTTGCGAAATCCCTGTCTTGGCGCATTTGCCCTAAAGCTGTTTGCCAAGACTCCCTTAATTGAGTCATCATCTCTTGAACTTCCGAGAAGTTTTTGGCTATATTCTTGATGTTGCCTTCGTGGATATGAAAGCTGTAAAAATCATAGAGTTTCCACAGATTTTTTGCTACTTCGCCACCCTTTTCCATGTCCAAGGAAGCCATCAGTTCCGTGATGCCGGCTTCCACTTTGTGGCATGCCTCTGCCTTGCGGGCAAACTGGTTATTTTCCAAAGCCTCTTTGGCTATGCCGCACCACTTTATGCAATGGTCGTAGATCATAATGATCAACTGTCCACGATCTGCTGTTGAAACAGACGCTTGGCGATACTGCCCTAAACCTGGTTTGCCGTAAGCTGCGTTTTGCATAAAAACCTTCCTTTTAAATTACCTTGATAATCCGCCAAGAGCGGCCATCATGTTTGCGGTTTGAGATTGCAGATTGCCCATGCTTCTTTCAAGAGCGGAGAATTGCCTGGTTATTCTTGCGCTGTAGTTGTCCACGCGAATCTGCAATTCATCAATTCTCTTTTGAATGGTATCAATTCTATTTTGATAGGTCTTTTCAGATGCCTTGAAATACCCGTCAACAGTGCTCTTTGCATTATCCACAAAGTTTGTGATCATGCTGGCTATGCCACGCACGAATGTCACTTTGCCTAAATCTCCTATCGCATTCGGATCGGACAATTCAATGGATATGCCGTTGGCCAAAGTGAGTATATTGCTGGAGCTAAATATCTCTTCGCCGTTTACTTTGAAAGCTCCGCCGCCAAGACCTTCAACATTATATATCCCTGTTGTGGAATATTTATTGAAGTTTCCTATTTTAATATCCGAATTGCTGCTGAAGCTGTTTGCTGTAAACAATTTGCGCACGCCTTCAAAATCGGAATTCAACGCTTTTACCAGAGCTTCTCTGTCCACGCCCAGCGAGCCGTCTTTTTGGGTGATTATGCCAAGACGTGCCGCAGATGAATAGTTGGTGGAATAGCCGCTGTCCAACACACCTGATATTTGATCTATAGTGCCTGTGACCATTCTTCTCAAATTATCACGCAGGGAAGATATATTGGAATCTCCCGAGAATACGCCAACTTCACGCTTGCTCGTTTTTTTGCCCGTTACTTTATCTTCTTCTTCTTTTACGGAAGCTTTTGAATTTTCGTCTATGAATTTTATCAGCGCATTGAATTCTTCAATAAACTCGCTAATTTTGCCGGCAAGGCCATCCATATTCGGAGTCAGAGAAACCTTTATAGGTTCCATTCCTGCCGTGCTCACTTTTTTTAGCGTGAAAACAGTACCGCTTATGGTTTTATCATCACTGTTGCTCTGCGAGCTTACAGACATTCCATCCACAGTATAAATTGCGTTTTGTCCTTCATTTATCACATTTTCAAATGAGCTGCGAGAAGAAAAACCACCTAAATCTTTTTTCACTTCGGAGAATATATCATCATTGTTGTGAACCCCTATAGGGTTGCCAACACTTGGCCCGGATTTAAGAGAACCTATTTGGATCTTTATATTACCCAGGTCTTTAAAGTTAACATCGCCTTTCAAATTGCCGGACACAACAATTTCGCCATCGTTATTAATGCTGGCTGTTATGCCGCTGGAAGCTAAAGCGGTGTTTATTTCTCCCAATACCTGATCTACGGTTTTAGAGCCGCTGCTATCAAATAAATCAAATGTGATCCAGCCACCACCTGGAGTGCCGGTGTCATTTGGCAAATATATGCCAACAACGTCTCCGCTATTTATCTTGGTAAAAGCGGTATTAAAGTCGGTAAATTTGCTTTCTCCGGTTGCTACTTCGCCTTTATTGGTAATCAAAGCGTTGCCGGATGAAGCCGTTTGATCTGACCCGGCACTTAAAATGCCCAGATATTGCAATATGCTTGCTTGGCCATTGTCAAGGCCGTTATCGCTTATGGAAAAACCTTTTGTGCCTGTATCAACAGCGGTTAAAACCAGCCTGTTGTCGCCATCTCCCATTGTCATTATGCTCGCTTTAACACCGGTGCCTTCAGCAGCGTTTATTTTATTGACAATGTCTTTTAATGTGTCTGATTTGGAGATTTTTATCTCAACGCTTTCTTTTGTATGATCGGTTTTAAGCGCTGCTGCGCTTTTTGATAAGGTTATTGTAACCGTTTCATTGCTACCGAAAATAGCATTAATATCACTGGCAGCAACCAAAGGAGTGTTTACGGCGTCAATTTTCTTTGAGGCTACCTTTTGGGTGGTGGCTAACTGTTTTACCACCAATTCGTATTGACCGGCTGTTGCGCCTTCTTTACCGGCAATAGAGGCAAAATCATCATAATTTGAAGTTGCATTGAACAGATTGAATGAATTCGGAGTGGATAAAGATAATGCCTTCACAGCCAGGTTTCCGAGCCTAGTCTGCAACTCTTTGAAAGTATCAAGCGTTTTCTGGGCATTGTCCTTTTTCGCAATTTCGCGATTAACCTTAGACTGCTCCAAAGCTGTTAGCTGAGCTATTATGCTGTTGGTATCTAAACCCGATACTAATCCACCTACTGACATGCCGGCCATAATAAACCTCTTTTTCCTTTAAATCTACATTTCTTTTATCGGCATTGATAAAGAAAAACTTTAGTACTTATTGCTTATGCAAAAAATGTGCCAATTTTGCACAAATTATGCATTTTTCTTGATTATGCCCTCTTGCAGGGCAAAATTTCCGGCCATAATATATAAGTTGCAGGTGCCTGCGGTTCCATTCTTCTTTTGGAAAAACCGCTTTTAGGTCTTTTTCCGTCTGCAAAACCGAGGATCCGTTGCTCAAGCCCCACCTGCAGGCCAGCCTGTGTATATGCGTATCCACAGGAAAAGCGGGCACGCCAAAGATATGAGACATCACAACGCTTGCGGTTTTGTGCCCAACTCCGGGCAAGGCTTCCAGTTCTTCAAACGAGCCGGGCACCTTGCCGGCATGTTTTTCAACGATTATTTTAGAGAGCTCTTTCAAAAATCTGCTTTTATTTTTAGCCAATCCGCACAGCTTGATAAGCGAATAAATCCGTTTTTCCGGCAATTTTGCCATAATTTGAGGGGTAGGAGCTGCCTCCATAAGCTTTGGTGTAACTATATTAACAACGCTGTCTTTGCACTGTGCAGAGAGCACCACCGCTATCAAAAAGGAAAAAGCGTCTGTATGGTTGAGCGGAATCGGCGGATTTGGGTATAATTCGTCAAGAGTTTGCTTTATGAAGGAGATGTACGTCACGAAACTGCAACCTCAATTTTCTTAATTTGTTCAAAATAATATAGAAAACGTCAGAACACAGTAGAGACGCAATGCATTGCGTCTCTACAACAATCATGTTTTATTTTACAGCGATGCGTAGCGTTTCGTGGTTTACTTTGACTATATACATTCCTTT
>WQSZ01000087.1 GCA_009787645.1 Candidatus Fibrimonadales bacterium | reverse complement strand
CAGCGAATGCGATAAAATCAAGGCTCGTTGGCGATTACATATATTTTACGAGGGGATTTTCTCGGGGGATACCTATACACAGACTTGCCTCAAATTCGATGCGAGACCGCTTGCCCCCTTATTCCCAAGGGGTTTGTCGGGTAATTTTCGGGAAAACAAAGGAGTTAAAAATGGGTAATATTAACAAGCCTATAAAAGACCTTGATGTCACACTAGGTGAAATTAACAATGGTGATACCGCCAAAACCTATATCAAAAAATGGGTAAGCGAGTATATTGCAAGTGCCGGACCAAAGCAACTTGATATGCTTAATGCTATGTCAGGGTTGCTTAAATTATCAAAAGAAGATGCCATTGGCATCATTAAAGATGATTGTGAGAGCATAAAAGTTTCGTTAAATAAACTTATCAAAACTGTAAAAAGCAGTTCGAAACAAAGGAGTTAGATATGGACAACATTGAGATTAAGGCTGAGGATATGGAAAAGGGGCATTTTGATGCTGCTGGTAAAGCATATATCAGAACTTTTGCGAACGATTATATAGCAAGTAAAGGTGAAGCCCGAGTTCGCCTTCTTGGAGGTATGCTAGGCGCACTCAAATTACCTAGCAAAGATGTCGTTGAAGCCATCGAAAGTTATCGTGATGATATAACAGGCTCATTAAACGATCTTATAGAAGCCGTGAAAAAACATTTGGAGATAGGGATATGAAATTAATAGCGTTTATTATGCTGCTATGCGTAGCCGCATTCGCCCAACAAAAAGGTACTTTAACCGACCCACGGGACGGCAAGAAGTATAAAACCGTCAAAATCGGTACGCAAACCTGGATGGCGGAGAACTTGAATTACCACGGCACTGACGGGTATCTTGGCCTTTGCCACGGCGATGAGCCACAGGAGAAGATAAAGAAGCCTGAAAACTGCAAGAAATATGGCAGATTGTATGGTCGTAAAGAGGTTGCACAATACTACCAGGATTCATCATCGAACATGATTATAATTAGGCAAAAAGAGGTTTGTCCCGAAGGGTGGCATTTACCAAGCCATGAAGAATGGGTGAAACTTTTAAATTTTGTAGACGGCAAAGATAATGTTTCCATAATTAAAACTGACAAAGCTGATGTTTCCATGCTTAAAACTAAAAATGGCTGGGAGTATGAGTATACAGACGACCGCGGGCGAGTTACAAAGGAAAAGAAAAATGGCACGGATGAATATGGCTTTTCTGCCCTTCCAGGTGGCTGGAAAAATGTCGGTCTAGGTTTAGGCTTCACTCCAATCGGCGCATCCACATGCTGGTGGGCTGCTTCGGGGGACTGCGCTTGTATTGGAACTGGATTTTCGTACGAACAAGCTCGTTATCTCCGCAACGAGTATGGGGAAAACTTGGATCTTTATTATGTTCGTTGCATTCAGGATAATTAAACAAGGAGACACCAAAATGAACCACTTGAAACCCCACGCACTCCCGGCAGCCCTCACGCTAGCCACCATATTCATATTTTCCTGTTCCGGCGATGACAGCGGGCACAGAGAGCCAACTTCCTCAAAGGATGCCTGCATACGAGCGGAGCTTGAAGTAAAAGCAAACACGCTTGACGATGTTGCGGGCACTTGCAGTGCCACACAAAGTGAAGTATTGTCTCAGCTTCCGAGTAACATTGGCACCTGCAACAAAAACGACTTGGAGTTTGACAAGCCCATCAAGGACATAATTGAGGCTTGCGGGGTAATCGAGATACCCATTTTAAGCAGCAGTTCAGGCGGTGGTAGCTCCTCTTCCGGGGGCAGTTCGTCAAGCAATGGCTCAAGTTCAAGCTCAGGTGGTAGCAGTTCGTCAATTTTAATTGAGCGTGGCACAGTAGAATACGAAGGCTATGAATACAAGACCGTTAAAATCGGCGACCAGTGGTGGTTGGCTGAGAATCTGAAGTATGAAGCTGGCGAAATTTCTTGCTATTTCGGTTCCGAAAGTTATTGCAGTACCTTCGGTCGGCTGTATGATTGGCGAACTGCCATGAACTTCTCGCCAAGTTCAACGGCAATACCAAGTGGTGTTCGTGGTATTTGCCCTCCTGACTGGCATTTGCCTAGCGATTTGGAATGGACAAAATTGACAGATTATGTTGGCAACGATGCAGGAAGAAAGTTAAGAAAGTGGGGTCTTTGGAATAGTGATTATAATGGTAATGATTATAATCTTGGCAACAGCACCGATGATTTCGGTTTTTCGGCACTGGCAGCCGGCTATGGCTACTGCGGCAACAGCTTCAGCAACGGCGCCGGTGGCAACTGGTGCACCGTCAGTCACGAATTCAAAAATGCGCTTGAAAGTGGCTTTTGGTGGAGCGCAACGGAACATGATGAAACCCAAGCTCTGTATCATAGCATTGATGGTAACTCTAGTGTTGTGAGTCGTGACTTCCGTAACAAGACAGATTTGCTCTCAGTTCGTTGTGTAAGGGATTAGAAAGAAGTCAAAAGATTTGCCGAAGCCTAGGATAATTTGGAGATATTGGGTTATAAGTGGGAATCGGCAAGCTTGCACCAATATGGAGCCTTTCGTGGGAATATACATTTTTAAATGTAGCTTTTTATGCTTGCATCCTCACGCCGCCGCCTCAACCTGCAGCCACTCAAATTCAAATTCCCCTTGACGGCAGGGTTGCCAGCAGTCCGCCGCAAGCATCTTGATTGCACTCATGGTGGAGTTTTTGAGATTGCCGGTGTTCAGCCTGAAATCAAACTCATTCAAATATAACTGAAGATACTTTCGTGGCGTTTTTTGGTAAGTGCCGTAAAACGCCCGCTTGTGCAAAGCCCAAACGCTCTCTATGGAGTTGGTGTGGACATCTCCCTTGACATACTGCCCAATGCGATGATTGACATAATCATGCTGGTAGCCTATATTGGGCAACCCTCGATACGATGGATGGCCATCTGTGTAGATTGTGGTGCCTGGCGCAACTCGCTGCTTTATGACGGCCTCCAAAGTTGCCTGCTGGCTATCCTGGACGTGGTTGGTTATGGTGTACCCGCCACGCTCTCTAAGCCCAAACACGACTTCCTTGCCATCCCACCAGTTGCCGTGAAGCTTCTTCTTGGCGTGCTTTGGCCCCTCCGCACCGCCCACGTATTCCTCGTCTCCCTCGGATATTCTTCGCAAAATGTAATCAATCTTGTGCACTCCCATTAGCTTACATATCTTTTGCTTCAAACGCCAAGTTGCGGGTTGCGAAAGGCCAATATGCAAAGAGAGGGCAGTGCTTGATATTCCCTTTCTATGTATGATGAGATAATACCACGCCCAAAGCCATTTGTGCAGCGGAAAGTGCGTTCCAGAAAAAACAGATTCCGTCTTCACATTGAATAGTTTTTGGCATTTGTTGCATTTGTAATAGTGCTTCTTCCTGCTTCTGTTCCATGTATGGCAATGCCTAGAACCGCAGTTGGGGCAGCGAGGATGCCCTTTCCATCTCTCCCACTCAAAAAACGACCACGCAGCTTCCTCGTCTGGAAACATCGCTTGGAATTCATCCACAGTCATAGGCCTTATGCTTTTATGCACTACCGCTCCTAACTCGTACATTACTCGTTTATTACTGTGGTTGGTGTGTAATTGTTAGAGTTATTCTATACATCGGTCCATCGAAAAGAAACCTTTAGCACTTTTTTACATTTTTGATTTTTTCGCCGGAGTTTCTATATCATATGCTTATGCATCGGGGCGATGTGATGTACTGGGTGACGAAAGTCTATAAGTCCCAAAAATTTTATATTTACGCTTCGGATGACGCATATTATTAGAAAGAAAGTAACTTATCGACAACAATCTGGTCTTGTTGTCGCAAAAATACATAAATTACTTATGGGTGTATTGCTTTTTTCAAGTATATTGCTTATCAGTTGTGGACGTAGCCATAATGCTGCAGTTTATGATGGAGGCAAGCTTCCAACGCCAGTAAAGCAAATAACCGGGGTTGTTGATGTGACTGTTGCCGCATCAAACAGAACTGTGTCCGGTAGTGCGACCTGCTCAAAATTCCTCATATTTACTTTGTCTTCCCCGTCTTCTATTGCGTACGGATATAATTTGCAAACGGAGGCCGGCATAAAAGGCGGTGATTGCATTGGCGGTGCTGTATATGAGGCTATCAATGGTAAGGCAGACTACCTGATTGGTGCTAAATATGATGTTAAAACCACTGAAATTTTGTGCATATTCGGTTTCTGCCTGTTCAGTTCAATAGATGTAGCTGTTACAGGATATCCGGGAATAATAGAAAAGATAAATGTTAGCGGTGCTACGGTAGCACCTGCGCCTACATATCAAAGCAATCCTTTTTTACAGGAGATAGGAAATGAAAACAGTAACTAAACTGACAATAGTACTGCTTACAAATATGTTTTTAATTGGTTGCGGACGCAGCCATCACGCCGCTGTTTACGATGGCGGTAAACTTCCAACTCCGGAAAAACGAATAAATGGCGTTGATGTTGGCATCTCGGTTTCGCAAAATAAATTGACCGGCACAGCGACTTGCTCAAAGTTTCTCATATTTACATTATCGGAGCCTAGCACTTTGGCTTACGGATATACTTTGCAAACAGAAGCTGGCATAAAGGGCGGTAATTGTGCTAATGGCGCAGTATATAATGCTATCAACGGCAAGGCTGATTACTTGATCGGTGCCAAATATGATGTTAAATCCACTGAAATTTTGTGCATTTTAGGTTCTTGTTTGTTTAGCACTTTTGATGTGACGGTTTCCGGTTATCCGGGAGTAGTGGAGAGCGTGAGAAGTAATTCCGAATTGAAGAGCGGAGAGGAACCTAGTTCTGGAGGAGAGACAAAAACAGGTATCTTCAAATTTTTACCCTTTTAACCTAGGAGATTGAGTATGAAGTTGAATGTTATGGCAAAGTTTTTTGCCTTTTCTATGGCGGCATCGTTATTGCTTTGGGGTTGTAGCATGCCGAGTTGGGTTCCATTCTTTGGCGAAGAGGAAAGCGAAGACGAAGGCGAGACTTATTTCTTCTGTGTTTATGTGTCTTTGAACCAGTGTTTTGTTGGACCGTTTAAGACTTGTACAGGTGATGGCATTCCTAGCAACACTTGCCCTCCTAGTTATCAAGGCGGTGGCAATATAAACCCCGGAATTTCCTCAAGTAGCAACATTAACCCCGGAATATCATCTGCAAACAACTCTAATTATTATAGCTCATCTTCTTATAGCTCATCTTCTATAGGTAGCAACGTTAACCCTGGAACATCTTCTGCAAACAACTCTAATTATTATAGCTCATCTTCTGCACAGCAGCAAACCACGCAGTACTATTGCGACTGGGGCTATCCTAGCACAGCAGGTGAAGGAGGTTGCTATCCAATTGAAGCCTCAGAAAGGACTGATTGTACAGCAAGTACCGGAAAAGTAGTTACAAGTTGCGGGGGTTACAATTTCAAATATTGTAATTGGGGACCAAGCTATAATGAACCTTCTGATCCGAATTGTGATGGTTATTGCGGCGGTTGCCATAAAATAGGCAATGGCATTACCGAATACAGTTGTGAAAATGACTGGGGTTCTGTAGTCGATGAATGTCCATCATACTCTTTGGTTAAGTACAATTTCGCTTACTGCGTTAGCAGTTCTCGTGGAGACTGTGTTCCTGTAGGGCACTTGGTTAAAAATTATGCCTATGACTACTATAGCAATCCATGTTCCTATTTGTCTTGGAGCACAACTCAAAGCACTTCCTGTCCTAGTAATTATATTGTTAATTATTACTAAATAAAAATAAAACTTTCATCAAACATATTCGCAATTCCGTTAATAGCATCATTGCTGTTAATGGGTTGCATGCCCAGATTTGGCTATAGCATATTTACTATATTACCCCTATGAAAAGAACATTAAATCCCATACAATGGTTCTTTATTGTATTTTGTGCTGGCGCAGATAGAGCGATTATAGAAGAATGTCCTACCGAATGGCAAAAATACACTAGCTTAGGCGCTACTGTGCTTTTTACGGGCTTACTGGCCTGGGTCTCCTGCGGTTATGCGCTTTATTCGGTATTTCAATCATTGCATGCCGCAATGATTTTCGGGTTTCTTTGGGGGATGGTTATTTTCAACCTTGACCGGTTTATAATTGTCACTCTCAAAAAATTAGATGACAAACCATTTGAGAAATATGGGCCTTTTAGCGGAATTTTCAGAATTGCTACGGAATTCTTTTGCGCCTTGCCCCGAATTGTTTTAGCTCTCATCATTGCCATTACAATAGCAAAACCGCTTGAAGTCAAAATTTTTGAAGACCGCCTAAGAGATGCCATTGTGCAAAATAAACAAGATGCCATAGATAGAAACAAAGAGCAAATCGAAAAACGCTATAAGTTAAATGAAACCCCAGAGACAAAAGCTCTGGAAGCTAAGATCAATAAAATAGAAGATGAGCTGCAATCGGCAGAAGACCCTCCGTTGGTGAAAAATCATCTGAGAGACAAACTCAAAGAAGCCGAGAGCGTATTGGTTAAAAGCAAAAGCAAAAAAGCGACTAACGATCAAGCCATTCAGCAATTGGCTATTCCGGATTCTGTTTCCGATCCTCGCAGAGAGAAATTGATAGATGAAAATAAAAAACTGCAATATGCTGTTAATATGGGGCAGCGTGAGGTTGATAAAATAAAAAAAGAAATAGATGTGCTCAGATATAATCATTATAAGAGCAAGCACGATGAATTGGAAGACATCAAGCGTGAATTAAGAGATGCAAAAGCCGATGATGCCTCCACGCACAATGTTGCTCATGCGGAAATAGAAGCGATGATGCAGGAGACCGGTAAATCTTTTTCAAATACTTTTGTGACTCAGTTGGAAGCGTTAGGTACTTTAACAGAGAATAAAACTATGCGGCAGATAAGCATGATGCTCACATTGCTGTTTTTTGCTATGGAGCTTGCCCCTATATTCGCAAAATTGATCTCAAAGCGTGGCCCTTATGATGAAAGAATTGACAGCATTGAATATGAATACAAAATCAAGCAACGGAAAACCCGTGAAATTGAAGTGCTGGGAGTAGATGCGGAACAGCGCATCTATAAGAAAAGACTTGAGGAATGGGAAGAGTCGGAAATCAAGTCGGGCAAGCAACTTGATGAGTGATTGAGATTTTCTAATTTACTCTGCATGAAACCCAAAAATAAAATGTGGAGCGGTCGTTTTGAGAGCGCAATGGCTAAAAGCATGATAGACTTAAGCTTTAGCTTGGACATAGACAAAGAGCTTTTGGAAGAAGATATCCAAGGCTCTCTTGCGCATGGCAAAGGCTTGGTTGAGGCCGGCGTTATTAGCAAAAAAGAATATGGAAAAATTGCCGCAGGGTTGCAAAGCATTTTAGCTGATGCAAAAAAAGGAAAAAAGCTTTGGAACGAAAGCGATGAAGATATTCACATGGCTGTAGAACGTGTTTTAACGGAAAAAATCGGGAGCCTGGGAAAAAAAATTCACACCGGACGTAGCAGAAACGATCAGGTTGCAACGGATTTCAAACTTTACATGCGGCACAAAGCAACCGCTATTTTAGAGCAAATTTTATCGCTTCAAAAAACCGTTTATGAACTTGCCAAAAAACACAAAGGCAAGCTTATGCC
>WQSZ01000086.1 GCA_009787645.1 Candidatus Fibrimonadales bacterium | reverse complement strand
GTCGCAAATTGAAAATGGCGGGGTTTGTTTCCCGAAAGGTTTTACGGCAGCCGGAGTGAAAGCCGGAATAAAGGTGAGCGGTAATTTGGATTTGGCCCTGCTATACAGCAAAGTGCCTGCCAAGTGTTTTGCCACCTTCACAAAGAATCAAGTGCAGGCTGCGCCGGTTCTCTACGATAAAGCTGTTCTGCACGAGAGAAACAACATAAACGCTGTGGTTGTGAATAGCGGGAATGCAAATGCCTGCACCGGCGACCGAGGCTATGCAGATGCTGTAAGCATGGCAGAGCTTGTAGAAAAAGAACTTGGCATTGGCAAAAATTCTGCTCTGGTCGGTTCTACAGGCGTAATAGGCCACACTTTGCCCATGGAAAAAATAAGCACTGCAATCCCGGAGCTTGTCAAAAATTTAAGCTCGGAAAATTCGGAACTTTTTGCAAAAGCTATTTGCACAACAGACACCATAATAAAAACAGGCAGCGTTTCTGTGCAAACATCTTTGGGCGAGGTTCGCTTTGGCGGTTCGTGCAAAGGCTCTGGCATGATTCACCCCAACATGGCAACCATGCTGGCATACATCACAACAGACTTGAGCTTGCCCGAAGACTTTTCCGCAGAATTCAAAGCTTTGATAAATGAATCGTTCAATGCCATAACCGTTGACGGCGATATGAGCACCAACGATACCTGCATTCTTTTGGCAAACGGGCAAAGCGGAATTTTTTTATATGATTTAAGCATAACGGAGCAAGCCGAAGTTCGCAATGCTCTTTTTGATTTGCTGAAGTACCTCGCTTTGCAAATAGTTCGGGACGGCGAAGGCGCAACAAAAAAAATTGAGATTGAGGTTTGCAACGCCCGCACCAAAGCTGAAGCCATGCAAATTGCGAAATCCATAGCAACGAGCAACCTTGTTAAGTGCGCATTTTTTGGCGAAGACCCGAATTGGGGCCGCATAGTGAGCAGCGCAGGAGCTAGCGGCGTAGCATTTACCCCTGCAAAAATAACGCTGCATTTTGAAGATGTGCTGGTTGTGAAAGACGGCATGCCGGTTGCTGCGGTAAAGGAAAAACTGGTTGAAATTGTAAAGAGAAAGGAGTATAAAGTATCTTTGGATTTATGTTTGGGAACAGCCAAGGCTAGCGTATTCACCTGCGACCTGAGTTATGATTATGTTAAAATTAATGCTGAATATACTACTTAGCATTCCTGTATTGGTTTATGCGGATTCCATTCCGCATCCGCAGACACGTTTTACGCAAGGGTTGTTTTGGGATGGCGGTGAATTGTGGGAATCAACTGGGATAGAAGGCAAATCTAAAATTTACAGGATGAATAAAAGGGGCGAGACTTTTGATTCCATTGCCATGCCGGAGAACCATTTTGGGGAGGGCATTGCCAAAATTGGGAATAAAATTATTTGGCTCACTTGGCGTTCAAATAAGGGTTTTGTTTTCTCTGCGAACCCTTTGCAGGTTTTGGGAGATTTTAGAGTTGCGGGTGAAGGCTGGGGGGTTACGGTTTGGAATGGCAATTGGCTTATGAGCAACGGTTCATCTTCGCTTTATGTGCTTTCCGCAAAAGATATGAAAGTGATAAATACCATAAAAACTCCTGTTAAATTTTTGAACGAGCTTGAGGTGGTAGGTGATACCCTTTACGCTAATGTGTGGGGTAGTGATTCCATAGCGGTTATCTCTTTGCCCGGCGGAAATGTCATAAAATGGCTGGATTTTTCGGAAAAAGCGAAAAGTGTGAGAAAAAAGCACCCGAATGCCGAAGTTTTGAACGGAATAGCCTGGGATGGCAAAAATTTGTGGATAACGGGCAAAAATTGGCCTTGGATTTATAAAATACCTTGACGGAAGCGAAAAAATTTGCTATATTTGTTTATCCTAGTGGGAAAAATGTTTATGGATAATAAAAAGAACATTCTTATAGTTGCCGTAGGCATTTTGCTGTTGGTTATCGGCTTTTTCTGTTTGGCTCAAGGGCCCGCGGATAATCCTGTATCGCTGACTGCGGCACCGCTTATTTTAGTTTTTGCTTATCTTGTGGTGGTGCCTTTCGGCATTATGTATGGTGGCAAAAAAGAGAATAGAGACTGATTTTAGGGCAATTAGCTCAGCTGGTTCAGAGCGTCTGCCTTACAAGCAGAATGTCAGCGGTTCAAATCCGTTATTGCCCACTAAAACACCTTTGGGGTGGTAGCTCAATTTGGTTAGAGCACCGGCCTGTCACGTCGGAGGTTGCGAGTTCAAGCCTCGTCCATCCCGTAAGCCCAAAGATGTTTAAGTCAAAGGCATTATTGTTTTTTTCGCCATTTTCCCAGCATTGCAATGTGGATGCTAATCAAAGTGCCTATCACTATCAAAAGTATAAAGACCCATTTGGTCAAATCGGCAAAATAAAACGTAGCTCCCAGTCCGGTCCATAAAAATGCTATGGAAAAGATTTTATCTTTTAACGGAAATGGGATATTGTTGAAATAATTGTAAAGATATTTACCGAACACTTTATTATTCAAAAGCATATCGTGCAATTTTTTTGAGCTGCGGGAAAATAAAAACGCTGCCAAAAGCAAAAAAGGAGTTGTGGGCAAAACAGGTGTAACTATACCTATGCTGCCAAGTATTATGCAAAGAACTCCAAGTGAAATATAAATGTATTTTTTCATTTCAGCACCATCCTATGTTTGCGGTAAATTAGAAAATAGAACAGAAAAAAGTGAATTTTTGGCAAAAAACACCATTTTAAAGTGATATTTATCACACAAAAGCATAAAAAAACATAAAAAAATGCAAAAAAAATAAAAAAATTGATCGCTTTGTCATTTTTTTATATATATTACGTAATAGAAACAGTTTAAAACGGGAGATTTTCTATGAAAAAGGTATTTTTAATGCCGATGATCGCCATGGCGATGTTTGTTTCACAGGCGAGTGCAGAAAATTTTTGCATGTGGAGTGAAGCTGGTGACTGCTGGGAAATCCCTGCTAGTGACGGACAAGCAAAAATTGACAATTGTGGAACGAGCGGCTGGTTATTCACTGGCAATAAGGGTGAAGTTCAAGAGGGAGAAAACCCAGGTACATATTGTGCCGGAGGTACATTTGTTAAAGGAAAAACTAATACTCCTCCGCAATCCGGTTCAGTTGGTGCCCCCATAGGATGCTGTAAATGGAGTACGGAGGCTAATTGTTCCTTAATATATACAACATCAGCCGAAACTAGTTGCAAATCAGGTGGCAATGTATATTGGGCTGGCTCAGGACTTTGCTCTGAGAAGGAAACGGATGGTTTGTATACATGTCCGTCAGGCACTCCAACATATAATGGCCAAGAATCTAGCTGTAACGCTTATTGCTATTGGAATGCTAATGCCGAAACTGGTGGTGCAGCCGGTTGCTTCTTGATTGTTGCAGAAGATGGTAAGACATGTACAAACCAAATTTCTTCTTGCCAACAGCATGGTGGCAAGGATGCAGATGGAAGTAATGCATACTTTACCTCTGAGAGTGCGTGCAGAAGTGCTAACGGTCTGTCTCCAATTTTGAAAGTCAATCAGGCTATGGGCTTGATTGTTGCAACTCATGACCGTGCTTTGCACATTTCCTCTGACAAGAATGCCACCGTAACCCTCTATACCCTTGCCGGTCAAAAGGTTCTCAGCGGTGTTGTTCATGCTGGAAATAGCGTGTTTAGCCTTATGAACCAGAACCCAGGCGTTTACTATGCTGTGGTGCAATCCGGTTCTTATACGCAAACATTGAATGTTGTATTGAAATAAAATTTGTCTGAACCCCGATGCCAATTTTAGGAATCTCCGTTTAAACCATTCCAAGTTAATCTGGGACTCTTAAAAATCGGGGTTCAGCATTTTAAGAGAGGTTTTTTATGAAAAGCTTATTGCTTTTGGTTTTATCCGTTTTTTTCTTTTTTGCCTGCAACAGCAGCAGCAATGGCCCTAATAGTTCTAATAGTTGCGTAGGAGAAGGTTGCGAAGACCCCGGTGAGGAACCTGGTTCAAGTAGCTCCAACAAGCTGTCTGTAAATGGCCGCGATATTATAAGAAACGGAGAGAAGCTTGTTTTGCGTGGCATGAGCTTGTATTGGTATCAAGGCCCTTGGGGCGGTGGCCAGTTCGGCAATAGGTTTTATACAGAAGAGACTGTCAGGGCACTTGCCGATAATTGGGGAGCAAATCTTGTGCGTGCTGCCATAGGCAATGTTTATCAAAATACTTCGGATGCTCTTAGTGTGGCTAAAAATATGATGGATTGGGCAAATAACGTCGGTATTTATGTGATTATAGATAATCATTCCCATGAAGCTCATAGAACTGCTCATGCAGCAGCGGCTCATAGTTTCTTCAGAGAAGTTTCCGCTTATGTAAAAGAAAAAGGATATACCCATGTTATTTACGAAATCTACAATGAACCGGTTTGTGACTGGGATCAAGTTAATAAAACCGCTTGCGGTAGTACGCCAATAACAAGTTGGGCTATAATAAAGGAGTTTTCCGAAGGGGTTATAAACACCATACGTAGCAACGATCCTGATGGAATAATTTTAGTTGGAACTCCTTATTTCTCTTCGCGCATACATCAAGTTCTTCCTAACCGGAACCTCGGTGGTCCCATACTTGGACAAAACAATATAATGTATGTTTTTCACTACTATGCGAGTGAGAGCAGTCACATGGATTATCAAGAACGTTTTAAAGAATTTTATTGCGAAAACTTTCCACTATTCATAACCGAGTGGGGAACCACGCCGTCGAGTGGAAACGGAGCTATAAATATGGATAATAACAATAGCTGGATGTCGCTTATTGAAGGAGCTGGCATATCTTGGGCTAATTGGTCGCTTTCAAATGCGAACGAGAGTTCTGCGGCTTTAACGAGTGTCGATGTGAACGGCTCAACTAGGGAAAGCGGAACAATTGTAAAAAATTGGATTAAAGAACTCAACGCCGGGCGTAGCGTAGAAGGCGTGAATCCAGTGCAAATAAGCTGTAATTAAAAAAAGTCTGAACCATAGCACAGTGCTGTGAAAATCAAGGAAATCCTAAAATCCTGTAAATCGGGGTTCAGATGTTTTTCAAAAAAAATGAATTTTTGGCAAAAAACACCATTTTAAAGTGATATTTATCACACAAAAGCATAAAAAATCATAAAAAAATGCAAAAAAAATAAAAAAATTGATCGCTTTGTCATTTTTTTATATATATTACGTTAATAGAAACAGTTTAAAACGGGAGATTTTCTATGAAAAAGGTATTTTTAATGCCGATGATCGCCATGGCGATGTTTGTTTCACAGGCAGGGGCACAAACACAATATGGTAATTGCGGGATGGTGACCGGTGCCGGTGTCAATTATTACTGTAACTACAACGCCTATGGTGGCGACCCAGCTTCATGTTGGGATATACAAAATCAGTATGCTAATTCAGGTTCTATTACCTGCCAGCAGGACTCTAGTCAGCCAGGATGTGGGGATTGCAACGAAAAAATAGAGAATTGTAAGCGTGATGGAGGCTTGTTTTCTGGCACTCCAAGTGGTGCTGTGGGTAGCAATAAGACTTGTGCATCCCTAGGCTTAACGCAGGTAGGTGGTGTAGAAAACTGCGGAAAGTGGTGCTTGTGGGCTACTGGTTGCACAGGAATTACTACTGATCCTACTGGTCAGTATAATGATGGTAATATTATTGCGACTTGCGCAGAGGCTCTCGCTGCTTGCGAAAAAGATTCAGAAGATAAAATACTTCATAACGAAAGCACCTGCGGTGGTACTCCCATACTGAAAGTTAATCATGCGGCTGGTTTGATTGTGGCTGCTCAGGGGCGTGCATTGCATATTTCCTCTGACAAAAAAGCTACAGTAAACCTTTATACCCTTGCCGGTCAACAGGTTCTCAGCGGCAGTGTTCAGGCAGGAAACAGCGTGTTCAGCCTTATGGGTCAGAATCCCGGTGTTTACTACGCAGTGGTACAATCCGGCTCCTACACACAGACAGTTAATGTTGTTCTGAAATAGAACCAGCACCAAGAGGCTCTCATGAAAAAATTACTCCTTCTCGTTCTCGCCGGGCTATTTGCCTGCTCCACGTCAACAAGCAATCCCCCTTCCTGTGAGGGAGATGATTGTAATCAAACTGAACCTGGTGATGGCGGCGAGGGAGATAATAAAGGCGACGGCAAGTTGTCTGTTGAGGGCCGTTATCTTATGAAAAACGGACAGCCGTTTGTTCTGCGTGGCATGAGCTTGTATTGGTATAAAGGTCCTTGGGGCGGTACTCAGAATGGTTATAGATTCTATACTAGAGAAACTGTTATGGAGCTTAGGGATACTTGGGGAGCAAATCTTGTGCGCGCTGCCATAGGCAATGTTCATGAAGATGCCGCAGATGCCCTTGGCATAGCCAAAAACATGATGGACTGGACCAAAGAAGCTGGTATTTATGTAATTATAGACAACCACTCTTATAGAGCTCACAGGCCCGGTCGTGCAGAATCTACAAATAATTTTTTTAGAGATGTTTCTGCTTATGTGCAAGAAAAAAGCTATACCCACGTTATTTATGAAGTTTACAACGAGCCGCGTTGCGATTTGGACAATATGAACTATGTTGATGGATGCCCTATGACAACTTGGAATCAAATAAAAGCTTTTGCCGAAGGCATAATAAGCACCATTCGCAGCAATGATCCCGATGGAGTAATATTAGTAGGAACTCCTAACTGGTCTTCAGGTCTTGATCATGTTCTTCACCCCACTTTTGCCGGTCCTATAGACGGGAAAAATATAATGTATAGTTTCCATTATTACGCAAGCGCTTCTGCTCACGATGCTTATAAAACTTATTTTAAAAGATTTTACTGCGCAAATTTGCCGGCATTTGTTAGTGAGTGGGGAACTACCTTGGCAAATGGAACTATGACTGATAATGGTGTCACTTACCCTCTAAATTGGGATAATAACAATGAGTGGATGTCTATTATAGAAGGAGCAAAAGTGTCTTGGGCTAATTGGTCGATTTGGAGGAGTACCGATGATTCTGCCGTTTTAAGCAATAACCCGGCAATTGCAGCGACAGCTCCTGAATACACAAATTTAAATCACCAGCAATCTCCAAGCGGGCAAAGAGTTCAAACATGGATTAGAGAACTCAACGCCGGGCGTAGCGTAGAAGGCGTGAATCCAGAGCAAATAAGCTGTAATTAAAAATTGTCTGAACCCCGATATCAATTTTAGGAATCTCCGGTTTAAACCATTCCAAGTTAATCTGAGACTCTTAAGTATCGGGGTTCAGCATCTGTGAGTTAAACTTCCACACGAATCGGCGAAATTTACTATATTTAGCGCATTGGACGATTAGCTCAGTTGGTTAGAGTATTACCTTGACATGGTAGGGGTCACAAGTTCAAATCTTGTATCGTCCACTAACCATTGCGATGTTGGAAGTCAATCCTGAACAGAATCTAATTTGCCTTGAACAGGGCATGCTGCGCATAATACGGGACTTTTGCCTTGTTTTGAGCAGCCAGCACATAAGGTATGTCGTTTCGCAAAATGAGATGGGGCCTTGGGAAATCTTTGTGAGGGAAGAAGACCTCTACATAGCTCAAACTCAAATAGCTCTTTACAAACAGGAAAATCCGGACTGGGAAAAGGAATTTGTTGTATTGCCCGTGCTAAGGCCAAGCACTCAGCCTCTTTGGTTTTTGCTTATACCTCTGGCTTGCACATTTTTGCAGGTTCATTATCCGCATATAAAAGAGCTTGG
>WQSZ01000085.1 GCA_009787645.1 Candidatus Fibrimonadales bacterium | reverse complement strand
TCAAAAAGAAAATGCGCTTCTATCACCTCCAAACCTTTGTTCATCATGGAAGCGGAGTCTATGGTTATTTTTTTGCCCATGCTCCACACCGGGTGGTTGAGCGCATCTTTAAGCGTGATTTGCGAAAATTTTTCTGCCGGCAATTCTCTGAACGGGCCGCCGCTCGCAGTGATGTGCAAAGTTTCAACCTCCGCTGCTCCACGCCCGGCTAGGCACTGGAAAATTGCGTTGTGTTCGCTGTCCACAGGGGTTATTTGCGATTTTGGATTTTTTGCAAGAGCCTCTTTTATTATAGTGCCCGCCATAACAAGAGTTTCTTTATTTGCGAGCGCAATCTTTTTGCCGTGCTCTATGGCTTTTAATGTGGGTTCACAACCGACCGAACCGGTTAAACCGTTGAGCACCAAATCGCAATCGGAAACAAGTTCAAGCAAACCTGCCATGCCTGCCAACACATTTTTGCCCGTTATTTTTTTCAATTCCAAAGCGGCTGTTTCGTCAAAAAGAGCCAGTTTTGCATTGGGATGTTCCTTTGAAATTTCCACCATCTTTTGCACATTGCTGTGCGCCGCCGCAGAATGCAAAGAAAATCGATCCTCATGTTGCTTTATAACGTCAAGGGCAGAGTGGCCTATGGAGCCTGTAGCTCCTAGTAAGCATACCTCAGACATCAGGGTCACGGAGTTCAGTCAACTGGTCAACATCCAAAAATCCGTGTCTGCGGTAAACAATTATGGCTATGGCAAGTGCTATCGCCATTTCACAAGCCGTAGCCGCTATGGCAAAAATGGCAAACACCGCACCCGCCGTTGCATCCACCGCTTTATAATGCGCAAAGGCTATAAAGTTTATATTTGCGGCATTGAGCATAAGTTCCATGCTTATCAAAATGGCTATGGCGTTGCGGCGGGTAAGCATTCCGTAAATACCGATTGCGAACAGCAAAAAAGCGAGTAACAAACAGGCTTGCAGGGTCATTTGTCCCCCGCAGGCTTATCTTCTTTAGGTATATAGGCTATTGTTATAGCACCGATCAAAGAGATTAAAAGGAGCAGGCTTATAGCTTCAAACGGCAATATAAATCCGGTATCTTCGGTTGAGAGCAATCTTTTGCCAATGGAAGCCAAAGAAGCGAAATCTTCGGTTTCAGTTGGCGTAACAGAACTTATTTCTCTCAAGAGCATAACGGCCAAAACGGAGATGAGCAAGGCAAAAAATGCTGCTATTATCTTCCTTCGCTTGCTGGCTTCAAGGGCTTCCTCACCAAGATGGCTGGTTAAAAGAATTGCGAGCACAATAAAAACAACAACGCCGCCTATGTAAACCATCACTTGAGCCACGCCCACAAATTCTGCATGGAGCAAAAAATAAAGCACCGCAGAACTGAAAAAAGTGCCTATAAGAGCAATGGCGCTATGCAAAACATTTTTCACAGTTACAGTGAGCAAAGCCCCCGCAACCATAATAATTGCGGTTATGTAAAAGAGTATGTCCTTTAGCGGCAAAGCATCCATGAGCTAGAATATAGAAAACTTGTTTTTCTACTTTTCTAATAATGTCCGCAGAATTTATCAGAAGAAGACTTGTTATTCGCTTGAACGGAACTCCCGATAAAGTTTATATTGATAAAATTGCCAAAGCCATGGTTGCCTTGGAGAAGGAACTTGACTCTGAGATTGAATTTGTCAATCCTCCTGCTGGGAGCAGCATTGCGGCCAAGTTTAAGAATGGGGAGTCTTATGAGTTCACCAACTACCAAGACCCAAGGCGAGACAAGCCCAAGCCTCCGGGTTACAAACCGCCGGAAATAGAGCACAAAAAGCTGGAAATAGCAATTAAAGAAGACAAGTCTTCGGAGTCCGGTGAATTTGGGATATTTCAGTTTTGCCTGTACGCATTTTTTGTTGTTATTGCTGTGCTTGACGTGGTTATTTTTTGGGCTGTTATTGCACAGTTTCGATAATTTTTTTTAGCCTTTCTTTATATAAATGCTCTTTCAAAATATGTTCTCTTGCTTTTTTCACAATATCGTTTTTCGCATTTGAATTTGTCAAGTAAAATTTAGCCAGTTCCGCATATTCTTCCGGTGAGTCGGCGGCGCAAATAGCGTTGTTGGGGAATAGATCGAATAAATCGCTTTGGCTGTCGCTTATCACAAACCGTTCGCAAAGCGGAATGTCAAAAACCCTTTGGTTCACTGCGCCTGGCATTTGGCAACTGGTTATGTTTATGTGAATTTCCCCTTGCCCGTAATGCCGGCATAATCCTTTGCGGTAGTCTATGTCTTGCAGGGTTTTTGCTTTGTTGCCGAACATCGCCTTCCATCCTTGCGCATCGCCTGCGAACTGCAAGCCCAAGCTTAGCAAGGGTTCCAGGCACAAACGCCGTTTTTCGCTGCTCGCAAGATGAATGCAATAGCTTGCAAACCAGGCTTCATCTTTTGTGTCTCCGGGAATTTGATCTGCGCTCATTTTTCCGGTTAAAATTTGAAATGCGCTCTCTTGCGCTATGTGCAAAGCCTCTTGTTCATCGTAGGGAATGCGCTTCCATATTTTGTCTAAGAATTCTCCTGCCATTGCCGAGCCTGTGAACATTAAATTGTAAACAGGCTTTGTGTTTTGCGGATAAAACAAATTTGAATCACCCGCCAATGGTAGCCACTCTGCGCCTGCGAATCCTTTTTCTTTTAGCCACGGGATATAGGCTTTTTCCCAAGTCCATGCGAAGATGTTTGCGCACTGCGATTTGTTCAGCAAACAAGCTATGGGTCGTGGGTCGTCAACAAACCAGATATGCACAGGCACCCCAAATCTGCGGCAAACGCTGAGCAATATACCCTCGGAGTCTATGCCTTTGGCATTCACGCAAAGCACAAGGCCGGGAGTGTGCGCTTGAAATTGCTCCATAAGCAGGGATTCCAGCGCAGCAGGGTTTTCGCTTTCTTGAGGAAGCGTTGTGTATGCGATGTTTAGGTCTTTTAGGGCGTTTAAAATTTCTTGTTGAAGAAAGTGGCTATCAAAAGGTGCAGCAATTTTTAGTTGAGAGCTGAGAGTTGAGAATTGAGAGTTTACCAACAATTTTTTTAAAATATTTTCTGCTTCTATTTGGCAGTACCTTGCGGCGGCGGGGTGGCGGATTACCGTAATGTTGCCCGATATCTGCTGGAAATTTTCATTGAATAGCATTACAGGCAGCCCTGCTAATTTTTCTTTTACAATTTTCAGGTTTTCAGGGAAGGCGTCGCAGAGGATTATGAGCTTTATTTTATTTGGCGGCAGGTCTTTGAGAAATTCCAAATGATAGCCCAAGCCTGTGCCGTAGGCAAAGACAACTTCAGAAATGGTTTTGGGCCTGAACCGGTCTTTTTCCTGTTCGGGGTTTATTGCGCTGTGCAGCAACCGTTCAAAGGTGTTGCTGTGAATACGTGCACTCAAGGCTCCGGAAGAGGCTTTGAAGTGCTCGCATCGCATTTTATTTAACTACTTCAGCCGTTGGAACGCTTTTGTGCTCGCGTGCTTTTTCGGTGTGCTTTGAAAGCTGTGCCTTTATTTTTGAGATAGCCATATCCAAGGCTTTGCCGAAATTTTCTTCTTCTGCCGTGGCTGCAAGCGAATTGCCCTTAATTGAAGCGGTTATGTCAACTTTGCGTTTAAGCTCAACTCCGTTTGCAACTTTTGAGATACCTTCTATCACAACGGAAAAGTCTGTAATATTGGTAAAATAAGTTTCCAATTTCCCGAGTTCGCTTTGAATAACGGGCTGAAATTTAGACGCAGGCTCTTCCAAGTGCCTGACGGTGACGTTAATAGGAATATTACTCATAGGAGAGAATATAGAAAAACTTTTACTTAGCCTTTTTAAACAGCTTCACGGCACTCTCAGGGGAATCTTCTCCCGTTGCGTTCTTTATCGGGGCGAATTCTTCTTCACGCTCAACGCCTGCCAAGAACATTGTGCCAAGCTTTGGGAATGCATCGAATAAGAATTGCTCAAATTTGAATGCGCCCTCAACGTCGCAAACTTTTTTAACAGCCAAATGCCAGGGCAAAGGCTCGTTTTCCAGTTTTTTAAGGGAATCCATTGAGAACAAATGCGCAACTATGTTTCCGCCGGTAAACTCCGCAAGCCTTTCTTTTGGAATCTCGCTGTATTCTATAACCGTTGGCAGGCCGTTTTTCAATGCGAATGCACCCATTTTCTCTTCCGGGCTCTTTTTTTTCACAACCTTTGACGCTGCTGCCATTTTTGAACTTGCGAATGCGCCTATAAACGCTGGGTCGCATGGCTTTGCCAAAATATTGTCCACGCCGTATAGAAAAACAAATTTTATCTTTTGCTCCCTTAGCCAATTCAAAGCTCCGCTTGAAGAAAGCGCTCTGAAACAGCCTCCGTTGCCGTCCGGGACAAGAGCTAAATGACCGTTGTTTTCAAACACAGGTGCTCCATCTGGAGTCATTGCGCAAATTGTGCCTTGCTTAATGAATTTGATTTTCTTTTTTTCCAGCCCAAAATAATTGTTTTGCTCAAAATATTCGGTGGTCTCTTTATGGTTCAGCGGGCTTGTCATTATAACCCAAGGGATGTTTTTTATTTTTTCGGCGTGTATCTGGAAAATGGTTTTTTCAAGAGCTTCAAGTTTGAATGTGCCTTTTGGTCCGTTGAAATTCAGCCTTGAACCCTGGCCGCCTGCCAGCAAAAACGCTGCCACTTGCCCATTTGCCAAAATCTCGTTGCCCATTTGCTCAAATTCGTTGAACTTAGGATTGGCTTTCAGCATTTCAAAACTCATAGGGTCTATGCAGTCTTCAGCCGGTGCTGTTTGCTTGCGAGCCATCTCTGTAAGTTCTGCCAGCAGCCTCCAATCCTGGGAATTTATTTCTTTTTCCGCCTGTTTATTTTGCTCCGGCGTGAGGCTTTCCACAATTTTCCAGCGTTCTATAATTTGCAGGCAATTATAATTTAAGTTTTCCGCTTCAAGCAGTGTTTTGCTCTCAGTATAGCAACGGAATTCCGGCGCATTGCCGCTTTTTCGCAAATGAATTATATTGTCGTTTCCAAATCCCATTCTATAGCCGTCCGTGGTATTTACCAAGACCGGTTTGCCGGCTATTTTCGCAAAATCATTCTTGAAAAAATCATAAGAGCCGTCTTGCAGTTCTTTTAGTTTTTTGTCTGCTAGTTTAGGCGAAAACTCCTTTACCAAGCCGCTTGCCGTATATCTCGGTGGCAGTTTTGCCAAAAATTCAGAGAGTTTTAAATTTCGTTTTTTGCTCTCAATAATGGTCGCTATAATCGGGGTGAGCGCATCTCTTGTTGTTAAGCCTTCGGTTAAAAATCCGCCATTTGCCTCAAATCCTGCGACGGTTTTATATTTTTCCTGCAATTTTTTTATTCCTTGAATCACAAAAGGGCTTCCGATTTTCGTTCTCAATACCTGCCTGAAAAAGCCGCTTTTTTCCACTGCGGTATTGCAACTCACAGGAATAGCAACCGCTTGAATTCCCAGAGCTTTGGCCGCTAAAATTCCAAGCGCATCGCCTCTGAACCAGTTTCCGTTTTCATCGGAAAGGAGTGGTCTGTCGGAATCTCCGTCTGTGCTCGCCATGCAAAAAAACTCGTTGCCGGCACAATGCTGTTTTGCAAAATCAGCGTCCTGTTTGCGAATGGCTTCCGTATCCACAGGCACAAATATTTCGCTTCTGCCAACCGCTGTTACATTCGCTCCGAGTTCGGTTAAAATTTCAACGGCAATGTCTCTGCCAACCGCAGAGTGCTGATAAAATGCGATATTTGTTCCCTGCAATGAATCTTTCGGAAACATATTTAAAATATAATCCTTGTACATTTTAATCGCTTTTCCTACCGAGCGCGGCAATTTGCCTATCGTAAGAGCCTCGGGAATTTCCACATTCTGCGAACGAATGCCCACTTCGTCTTCCTTTGTTATCTCTCCGAATTTACTGCAAAATTTTATTCCGTTTCTGTTATCGGGTATGTGGCTACCGGTTACCATAACGCTTGGAATGCCTTTTTTTATTCCGTAGAGCGCAAGCGCAGGGCTTGGCAAAAATCCATGATATTCGCATTTAAATCCCAAGCTTTTTGCCGCTTCCATGCAGGCAGCCAGTATGCGAGGAGTGCTGGGTCTAAGGTCTCCGCCAAAGGCTACGATTTTTTTAGGATTGTCGGAAGTTTGTTGCAAAAAGGCAAGGGTATAGGCGAAACAAACTTCATCGGTCATATTGCTTACAAGCCCACGTGCACCACTTGTACCAAAAGTAACACCGCTAGTGTCCATTAAGGATGATATGGATATCTTTTTGAGCATTGGGGGAAATGTAGAAAAATGTCAGTGCATGAATTTTATTGCGCGCCCTTTCCCGTTAGCACTACGTATATGGTTCTGATTAAAATTTGAATATCCAGAAGGATTGAGGCGTTGGATAGATAATAAATATCGTAGCCCAATTTAATTTTCACATCTTCAATGTCGTTATCGTAATGGTGGCGAACCTGAGCCCAGCCTGTTAAACCCGGTTTCATTTTTAAACGGCTCGCATAAAACGGAATTGTTTTGCGGAGTTCTTCTATAAACACCTCACGCTCCGGACGAGGACCCACCATGCTCATATTGCCCTTCAATACGCATAAAAGCTGAGGTATTTCGTCTATGCGAAATTTGCGAATTATTTTCCCGACCTTTGTGATGCGGCTATCATTCTTTTTTGCCCACTGAGGGCCGTCTTTTTCCGCATCTATGTACATGGAGCGGAACTTGTAAATGGTAAAGGGCCTGGAATACAAGCCTATTCGCTGCTGTTTGTAAAAGGCGGGACCTCTGGAATCAAGCTTTATCGCAATGGCAGTGAGCAAGAGCAAAGGCGATGTGAACACGAGCAGGAATATGGCAATGGTTATATCCATAATTCTTTTTATGGTTGCTTGCCACGGTAGCAGATTCATCACAAAGATTTCCTGCAGTTCTTTGGTGTGAACAAGCATGGGCTGATGCGATGTTTTGAAATTCTTTGCGCATTCCCACAGATTCGGAACCAGATAGACTTGCACGGGCAAATGCGCCACCCAATATAAAATCTCATTTATCTTTTTTTCGGAGCTGCTGCGATGAGCTATCACAATAGCCTGCACATTGTGCTTTTTAATTAGATTGGGCAGTTCCGGGTATTCGTTTTCTTCTATGATCGCCAGCACTTTTTTTCCCAGTTGCGGATTTTTTCTGAACAGGTGTGAATATTCCTCGGCTTCGTTAGTTTGGCCCAGCAGAAGGATGCAGTCTGCACCCCAGCCTCTTTTTAAAAAAATTCTCAGGAACCCGCATATCAAAAGTCTAAAGCAACTGATCAAAAACCAGACAAAAAAGAAGTATCCTGTTATTCGAATTATGTCGTTGAAAAAGCCATGAATGTTCAGCTCGTAGTGCCCGAGCATCATGGCTACGGCAAAGCAATAGACTATGCAGACAACTTTCAAAATATGCATGACATGCGCAGTTCTGGAATCCAAGAGCCAGCGGCGGTAGAATCCTGAACACATGAATATCAAGAACCATATTAAGACTACCAAAGCGGTAAAATCCGAATATTTTGGAAAAAGCATTAAGAAGCATGCGGCACTAACCAAGCAATCGAAAATGATAAATAAAATTTTTTCCAGTGTAGAAGCTCGTATCATTCCAAGGGAAATATAAGAAAGAATTTGGCAAAAAACGGGAAAATTCTTCAAAAAAATGATTTTTTACAAAGAAAATACGTATAAGCTACTTACAAAATACAATAAATACAATATAATGATTTTTCTATATTTCTTTCCTCTGGAGAACTAGGCTAATTGGTAAGTCAGCGGTCTTGAAAACCGCCGCCGTCAGGCTTGGGGGTTCGAGTCCCTCGTTCTCCGCTAAGAGGTA
>WQSZ01000084.1 GCA_009787645.1 Candidatus Fibrimonadales bacterium | reverse complement strand
AAAGGATTCCACGCCTCAAAAACCGGTGTTCAACCGTACCGTCGGTTTAAAGGATACCTGGGTAAAGATACTCTCTCAAACATAAGATCCGCAAACGGATGCCCCGTGTCCGGCTTGTTGAGGATTCTATCCAGCGGGCAAAATGTGCTTGCGTAATTTATCAAGGCTTTATCGGTTTTCCACCAACTCGGTTCCCCGGAGGAGTTTACGCAGACTGCCTCCCAACCTATAAGCATGGTTGGAACTTCGCACATCAAGTTTTGCCGCAAAAGATGCGTATATTGGCCTTGCGTTGTGAGAATAGCGAAAACATCATATTTTCGCAGTTGTTTGGCTATTAGCCAGTCCGAGTATATGCTCTCATTTGGTCTTGGGCTAAAATCACTTCCGTATTGGGCATAATGCATATCATAGCCGGATTCCGTCAACGCTCTTTCGAATTTCAAAATGGCGTTTTCCACCTCTATCCTGTAATGAATTCTTTGTGGGCTTTCATTTGGGTGATAGAAGTGCTTTTCCACTTCAAGGTGATCAAGTCCGCTTTTCCATTCAAACCTGCGTTCTATTTCGTAGCGCAGAAAGGTTTCCATAGCGGCTATGTTTAGCCTGGATCTCCTTCTATGCTCATACTTGTAAAAGTCGCTTATGCGCTTGAATGTAAAGCCATCAATGCAAAAATATGCTTTTTTCATAGCAATCTCCTCTTTTTACCTATTAGACGGAGTTCAGAGATTTTTTTTTCGAAAAAATGCAAAAATGTAAACATTTGTTTGCAAAATGCAGTCACTTAATTTTTTTTCACCGCTTTTTCAAAAAATAATGTATGATAAATACTTATTTCCTATATTATTAGCATGATTCCCAAGAAAGCCCTTTTCTTTGTTATAGCATCGTTTTTTTTCATATTTTTCGGCTGTGGCAGTTCTCCTAATGAGCAATCCGATGTTATTGCAAAGTTTTCATCATACCGTGATATTCCGGGCATAACCGATGAAGAAATTGCCGCAATTGAAAATCTTCGGGCGCAGGGGACCCCATTTACTTATGGAATGTTGCGGAGTACCGATGCGTTTCTCAATGAAAATGGAGAAATAAGAGGATATACGGCTCTTTTATGCGAATGGCTGACCAAATTATTCGGGATTGAGTTTGTACCCAAGCATTACGCATGGATACCCATGCTTGATGGGCTTGCAAGCGGTGAAATAGATTTTACCGGTGATCTGACGGCAAACGATGAACGCCGGAAAACTTATATTATGAGCGATGCCATAGCCCAGCGTTCTATAAAATATTTTCGCATTAAAGGCAGTGCGCCTTTTTCGGAAATAAGCCAAACACGCTTGCCCCTCTATGTGCTTCAAGAAAAAACCACAATAGCCGAAGATGTTTTGTCTTATGCCGATGGCGCATTTGAACCCGTATATGTATCTGAATATGATGAAGCGTATGAATTGCTGAAAAGCGGAAAAGCAGATGCAATTATTACCGAGAGCGTACAGGAAGAATTTTTTGATATTTACGGTGATGTTGCGTTAAGTGATTTCTATCCGCTTTTATATTCTCCGGTTTCTTTTTCAACACAAAATCCGAGACTTGCACCGATTATATCTGTTGTGCAAAAAGCTTTGGAAAACGGAGCGGTTCGTTATTTAAATGAATTGTATGATAAAGGTGAGCAGGAATATTTAAAATACAAGCTGTTTCTTAAGCTTACCGATGAGGAGCGAGAGTATATAAGAGAAAATCCCGTTATACCGTTTGCTGCGGAATACGATAATTATCCGGTAAGTTTTTACAGCACCCACAATAAAGAATGGGAGGGAATATGCGTTGATGTGCTTAAAGAGGTGGAGGCGCTTACGGGGGTAAAATTTTCGGTTGTCAACGATGAGCGCACGGATTTTCATGAACTGATGCGCATGCTTGAAGCCGGAAAAGTGCATATAGTTTCAGAACTCATTCCCACAATAGAGAGGCAAGGACGCTTTATATGGCCGGAAAATTCGTTTATGACCGAGCAGTCCGTGCTTATATCCAAAGTGGAATATCCAAATATCAATATTAACAGAGTATATTCCGCAAAAGTAGGTCTCAGCAAAGGCACGGCGCACTCGGAGTTTTTTTTGAGATTATTTCCGAATCATCCGCAGACCATAATGTATGGTAGTCAAGACGCTGCTCTTGAAGCTTTGCAAAAAAGTGATGTGGACATGGTTATGACCAGTTATAGCAGGCTTTTGTACTTGACAAATTATCAAGAGCTTGCCGGTTTTAAAGCCAATATCTTATTGGACAATTATTTTGAAGCGGCATTCGGAATAAATAAAGACCATACCGTTTTGCGCTCAATCATAGACAAGGCACTTGAGATGATAGATACGCAGGCGATTTCGGGGCAATGGCGGCACAAAACTTATGATTATCGCCTAAAGTTGGCAGAAGCGCAGAAACCGTGGTTCATAGGATCTATTATTTTATCTTCGTGTGTGTTGATTCTGCTTGTTGTTCTTTTTGCCAGGAGCCGCCGTGCCGGTAAACATCTGGAAAAACTTGTGACGGAACGAACTCATGAACTTGCGCTGGCTTCGCAATCCAAATCCATATTCTTGGCCAACATGAGCCACGAAATTCGTACACCTATGAACGCCATTTTGGGCGTCACAGAAATTCTTATGCAAAAAGGTAAACTTGCCGCAGAGGTAGAAGACGGGCTTGGCAAAATATACAGTTCGTGCAATTTGCTATTGGGTATAATTAACGATATACTTGATTTCTCCAAAATAGAAGCCGGCAAGCTGGATATAATGCCTGCGGAATACAAGGTTGCAAGCCTGATAAACGATTCCGTGCAACTGAATATGATGCGCATAGAGAGCAAACCCATAGAGTTTGAACTCCAAATTAACGAAAATGTACCTGCAAAACTGATCGGCGATGAGCTTCGCATAAAGCAGGTTTTGAATAATCTGCTATCCAATGCCTTCAAATATACGGACGCCGGTAGAGTCACGCTGTCGGTTGATTTCAATGAATCTCGCCTTGTGTTAAGCGTGCGTGATACGGGATATGGCATGACAAAAGAACAGTTAAGCCACATGTATGACGAGTATTCCCGTTTTCGCAGCAAAAACAGCAAAACGGTTGAAGGAACCGGGCTTGGTTTGGCTATTGCCCAGCGTTTAATAAACCTGACAAAGGGTGAAATAAGTGTTGAAAGCGAACCGGGCAAAGGCTCTTTGTTTACAGTACGGTTGCCGCAAGAAACTGTGGATTGCGAAGTATTGGGCAAAGATGTGGTGGAAAGCCTGAAGAAATTCCGAATGAATTATATTACGCAAAGAAGAAGAATTCAGATTGCCCGCGATCCAATGCCTTACGGAAAAGTTTTGATTGTTGATGATGTGGAGACAAATCTGTATGTAGCCGTTGGTCTTATGAAACTTTATCGGTTGCAGATCGATACGGCCATGAGCGGTTTGATTGCCATTGACAAAATAAAAAGCGGCAAAACTTATGATATTGTGTTTATGGATCACATGATGCCCGATATGGACGGCATTGAGGCAGCGAAACGTCTTCGCGGTTTGGGATATGCAAACCCAATTGTTGCGCTCACGGCCAATGCTGTGGCGGGTCAGGCAGATATGTTCCTGCGAAACGGTTTTGACGATTTCATTGCCAAGCCCATAGATATTCGCCAGTTGGATTTTGTTTTGAACAGGCTTATTCGTGACAAGCATCCCGAAGATGTAATTGATGCTGCTCGTCGCAGTAATTTTGATATGGACAACAACGATGATAATGCTGCGCTTCTTACGGAATCTTTTGTAAGAGATGCGGCTAAGGTTGTAGCTCTTTTAGAAGAATTGAGTGCCCAGCCAAGATGGTTTGAAAACTATGATGATTTGCATAAGTTTACCGTTATGATTCACGGCATTAAAAGTTCTCTTGCAAATGTCGGAGAGCTGGAACTTTCGGAAACTGCGCTTATTTTGGAACAGGCTGGCCGTGCCCGCAATATAAATCTGGTAACTGAATCTATCCCTGATTTTTTTGATCAATTGCGTACTTTGCTGGAAAGGCTTAAACCGGAACAGGAAGAATTCGGAACAGATGATATATCTCCACTTATGCTTAATAAGGAAATTGTCGGATTAAATATACAAGAAGGGCTTAAGCGATATAGCTACGATGAAGCAACGTATTTAAAGGTTCTGCGTTCATACACGGTTAATATCGGCTCCATGCTCAGATCTATAGAGGTTATAAGCGAGGATAAACTTACCGATTACGAAATAACCGTTCATGGCATTAAGGGGGCAAGTCTTGATATTTTTGCCGAGCAGGTAGGTAAAAGCGCAAAAGATCTGGAAATGGCGGCAAAGGCCGGCGATTTTAACTATATAAAAACATACAATCCTGAATTTCTTGAAACTGCCGGAAAACTTATCTCCGATCTTGAAAGCGTACTTTCGGCCATAGATGCGGAAAACCCAAAGCCAAAAAAGGATAAACCGGACTTTGATGTGCTGGCTGATCTTTTAATAGCTTGCAAGGCTTACGATATGGACGGTGCAGATGCGGCTATGGAGAAGATAGAGCAATATCAATATACGGATGACAACGGTCTTGCGAATTGGTTACGGGAGAATATAGATATGATGAATTTTGTGCATATAGTTCAAAAACTTTCTAATTTAAACGACTAGGAGATAATTTATGGGAAGTATTCGCAGAAAAATTATTTATGTTGATGATGTAAATTTCAGTTTGGTGTCGGTGAAAAGCCGTCTCAAGGAGCATTATGAACTTTATCTTGTGCAGTCTGCTGCCAGGCTGTTTGAAATCCTTGAATACTTTAATCCTGATTTAATATTATTAGACATCAATATGCCGGGAATGAATGGGTATGATACTATTAAAAAATTAAAAGCAGACAGTCGCTATGCGAACATACCGGTTATTTTTTTAACAGGCAGAGGAGACAGGCAAAGCGTACTTGAAGGTGTTAGTCTTGGTGCAGTTGATTATGTGTGCAAACCGTTTTCCGATCCGGAGTTAATTGAACGCATAGAACGTCAATTTAATCCGGACAAGCACAAGGAGTCTTTAAAAAAGAAAACTAATCGCCCGAGTATTATTTATGTTGATGATGTCAATCATAATCTTATATCGGTGAAAAGCAGGCTCAAAGACTATTATGAAGTTTACCCCTTTCAATCCGTTGTTGCAATGTTTGACATGATAGATTTCATAAAACCGAATTTAATACTGTTAGATATAAATATGCCCGGAATGAATGGCTACGAGGCAATAGAAAAATTAAAAACAGACAGCCGTTATTTGGATATCCCTGTTATTTTTCTTACAGGAAAAGATGACAAGGAAAGCATGATTAGGGGTTTTAGCCTTGGTGCTTCCGATTACGTGGCTAAACCATTTTCCGATGCGGAGTTGATTAAACGTATTGACAACCAGTTGAATTCAAAAAATCGTGACTATCTTTTACAGGATGAGGAGTCCGGTGACAAACCAATTATCCTTGTTGTTGACGAAGATTTTGGCATGCTGGGTGCGGTTAATCATGCTTTGCGTGATGAATATGTTGGTCCGCTCAGGGAGATGATACAAAAGAAGTTCTCAATTTATTATGCGCTACGTGATAAATACAGAGTGTATATGCTGTCAAAGCAAGATGAGGTAAAGGATTTTTTGCAGCTAAGAGAGCCTAACTTATTTCTGCTGGAATATAAGATGTTTGCCTCGGACGATTTGGATCTTGTTTCATTTATACGGGAATCTCCCAAGCACAAGGATACTCCGATTCTTCTTTTATTGTCCGGAGACTCTGCAAATAATCCCGGTTTAGCCATGAATCTTGGGGCTTGTGATTTTGTGACCAAGCCGATTGTACCGAGAGATTTGCGTGAAAAAATAGCGAAGCATATACGGGCGTTTTAAGAGAACAATATGACCCCATTGGAGACTTTAAAACGTTATTTTGGTTACGACAATTTTCGCAGCGGACAGGAAACACTTATCAACGCAGCGCTTGACGGCAAAGATGTTCTGGGCGTAATGCCCACAGGAGCGGGCAAATCTATATGCTTTCAAATACCGGCTCTTATGCAAACCGGCATAACGCTTGTTGTTTCACCGCTCATCTCGCTTATGAAAGACCAGGTAAACACCTTGACGCAATCGGGAATTTCTGCGGCTTATATAAATTCTTCGCTAACCGGATGGCAAATAGAAAAAGTGATGCGATATGCTCTGAACGGAACCTATAAACTTATTTACGTTGCCCCCGAAAGGTTGCTCTCTCAGGATTTTCTGCAATTTGCGCAGCACGCCAATATATCAATGCTCACCGTTGACGAAGCTCACTGCATCTCACAATGGGGGCAGGATTTCAGGCCAAGCTACGCCAAAATACCAGAATTCGTGGCAAGCTTGCCACAGCGTCCGGTTTTATCTGCATTTACAGCCACTGCAACCACAAAAGTGCGTGAAGACATAGCGAACTTGCTCAAGTTGAATTCACCGGTCGCCTTGATTACAGGATTTGACCGTCAAAATCTTTATTTTGAAGTGCAGAGAGCCAAGGATAAGGATAAGTATTCTGCGCTCACCGCATTTTTGAACAACAAAAAGGAAAAGAACGGAATTGTATATTGCGCAACTCGTGCTTCCGTTGAAGAAGTTTGCGAAAAATTGAAAACAGACGGATACAATGCCTCACGTTATCACGCCGGGCTTGCCGACACCGAACGCCACGACAATCAGGATAATTTTTTATATGATCGTGCGAAGATTATGGTTGCGACAAATGCCTTTGGAATGGGAATAGATAAATCCAATGTGTCTTTTGTTGTGCATTACAATATGCCAAAGGACATGGAGAGTTACTATCAGGAAGCCGGACGTGCAGGGCGAGACGGAGAGCCGGCCAATTGTGTTTTGCTTTACAGCAAGCAGGATGTGCGCACAAATTTGTGGATGATTGAAAACGATAAGGAAGCCGAATATCCCGACGAAGAAACTGAAAAAGTGCTCAAGGAACGTGAGCGCAAGCGTTTGCGAGAGATGACATTTTACTGCACCACAAATGATTGCCTGCGTGGATATATTCTTAAATATTTTGGAGAAAAGCCGCCTAATTGCTGCGAGAATTGCGGCAGTTGCAACACGAATTTTGAAATGGTGGACATAACGATTGATGCTCAGAAAATTCTCTCCTGCGTTGCGAGAATGAAGGAGAGGTTCGGGGTGAAGCTTTTGATAGAAGTGCTCAAAGGCAGTAAAAGCGAAAAGGTGTTGCGCCTTGGTTTTGACAAGCTATCAACTTATGGTATTTGCGAAAAAAGCGATAAAGTGCTGCGAGAAATTATAGAACAGTTAATTTTGAGTGACTATCTTTTGAAAACGGACGATGAATATCCTGTTGTTAAACTCGGCGAGCACGCCGCTGAAATTCTACATGGCGGTGGAAAAGTTCAGATGAAGCTTTCAAAAGAAAAACCAAAAGCGGAAATTGCAGAGAACAAAAAGCAATTTACAGTTCGGCAGATTGACAATAAGCTATTCACGGCTCTGCGTGACCTGCGGCTTGAGATTGCAAAGGAGCAGGATGTGCCGGCATTTGTGATTTTCCCGGACAGCGCATTGATAGATATGTGCCTGAAAATGCCGAAAAACGAGGCGGAATTTTTGAATGTATCTGGAGTGGGGCAGGTGAAAATGGAGCGTTATGGCGAGAGATTTTTGAAATGCCTGAGACTTTTTCTATATTAACCCCATAATGGCGAATTGTTGCAAAAACAAATTTGGCGAGCTTGCGGCGCAGGCTCCTTTGGCTCATAGATGCTTGAATTTGCCGTTTATTTTCGGGGGATCAAAAATGGGTACCGAGCTTGCGTTCGTGGCTTCCAGCTACCTTAAAACGCGCGCAAAGGCATTCTG
>WQSZ01000083.1 GCA_009787645.1 Candidatus Fibrimonadales bacterium | reverse complement strand
TCCCATCTTCTAGGAGGGATGGCCGAGTGGTTTAAGGCGCACGCTTGGAAAGCGTGTTTACTCACGTAACGAGGGTTCGAATCCCTCTCCCTCTTCTTATGAAATTAGATAGTAACTTTTTCATTGAAAAGTTGCAATCCGGCGAAACAATCTTAGATCCGGACGAAAGTTCTCATGTAGTAAAATCCTTTAGAGCTCACGCCGGAGATTCCATAATTCTGTGCGACGGAAAAGGCCGATTGGCAAATGCGGAAATTTTAGACCCAAACCCAAAAGCCTGCAAAATATTGGTAAAAGACATAAGCGAACAGGAGCAACGCCCAAAAATTCACTTGGCAATCAGTTGCCTCTCAGACGGCAGCGAAGAGGAAATAACCTTCCACGCCGCACAATTTCCACTTGCCGCAATACACCTCCTTAGAACGGAAAGAAGCCAAGAGCCAAGAGACTCGGATTTAGGCAAACTTCGCCGCAGAATGGAAGCGAAAAGCATGGCCGCTTTAAAGCAAAGCCGCAAATCCTGGCTAACGGAGATAAAAGCACCGATTTATTTAAGCGAATTTTTGGAAAATTTCAATGGAAACTTGATTGTTTGCGAAAAAAATGGCGAAAAATGCAAGCCACCTGTTGGGGAATTGGCTGTATTAACAGGACCGGAGGGTGGGTTTTCCCCAACCGAACTTGAAGCTATAAAAAATAAAGGAGCCGCTTTTCTCTCGCTTTGCGATACAAGGCTAAGAGCGGCAACCGCTCCGATAATTGCGCTGGGAATAATCACTTTTTCCGGTTCTGCAAAACCTGCATAACAATGCCGAGCAGCAAGGCTCCGCCACCAATCCACATAAGAGACTCGGCATCGCTCACCACATTGGGATCTGCCTTGAAAATATTCGTAGCGAGCAGGCAACCGCCTATGAACATGATGCAATACACGCTCCACTTGCGCCAAAAACCGACATTGTCAGGGAAAAAACGCATTTAAATCTCCTGTAAAAACCAGGGCTCCAAGCCCAAACATAACTAAAAAGCTAACCGCAATATTCGCCAAAAAAAAGTCTCTATTCACTCTGTCCAAATCATTTGATTTTCTGAATATATGTATATACAAAAGCGCAAGAGCTATTATAGCCAAAGCTACCCACCACGGCAAACCCAAATTCCACCAAAAACCTGTAAATACCGCAACTCCGAGCATTGCAAAGTGGCACAGCAATGCGATAAGCATGGAATTTTTCACTCCGAATTTCACAGGCATGGAATGCAAACCCAGTTTTTTATCCGATTCAATATCCTGGCTAGCATAAATTATATCAAATCCGGCCATCCAAAGCATAAGCATCATACCCAAGGCGGCAGGGAAAAGAGCAAAATCTCCCGTAACCGCAATCCAGGCTCCGAGCGGGCTAAGCCCTATGGCAACGCCGAGCATAAAATGCGAGAGGCATGAAAATCTTTTCCAGAGCGAATATGAGAGCAGAAATAAAAATAACGGCAATGAGCAATAGAAAGCCAGGGAATTCAAAAGCCATGCAAAGAAAACGAATGCCGCACCGTTTGCTATTACAAACAGAGCTGCGTTTCTTTTTGAAATTTTACCGACAGGTATGTGGCGTTGTGCGGTGCGTGGGTTAAGAGCATCAAACTTTGCATCTGCAAGCCTGTTAAAAGCCATTGCGCCATTGCGAGCAGTGAACATGCAGGTGAGAATGAGCAACAGAATTTTAACATCGGGCAAACCGTGCGCTGCAACAAACATGGAGGCGAGCGCAAAAGGCAAAGCAAAGAGCGTATGGCTAAAGCGAACAAGTTTTCCGTATTCCGCTATTATCTCATTTGCTTGCATTAGATTGAATTTAGAAAATTATCTTTCACTTCAACGTAATGTTCAGCACTTGTTTCGCAATGTTCAACTTCTTCTTTTGTCAAGTCCCGTAGCCTTCTTGCCGGGCTTCCCGTTATTAAGGAATATGGGGGAAATTCTTTGCCGCCGGTTACAAGCGCGCCTGCGCCCACTATGCTGTGATGGCCTATTTTTGCGCCGTCCATAACGCAGCAACCCATGCCAACAATGCAGTAATCTTCAATTATGCACGCATGCACAATAGCATTGTGCCCAACGGTGACACCTTCGCCTATTACAACACCTTTGTCGCTTGCCAAGTGCACGGTTGAGTTGTCCTGGATATTTGTTTTTTTGCCGACTTTTATGCTGTTTATGTCTCCACGCAAAACAGCGTTGTGAAAAACTGACACGTCATCTGCCAATTCAACTTCACCGATAACGCACGCTCCGGGCGCAATAAACACACGCTTGCCGACTTTGGGCTTTTTGTCACAATAATTATAAAGTCCGTTCATTTTCTCTTCTTTTTCTCCGGGTTTTTGTCTAAAGTTAAAAATCCAAGTTGCTTAACTCCGGCTATCTGCACCAGAGTTACAACTTTCATCACAATGCCGTAATTCACGGATTCATCCGCATTTATAACAACGGGAACATCGTCTTTCCAAGAGGCTTTAAAAATTTCGTTGAAATCATCTATCTGCACCTGCATATCATCTATATAAATTTTTTTCTCTTTGTCTATTGTTACTTTCAACATCTTTTTTTGCTCAAACGTTGGAGCCTCCGCATTTGGCAAATCTACTTTTATGCCCTGGCTCATAAGGGGAGCAGAAATTAAAAAAACTATCAAGATTGCAAAAACAACATCTATCAAGTTTGTTAAGTTCATCTCCTGATTCAGAGCTTTGCTGCGGCTTCTCTTCATTTTCTGGATTCCCCGTCTGCGAGGAGTTTTTCTATTGCCTGCAAATCCGCACGCTTAAATAAGCTGAGCACATGCGAAGCGAAATTGTAATAAAGAATTTCCTGGCGGTTGTTGCGAGAGACAAAATAATTAAATGCCATGGATGCCGGTATGGCAGCGAGCAAGCCTGCAACGGTGGTAATAAGAGCAACTGCTATGCCGGGTGCCACAATGCTCAGGTCTGCGGAACCGTGCGAACCTATTTCATAAAAAGATTGCATAATGCCCCACACAGTGCCAAAAAGCCCAAAGAACGGCGACACATTGGATATTATAGCCAAACCAGATAGCCTTTGATCTTCCTCAAGCCTGCACGCTTCAATTTCACGTTGCATTGTATCTTCCAGCATTTCGGAGCGAGGAGCCAATGTTGAAACGCTCACAAACTTGCTCAGATTTTGAGATTCTTTAAGCACGGCATCGGCTATGTTTTTCAGAGGGCATTCGGTGGCTTTTACGGAAAGTTCGTCAATTTCCGCAAAGTTTTTTACTCTTGCAAAGGATTTATAAAACTTGGAGTTTGCCAATTGCTTGTGTTTTAGAGAAATCTGTTTTGTTATTATTATTCCCCAGGTTATCAGGGAAAAAAAGGCCAAAAGCAAAAGGATGGCTATGGTTACAGGGTCGCCCAGAGACATCTTTAGTATTTCAATAGTGATTTTCATGGTTGAAAAAATAGTAAATTAAAACGTTATGCTCCGCCCTGCAACTGAACAGGATTGCGAATGGATTGCCGCTATTATGCCGCAATGGAAGCCGAACCCCACTACTTGGGTTTTGGACAGGAAGGCTTTTGCCGTATGGCAAATAGTCCTTGACGAATGTGAGCTTTTGTACATAGCAGTTGACCAAGCCGAGCGAGGCAAGGGGTTTGCGAAAATGCTTATGGAATATTGCCACAGGGAATTGGCAGCATTAGGAGCTAAAAGTTTTTTTTTGGAGGTGAGAAAGAGCAATGCCGTTGCGATTGCTCTTTATAAAAAATTGGGGTATGCGCAAATTGCGGAGAGAAAAAAATATTACATGGATGGTGAAGATGCCATGATCATGAAGTTCAGTACAATTCCTTTAGCATCTGCTCAATAAGCTGTACGCTGAATCTGTCTTGGCGTTTGCCGTTTACGTAGAAGTTGGGTGTTCCCTGTACTCCGACTTCTACTCCGAGCTTCATATCACGGTCTATTATGGCTAACTTTTCCGCATCCAAAACCATGTCTTTTTTGAACTGCCCAATGTTTAAGCCAACCTGCTCGGCTACGGCTATAAAAGTTGAATCGTTCAAGCTGTTGTAATGAGGAGCTAGTGCCCAGCGATATTCCCAGAACTTGCCCTGCTTTTGAGCAGCTATTGCCGCAGCGCCAGCGGCAGGAGCGTCTTTGTGAAAGCTCAGCGGGAAGTGTTTATATACAAGGCGAATTTTGTCCGGATTTGCACGGACTATTGAATCCAGCAAAGGAGCAATTCTCGCACAATATGGGCATTGGAATTCGGTGAATTCAACTATTACCAGTTTTGCATTTGGATTGCCGATTGAAGGACTTTCGTTTATTTTCATGTCATGCGCTTTATTCGCATTTTCCATTTCCTTTTTTATTTCATTATAAGCACCTTTCAAAGCGAAATCCAGCACGCTCTTTACTTCGGCGAGTTCTGCGGCAAGGTTGTCTATCTTTTTTTGAGAAGCAGCATCCTCATTTTGCGCAGTAACAGGTTTTGTCGAACCGCAAGAGGCTATTAAAAATAGCAGAAACAAACTAAAATACCACATCATTCTCTCCTTCAATTACGCACCCGCATTCAAATACGGTTTCGCCTTTATTTTCCAAGTGTTTGCGAATCTCTGCGACGTCGGATGGTGCAGAGAATACCAGCATGCCTATTCCCATATTGAATGTTCTGTACATTTCGTCATCTTCAACGTTTCCGCATTTTTGAATTAGGTTGAAGATATCCGGAACCTGCCACGCAGAGCGGTTTATTTTAACGGAAACGCCTTTTGGCAAAATGCGTGGTATGTTGCCTTGAAAGCCTGAGCCTGTTATGTGCACAAGGCCCTGCAATTTTTTAGTGTGAACCAAATCTATCAAAGAGCGGTAATAGCTGCGATGCGGAACAGCCAACACTTTGCCGACATCACTGTTTAATTTATAACCCCCGGCTTCCAATGCTTTGCGAGCGAGTGAATAGCCGTTGGTGTGCAAGCCTGTTGATGGTATTCCCAAAACAACTGTGCCCGGAGTAATTTTTTTTCCGTCTATAATTTCATCTCGTTCAACAACGCCTACTATGGTCCCGGAGATATCGTATTCGCCTTCGTGATACATGCCGGGCATTTCCGCAGTTTCGCCGCCTATCAAAACACAGTCGTTTTCTCTGCACGCCTTTGCCATGCCTTCAACCACGGCTTCCAAAACTCCGGCTTCAAGTTTGCCTGTTGCCAGGTAGTCTAAAAAGAAAAGCGGCCTTGCACCTTGAACCAGAATATCGTTGCAACAATGATTTACAATGTCTTGCCCCGGCAGGTCGTGGCTTTTGAGAGCGAAATGCACTTTTAATTTTGTGCCAACTCCATCAACTGAAGATACCAGAACCGGGTCTTTTAAACCCAAATGATTAAGCGTGAACAATCCGCCAAAATTGCCTATATCGCCGAGCACGCCGGCATTGAATGTAGTGCGGACGGATTTTTTAACACCTATCATGGCCTTGTCTGCTCTTGCGAGAGACACGCCGGCATCTTCGTAGTTCATTTTAATATAGTTCCTTCAACATCTGATCTACAAGCTGTGGGCTGAACCTGTCTTGGCGTTTGCCGTTTATGTAGAAGTTAGGTGTTCCTTGAACTCCGACTTCCATTCCGAGCTTCATGTCACGGTCTATTATGGCCTGTTTTTCGCCGTCCAAAACCATGTCTTTTTTGAACTGTTCAACATTTAAGCCTACCTGCCCAGCTACAGCTATAAAGGTTGAATCGTTCAGGCTGCTGAAATGAGGAGCCAAAGCCCAGCGGTATTCCCAGAATTTGTTCTGTTTTCCGGCAGCTATGGCCGCTGCGCCTGCTGCGGGAGCTTCTTTGTGGAAGTTCAGCGGGAAGTGTTTATATATAAGACGAATTTTGTCCGGATGCGCACGGACTATTGAATCCAGCGCAGGAGCAATTCTTGCGCAATATGGGCATTGGAATTCGGTGAATTCAACTATCACCAGTTTTGCATTTGGGTTGCCTATGGAGGGGCTTTCGTTTATTTTCAGATCATGCACCTTATTGGCATTTACCATTTTCTGCTTAATATCTTCATAAGCTCCATTTAAGGCAAAGTCCAGCACGCTTTTCACTTCGGCAAGCTCGGTGGCAAGGCTATCGGTTTTCTTTTGCAAAGCCTCGTTGCTTTGCGGGTTTTGTTGCAGGCAAGAAGTCATAGCCAGCAATACGAACAGAATGAGGATTATTTTTTTCATGGTATTAATATAGAAATTTCAAAATATCTTCGCCGTCTTTTGCCCGTTGTTCCAAATCTTCGTAATGCTTAATTTGGCTCTGAATCTCCTTGTACCGCTCAAAATCTTCCCTTGCCGTTTTTAATTCCACCTTCAAGCGTGAAATACGGAGCTTTAGCACGGCATTTGAGAATTCTTTTACTGCGCCCTCTTTTGTCCAGGGTTTTTCCGGCAAATGCGTTAGCAGATCTTTATGTGTGTCGGGCAATTTATCGTAGAGAGTTCTAAGCTCTATTTTGCCGGTTTCTTCGTAAAGCGCATAGCCATAATCCAAAAGCTCGGCCAGCCAGCGTGAAGATAACAGGCTGGGGTCGCAAATTTGGATGGCTGTTGATTGAAGGTCGGGATTTTTCAAAATTACATTTACCAGCCAAATCTCTATGCTCGGTAAGGACTTCCAATGAATTTCGTCTGTGTTTTGCGCAAACTCCGCTTGCGGTTTTGGCCTGAAAACAGGCAAGCTCACCGATGTCCCGAATCTTTCCTTCAACAAATTCAAATACTGATTTCTCAACTCGGCATTGTTCATAGTGGCTATCAGCTTTTTTGTTCTCTCAACGAATTTCGCTTTTTCATCCGGAGATGTAAGCTTGGTTTTGTCTGCCAAATAATTCAGCCAGTTTTTTGCCTTGCCTTGATGTGCTCTAAACGCCTCTGCGCCACCTTGCATAACAAGAGAATCTGGATCAATTTTTTCTCCGCTCTCGCTCATCAAATTAACAACGCTTATGGAAAAACTCTGCGCAAGCAACACTTCTATGCACCGCTCCGTTGCCTTTTGCCCGGCCTCGTCGCCATCTAAGCTTATATACGCAGTTTTTGTGTACCTTGCGAGCAACTTTGCTTGAGTATCGGAAAATCCAATGCCAGAAATGGCAACAACATTTTCCACTCCGCTTTGGAACATGGATATCACATCGAAATAACCCTCAACCAAAATTACGCTATCCTCTTTTGGAATGGCGCGGCGGCTTTTGTTCAAGCCAAAAAGAATTTCGCTTTTATTGTAAATCAAGGTTTCCGGGGAATTCATATATTTTGCCGGGCTGTTCCCACCTAAATCACGACCTCCAAAAGCTACAACTCCGGAAAAATTGCATATTGGGATCATCAAGCGTTCTCTGAATTTATCTATAGCACGACCATCTTTCTCTGCCGCCAAGCCTGCTTTCACAATCATCTCAGGCTTAAAGCCATTTTTGCCGGCGGCCAGCAACAATCCCGATTGCGGCGCATAACCTATTTCAAATAAATCCTTTGTTTTTTCCGTTATGCCTCTTTGCTCCAAGTAAGATTTTGCGGAGTCTGATTTTGCAAGCTGCTCTTTGAACCAGTCTTTTGCAAACTCGTTTATTTTTCTTATCAGGTCTTTTTCTTCGTAGTGAATGTCTTGTGTTTGAGTTAGTTTTGGCAATGGAAAGCCAACTGTGTTTGCTACGAATTCTACTGCGGATGGAAAATTCATCTTTTCGTGTTCCATCACAAATTTGAATACATTGCCGCCCGCTCCGCAGGCGAAGCACTTGTAAATTCCCATGTGGGGGTTTACATTCATGCTTGGGTGGCTGTCGTTGTGGAATGGGCACAGACCCAGATATTTTCCACCGCCTGTGCGTTTTAACGGTACGAATTGTTCTATCACTATGCTTATGTCTGCGGCTTCTTTTAATTGCTGGATTGTTTCTTCGGAATATAATGGCATCAGAAATTCCCTTCGATGAATCGTTGCAATATTATTGTGGCTGCGGCTTTGTCGATT
>WQSZ01000082.1 GCA_009787645.1 Candidatus Fibrimonadales bacterium | reverse complement strand
TGATGCAAACCTCTGCCGTCAGTGCTGCCAATATACATGGCCGGGCGAACCCTAACTGCTTCCAAACCTTCCAAAACGGTAATATTTGAACCACTATAATCGTTTTCCGTATTTTCCATAGGGTATTAATATAGAAAATTCAACCTTTACGCTTGACTTTTTTCTAGAATTTTTTCTAGAGATGCCAAATCGTCCAAATCTCTGTGTCTGCCACTGGCTTTTTTATTTGTCATTAAGTCCTGTAAAGAAATTGTAGGTATATTCAATTCCTCTATTTTCATCATTTTTGCATTTTGAATTGCTTCTTCAAACTTTACCCCTGTAACCCTAGTTAAAACATCTATACGAACCGGCGCAACGCCTATTTGAAAAACTGTCCCTTCTTTTTCAAAATCCTGTGCGGAGATATCTTGCATTGGCGCACCGAACTTCGCAAGAGATTTAACAACAAGTTGCGCATTTTCTGCATTTGCCCAGACCCACAGGTCCAGGTCCTTAGTTGGTCTGGGGTGCCCATGCAAACCAACAGCATAGCCTCCTATCAGCAAAAATTGAACATTCTCTTCTATAAATATGTTTATTAAATCCTTATAATCCGATTCCAGAATAATATCAAATGTTTTCTTTGTCTTTTTCTTCATAATTAGCTTGCAACAAAAGATTTTTTTACAATATTTTTTTTCAAAGGTTGTTCAACATTATATTTACCGCCGCTCAACCGCATTGCCAATCTTCTGGAAGTATAAATTTCCCTGCACAAATCCTCTGGAGTGCCTGCGACAATCCACAAATTGCTCTCCTTGTATTCGGGAGAATCATCAGTCATCTTTTTCACAGCCATTTTGTTCATAACTTAGAATATAGAAAAACTCGCCGCAACACCGCAACATCCCCAGCCCTAACCCCAGCAACCTTCGCCGCTACGCCCAAAGTGAACGGCATTGCTGCGCTTAATTTCTGGCGAGCTTCTATGCTCAAGGCAGTTATTTTGTTGTAGTCAAAATCCGGAGGAATCTTGAAGTTTGCCATTTTTTGCTGATTCTCTATTTCCTCTGCTGCACGAATGAAAAAACCGCTGTAAAGCTCTTCTGAAAGTATATGCCACTTCTCTTTTCTTGTCAATGGAACTTGTGGGCAAGCCGTTGTAAAAAAATCTTCCGCTTTTATGCCCGGGCGTTTTAAAATGGTTAGCCATTTTGTTCGCTCCGTAACCAATGCCTGGCCGCTATCCGCTAAAATCGGCGCTATTTGCTCCGGGGTTCCGGAGTTTTCGCTCAGAAATTTTCTAGCCTCCGCTACTCTACTCTTTTCCTGCTCATAGCTTTGCCATTCGTCTTTTGTTAGCATCCCAATTGCATGAGCCTTTTCGCAAAGCCTCGCCTCGGAATTGTCTGAGCGTAAAAATAAGCGATACTCCGCACGGCTTGTGAACATTCTGTATGGCTCGTTCCACTCCATCGTTGTTATATCGTCTATCAAAACTCCTATGTAGCTATCTGCACGAGAAAGCACAAAGGGCAGTTCGCCTTTTATTTTGAGAGCCGCATTTATGCCGGCGATTATGCCTTGAGCGGCAGCTTCTTCGTAGCCACTTGTTCCGCACACCTGCCCTGCAAAATACAAACCGGGGAACTTTTTGCATTCAAGAGTCTGGTGCAATTCTGTGGCGTTTATGGCATCGTATTCCACGGCGTAGCCTATTTGCAAAACTTTGGCATTTTCCAAGCCTGGTATTGTACGCAGAGCTTCTATTTGCGTTTCTTCCGGCAAACTGGAGCTGAAACCGTTTACATACATTCTGCGTGCATTGAGTGTTTCAGGTTCCAAAAAAAGCTGGTGACTGTCTTTGTCTGCGAAGCGTTTTATTTTATCTTCTATGCTTGGGCAATAGCGTGGGCCGGGGCCTTGGATTTTTCCTGTGAAAAGCGGGCTTTTTTCAAAGGCAGCTTCTAATATTCTATGCGTTTCTTTTGTGGTTCTGGTTAAGTAGCATTTTGCCGTGTTGCATAAATCTGCGGCGTTGGTTTTGCTGCTGAAAGTCCATGGTATTGCATCGCCGGTTTGTTCTTCGCATTTGAAAAAGTCAACGCTTGCAGGGTCTATGCGGCTGGGCGTTCCGGTTTTTAAGCGGCGTGTTTTTATGCCTATATTTTTGAGCGATAAGGGCAGGTGGTCGGAACTTGGTTCATTTATTCTGCCGCCGATTGTTACCGTGTCCATGCCGGTGAACATTTTTGAATTTAAAAACGTGCCTGTTGCAATTATTATGGTTTTGCATTGCATATTATTTACATGCCAATATTCACCATTTTTTTCCAACGACGTCGCTTCGCCTTCAATTATTTCCACATTCAGCATTTTCTGCGCAAGTTCGCTGTACAAATCCATGTCGCATTGCGCCCGGTTGCCCCACACCGCAGGCCCCTTGCTTGAATTCAAAGTGCGAAACATTATGCCTGCTTTGTCTGCCAAAATTCCCATAAGGCCGCCCATTGCATCTATGTCACGCACCATTTGACCCTTGCCAACGCCGCCTATTGCCGGATTGCAGCTCATTCGCCCTATGCTTTTTTTATCCAAAACCATCAATGCGGTCTTCACGCCCATTTTCTGCGCCGCATTTGCCGCTTCAATTCCGGCGTGGCCGCCGCCTATTACAAGTATGTCAAAATACACAAAGTGTGAAATATAGCAATTCTAATCTTGTCCAAAACTACGGAGAACTTTATTCGGAAAGAGCCATGCGAAGCTTAAAGCCGCTGTTTTCTGTTTGACGGCTTGCGTAGAAGAAATTAATCACATGCTCGGAACCATCTACCCAGCCTTTCGCTGTAGCTATATCATTAATTTTAAGCTTATCAGGAGCCGGCATATGAGTTCCACCCAAATCAACAACTAAATCGCCATCTATAAACACCCACAGGTCATCAACACTGGCAAATTCAAAAACATCATTATTTGCGCTTATATATTTGAATATCCCGGAACCGGCTACGGTAAAATGATAATTGTGCCAAAGATCTTCATAACCATTGGTGGTCACAAAAGTTTTTGAAGCTTCATATCTCAACTGATAACCCGCACTCGCTTTCCACTTTTCGCAGACTGGACCAAGGGAATACGTAGGAGTCCACGGAGGGCACCAGACTTTCAAACTCTGCTTGCCATTAGTTTGAGCGTCCGGATATTTATCCAAAGGGAAAAAGCCTGAGGTAAACACTTCATCTATTTCGTAAAGAGAGCCAACTTTATTGAGTTGAATAACATCATTTATGGTTTTTTGCGGCCAACCGTCTGTAAACCATGTATCCAACTCATCGCCATAGCAATGACCATTCCCCGGTGCCGGACGAGCGCAATAACGACCGGCTTTGGCCTGATCCACAGAACCTGGAGCACCAGCCTCTTCATCTTCTGTGCACTGGCTATAATCCAGCCTGCTTGCAACCATGCCTTTTGTTACATATACCAAGTCGCTCCAGCTACCCAAACCTCCTGTTGTTGTTATAGTTTGGTCAGGTCCATTTGAAAAGCCTCTTTTGCCATCAGCATCCGCCCCAACTCTTAGAGGGGTGCTGCCTGCATTATTGCAAGTCACGTAATACTCTCCTGAGAAACATATTTGATTACTCGGAATCTTTAAGCTAGTGCTAACACCTGATGCTTTGGCACACTTTGCCGAATTGGTTTCCGGATCGAACATTTCAAACCCATCATGATCCACCGGGAAATCCCGGATTATAACATCCAACTGCATCTCTGCCGGATCGCTTCCGCCACTGCTGGAGCTTACTGTACCACTGCTGGAGCTTGCTTCGCCGTTGCTACCGCTGGAATTTCGGATTGATTCTAAAATCTTTTCCGGCGATTCTATTTCCGTTGAACAGGAAAACGCCAAAATCCCGACTACCCCGATTAAGAGGATTTTCTGGATTGATAATCTAACAAAATTGAGCTCTTTCATAAGTGCCTCCTAAAAGAAAAATGTTACAACTCCGCCAAAAGCAAATACACCTGCTGCAATACTGAAAATTTTTCTATGAGATTCTACATCCTTAATTAAATTTGCAGTTTCATTATATGTGTCTATCCACCCCGAGCTATCAACCGGATTATTTATTAAATCATTCAACTTGTCAACTTCTTTTTGAGCTTCCAAATGTTTGTACACAGCCGCTCCACCGCAAGCAAAAGCCGCAGTAAAAGCAATTATCCTTGTCCAACCACGCCAGCCAAGGCCACCGCCGCCGGACTCTTTCTCTTTAGCCACTGCAACCGTCGCTTCTTGCGCCGCTGCCCGACCCATAGCATAAGCATAGTCCAAACCTTGAGCCTTTAAATTGCCGCTTAAAAGAGAATCTGCGCGAAGCTTCCATTCCGCATAACCCTCTTCCGATTTATATCGCTCTATTTCGCTAAAAGAACCATCAACTTTAAAATTCAAACCGTTCCTAGAAAGCAACAACTTAGACATAGCCAAATTTACTTCACCAAACGGATAATTGATAAACTGTAAATTTGTAACAATGCTCGGAGCTGCACGGTCTATAATCCTCGCCGTATCTCTAGGAATGCCTACCCTGCCCCTAAAATAAAACGGAGATTTTTCACTCGCTGTATCTTGGGCCACAAGTTCAAACTGCTCACTGTCCGGATCGTAGGTGCCAAGCTCTATTTTCGCAGCGAACACAGCAGCGTTAACAATATTGCTTTGCGTGGCTATAATATAATCTTTTAACACGGCAATGCAGCGAGCAAGCTTCTGCTTATAATTCGCATGTTTTCTCTGAAAATCTGCTACTGAGCGCATACCCTCTCTTGTCCAGGCCTCATGTCTCTTTTTAAATGCATCAGGAGTTTCATCAACCCTCTGAGGCTCAAGCGGCGGATAGTTTCTTGCAAAATTTTCCATAATCTGCTTTATTTCTTCATCTATCTGAACCTTGCGAGCTTCAATGACATTTATTCTTGATTTATAACCTTCCACAGCAGCATCCCGCTTTAAAAAAGCGACAAAATCAATCTCGTTTGCTTCGCTGAATATGCTCTTTTCTTCAAGAGATATATTAAACATGAATTTTGCTCTAGGAGCAACCTGAAACGTTGTATCCCAAGGATTGTAACCTTCTTTGCGAACACTAATTTTTACCGTACCAGGAATTAAAAGATTATAATCAGCCGGAGTAGCCCCTATTTCATCTTTACCTATATATATTGAAGCTGCCTCAGGATTAGACTTTATGCTGATTGAACCATACATCAAAGCCCTGTGTTCTTCAATTTTCTTTTTTGCCCTTTCAAGCTCCTCCAAGCGCACGGTTAGAGACTTGGTATCGCGTTCCGTTCTTTCAAAAAGCTCTTTGTCCCAGTTATGCTTACGAATATCGTATTCCGATTGTTTTTCAAATTCACCTCTGGGCCCAAGCACCGGCATAAAAGATACCGAATTCTTTTTTACCGCATCTATTGCTCTATGCGCCACGGAGATACTGTCCCGCACAAGAGCGAGCCTCCTAGAGTAGGTCTCAAAACTTGCGGTGTCTTTTGCAGCAAGCAGCACTAAATTAAGCGGTTGATTGCTCATAGGCCCAAGCTTTTGAACCGTATCCGGCCTTTGAGGCTTAACCTCCGCATCAGACACGAAATCTGCAGGAATTTCAAACCTTATGACATCCTGTGAAAAAACTATAGAAACAAAGAACAAGAGGGGCAAGCAAGCTATTTTTTTACTCATAGTTGAAATATAGTAATATATACTTCAAAGAAATGACATTATGGCAAAAGCCTGAACTCTTTTCTGCGCCGCATTTGCCGCTTTGTGAAATATAGCAATCCTAATTACATCCGAAACGAGAAGGGCTTAAGCTGGAAAGACCTATGCGAATCCTTAATCCACTGCCATCTGTTTGACGGTTTGCATAAAAGAAATTAATAACATGTTCGGAACCATCCTCCCAGCCTTCGGAGAGCGCATGCGCATTAATATTAATTTTGGCAGGAGCCGGAGTATGAGTTCCACCCAAATCAACAACTAAATTGCCGTCTATAAACACCCACAGATCATCATTGCTGACAAATTCAAAAACATCATTATTTGTGCTTGAATATTTGAATGTCCCTGTGCCAGCCATTGTAAAATGATAATTGTGCCACTTCGACTGCAATGATCTTGAATTCACAAAAGCTTCTGTTGCCAATGGATGCCCATTCGATCTCCAAGCGACACAATCAGCTAACCAACCATAGCTTGGCTCAACCCTCGGGCACCAGACACTCACACTCTGCTTACCATAAGTGAGATCAGAGCCGTGATATTCGTCCAAAGGAAAAAAACCATTTATTGCATTCATCTCGTAAAGAGAGTTGTTTTTATTGAATGAAAGAAGAGCATATATGGTTTTTGTATGATTGCCATCAGTAAACCAATCTTGCAAATCTGCACCATAGCAATTGCCATTATTCGGCAACGGACGAGCGCAATAACGACCGGCAATGGCTTGTTCCACAGAACCTGGAGTACCAGCCTTTTCTTCTCCAGTACACTGGCTATAATCCAACCTGTATTTAACCATGCCTTTTGTCACCCATACCTTATTTGACCAATCACCCATTGTTTTAGTTACTTCTATAGTTTTGTCAGGTCCGATTGAAAAACCCCTTATACCGTTTCTATCTTCACCCCATTCTAGCTCACTTCCACCCATATCACAGGTTATATAATCAGTACCTGAAAAGCATATTTGATTACTTAAAGTATTTATGCTACTACCTTCATGCTTAGCACACTGCCCAGCCAAGCCTAAATCTATATCAAACTCTTCAAACCCTGAATACTGCACAGGGAAATCTCTATAAATAACATCCATAACATCCAATTCCACAACTACACCTCCGCCATCACCACCAGCGGATACAATTTGTCGACACAGACCTCCACCTGAACCGGAACTTAGCGGTGGTAGCTCTGGAATATCCACTTGGGTACAGGAGAAAATGAGTGCCGCACTTAGGGTGGCGGCAATAGCGGGGAACTTAGCAACCAAAAATCATTATTTTCCGGCCATCAAGTGTATCTTCTTTAAAAAATATACGCTCATCCCAAGTTTTATTCGCTTTTTTATCAAAAATAATCATTGAACCCTCATTAACTTTGCACTTATCCATATAACCCAAAAGCTGGGAATAACCCTTTTTTATATATTCATCGTTATAATCTATCTTCAATTCAATAGGATACTTGCCATCTTCATACACAATGCACAAATCAACCCTGCCGCTGCCAAGCGCAAACTCACGCTGAATCAAACCGCCGCCGTTTATTACACGCTGCAAAAATGCCATCATTATCAAATGCGGAGCCGCTTCCCTGTATTCGTAAACACGTTCCCAAATCTCACTGTTCTCACGCCAAAACACCTGAAAATCGCAGAGCAATGCCTTTACATCTATTTTAGAATCTTTTATGTAGTGCGGAGCTGAGTATTTTTCATTTTTCATCAAATCTGCTTGCGTGTTATAACTCAATACTCTCGCCATTACTTCTGCGTAAATCTGGTTAGCAGGAACCACAGTTTTTGTTTTTTCCTCCAGCCTTATCAAGCCCAAATCTTTTACATACAAAAAATCATCGGAGGTACGGTCTATTTCAGAATCATGCTTGCCAAGCAACATCGGTTCTATAATCTTTTTTACACGGGCCTCTTTTAGTCTTTCCATCAAAGAGTCAAAATGAGTTGGGCGTTGCAGAATTAAATTGTGAATGGCAGTGCGAGCCATTTCTTTGGTAATTGGAATTGAGTAGTTCAGATTGCATATCTTCATAGAACATTCTCTGGCGACTGCATTTACAAGCCAAGGCTGCCCCTGCGTTTGCTCAAAAATAAATTCAACAGCATCACTCTCAAAAGTTTGGCCTGTCTGCTTGGTGTGCTGTGAATAAAATTCTGCAATCTCTTCATATTTAAAATTGCAAAGAGTCTTTGCTTCAGAAATTATATTAAACGGACTTGCGCTGCCAATCGTTTCGCTATCCGGCCTGATTTTAGCTTTGTAGTCCCTGATGTTGCGCATTCCTACCAAGACTATAGATTGCGCAAAGGGAACTCTGCCCCTAGATACAAAGCCTTCTCGCAACTGCCTAAGAAAAGTGATTAGCGTTCCTTCGCTAAGACAATCAGCTTCATCGAAAAATATAACCAAAGGCTTGTCTAGCGAACGGCAATAAGAAACAAGGCTTCTGTTTATCACATTGGATACATTATTATAATCAGC
>WQSZ01000081.1 GCA_009787645.1 Candidatus Fibrimonadales bacterium | reverse complement strand
TGAAAACCATAAAGCATAATGTAGGTTCCTTGCCTGTGCAAATAATGCGAGCGGATTTTTTTTCTTTGCCTCCGTGCCAAAATGCGTTGCTTGTTCTCAATCCGCCTTATGGCAAAAGGCTTGGCAAAGAGAAGAATCTTTATCGTGAAATTGTGAAAAAGATTGAAAAGGATTTTAAGGAGTGTTCTTGTGCAATTGTGTGCCCGGCCAATGAGTCTGTGGAAGAACTGAATTGTGCAGACAAAGTGTATAGCTACAATGGTGGAGTGAGGATTGCAATATGGAATTTTCTGGTATCATAGTTGGTTTGGGTACTTTTCTTATCATCGGGATTTTGCATCCTGTGGTGATTAAGAGCGAGTATTATTTGGGAACAAAATGCTGGCCGATTTTTGCGGTTTCAGGTTTGGCAAGTTGCGTTGCATCTTTGTTTGTAGGCAATTTTATCGCATCTGTTTTGCTGGCGGTTCTCGGCTTTTCCCTATTCTGGACAATTCACGAGCTTTTTGAACAGAAAAAACGTGTTGAAAAAGGATGGTTTCCGGCTAACCCGAAACGAGCCACTTCCCGTAATTAACCATTTCATCTTTCAACTCCTGGGGCGCAAGAACCTTTGCGCCAAAGCTTTTGAAAAATTTCTATATTATTAATTATGGTATTTGACGAAGAGCCAAAGCTTGAAAAAAGCCAAATACATCGCGAGCACATGGAGCGAGTTAAGGTGCGAATCAACGCCGAGGAGGAGGCTTTTAAACTTTCTAGAACAATTCAAGAGGGAGATTCAAAAAATTATAGAAAAGAATCATTTTTCGTTAGAAAAAAAGTGTTTAAATTGTCAGACGAGGAAATGCTTACGGTCACACGCATTTATCAACTCTTAAGTGGAATTCTTGCGCTTGCAGGTACGGTCATGATTATTATGAGCATTAGTGATCCAAGGGCACTTTGGCCGATTTACGAAAGATCCATCAAAGAAATGAATTGGCTGTGGCCTGGGCTTGTGCTGTCAATTGTGGGTGTCGTGGCAAAAATTTGGTTCCAATACAAACACGACAAAATCTGTGATAGAATTATGGATGAGTATCATGCCAAATATAATTAACAGAATTTCATTCGAATTCCACCGGAATCCGAACCGCCTGTATGGTGCGTAATACAAAAGATTTCCCTCACCTTGCTCTCTTCCTTCAACAATCCCTCAATCACATCAACATTAGCTTTATCCAACCCTGCAAAAGGCTCATCCAAAATCCAAATCGGGCGATTCAGCAAAATAATCCTCGCAATCGCTAACCGCCGTTTCTCCCCACCGCTAAAATTATTCGGAGATTCACCAAGCCTCTGCTCAAAATGGCTCAAATTAACTCTTTGCAGCGCACTCTTAACTTCCTCCAAATCACGCATCTCCACAGGGCAAAGATTTTCCCAAAGCGTTCCCTTAAACCAAACCGGATTCTGCGGCATCCATGCTATATCGCTTTTATCTCCATCATAAATCAGCTTCATATCACTATCTTGCGGCTCAATATGCCCGAGCATTTCCAAAATCATCCTTGTTTTTCCGCACCCGGACGGCCCTGTGATATAAATCAGCCCCATGCCACCCTCGCATTTATCGCCACATGAAACGCAGTGCCGAACTGCCTTATAGGTCTGTAAAATTCCGTTGTAATGAGCAATGCCAAAAACGCAACGCTAAACTCCATGCTCCCATTCATAAGCCTAAGAGCCAAGCTGACCGCAACCAACGCAATGCTCAAAGAGCCGGCCCACTCCTGCACCAAAGCTGAAAGAAACGCAACCTTCAACACTGCCAAAGTTCTCTCGCCAAACTCGCTCTCCGCAATTTCCAGATCACGCTCTCGTTCCTTAATCTTTTTAAAAATTTTTACGGTTTTATAACCCTGCAAGCTCTCCAAAAAAAAGGCCCTCAATTTCGCAAAGCTTTGCCACTGAACCTCAGATTTTTTCTTTGCAATTTTACCGATCAAAAATAAAAACAGAGGCAATAGAAGTCCGGTTATAAGCAAAATTATAAAAGTCAATTTATCTATGAAAAACATAACTCCCAAAATAATGCAAGGCACAATCACCGCCAAAAATACGCTCGGCAAAAAACGGCTATACCAAGGCTCCATCAAATCCACGGTTTTCATATAATGCAAAGAGAGCTCCTGCAAAGGCATCCCTCTCTGCTCACGATCCTGAACAGGCATTGTGCTTAAAAACTTGTCTTGAAAATAAGCTCGCAAATTCTCCTTAGCTTTGCCTCCAAGCTCAAGCGACAATCTCTGCGAAAAAAAATGCAACAGCGCAAACATTGCTATCGCTATCACCAGCCCATAAGGGGATTCTTTAGCTATCTGAAAAATTGCAAAAACCAAAGCAACACGTGACAAACACGCAGATACAACAGTAATTGCCAAAAGTTTTTTAGGAGTGAATTGATGCATCTGAAATACGGCTTATTTTCATTTGGCCAACTCTTTGCCCATCCATGCTCACAATTTCAAAACGAAGATTTTTCCATTCAAAAACATCGCCCTGCTGTGGAACCTTATTCAGAACGCTCATCGCCATGCCGCTAAGAGTGTGATAGGAATCCGGATCTTCTCCGGGTAGCTCGGAAAAGGAGAATTTTTCCATTATGGTATGAATGTCCGTTAGTCCATCTACAGTGCTTGAAATCTCAGGCGATTCGGATTCCGAAACCAGCACGGAAGTTATGTCTTCTAAAGTGACTATGCCGCTGCAAACACCATATTGATCTATAACAAGTGCCATGGGATCTTTCAATTTCTGCATTTGATGAAGCGCATCCAGAACATCGATCGATTCCGGCAGAAACAGAGGTGGCCTAAGCATAGCTTTCAGGTTGAGCTCGCCACCCGCAGTCAACTGGCAAAGCAAGTCGCGCGCATCAACTGTTCCAACAGGATTTTCCGGATTTTCTTTAGCAACCGGAAATTGTGAAAATTCGCTGAGCATAATAATTCCACGCAATTCGTCACTGCTCATGTCCAGCCTGAGCCACTCCACCATAATTCTCGGAGTCATAACAGAAGCGAGAATTCTGTCGGATAAATTGAACACCCGATTCACCATGGTTAGCTCGTCTTTCTCTATGCCGCCTTCCTGATGACCTTGCTTTGCCATCTGCTGAACCTCTGCTGCAGTCACCGGACGCTTTATATTTTTATGCATGTTAAAAGGACGAAGAATCAAGTCACCCGAAAAATCAAAAAACCATACTAAGGGTTTCAGAATAATTGAGAGAGCATGCATTGGTGGCGCGCCAAAGCAAGAGATTTTTTCTGCAAACTGCAGTGCTAGCCTCTTTGGGACAAGCTCGCCGACAACTAAAGAAATATAAGTGGCGCTGATCACTATGGCAGGTAAGGCTACTATTTCCGCATATTCTGTCAAAAACGAAACGCCCTTCAGAAATTCTTCTAGCGGCACTCTGAGCGTTGCTCCCCCATAAGCTCCGGACAAAATTCCGGCTAAGGTTATGCCTATCTGCGCAGTGGACAAAAATTCATTTGGGTCTTCCAAAATGGCTATCGCTCTTGAGGCGCCCCATCTCCCTTCCTGCTCCATTTGCCGCAAAAGAGATGGCCTTGCCGATACCACTGCTATTTCTACCAGCACCAGTATAGCATTCATCAATACCATTAAAAGCAAAACTGCTACGTGAAGAGCTACCATTAAGATTAGAAAATACAATTTTCTAAATTACTTTTAGGGAACAACGGGAACAACTTATGAGATCTTTGTCAAAAAGAGTAACCGAGATACATCCGTCCATGACGGTTGAAATAGACACGCTAGCCAAGCGTCTTTCTACGGAAGGTAGGTCTATATGGAGCCTTGCGGTGGGAGAACCTAATTTTGATACTCAAATTCACATAAAAGAAGCTGCAATAAGATCTGTGAACAAGGGGTTGACCCGCTACACCGCACCCAGCGGAATGCAATCATTCAAGGAGGCTGTTAGCGAAAAACTGTTGAGAGAAAATAAATTGGCTTATGCTCCCGAACAGATCATAGCTACATCCGGAGCAAAACATGCGGTTTTCAATGCCATAAGCGCAGTTGTAAGCGAAGGAGACGAGGTGCTTATACCGACTCCCTGCTGGGGAACATATCTGGAAGTGGTTCGTTATTGCGGAGGAATACCTATAGCTCTGGAATGCAGCGTAGAAGACAATTTTAGGCTGACTGCAGGGCAAATTTCAAAAGCGGTGACGGAAAAAACAAAAGCCTTTATTTTAAACAGCCCGTGCAATCCCACAGGCGTTGTGTATAACCGTGAAGAGATTGAATCTTTTGCCAAGATCGTTGTTGAAAACGATTTATATTGCATAACAGACGAAATTTATGAGCATTTTATTTACTCAAAAGACCCCTGTGTTTCAATAGCATCTTTTCCGGGAATGTTGGAGAGAACTTTGGTGGTGAACGGATTCTCAAAAGCCTATTGCATGACCGGCTGGCGAATAGGTTATTTGGCTGCGCCCAGCGACGTGGCGAGAGAAGTTATAAAAATACAGGGGCAAACTACGCATCACCCCTCCAACATTTCACAATATGGGGCAATAGCTGCATTGGGCGGCGTATTTGATACAGTTATGAGGCAGGAATTTGCCGAGAGAATGTACAGAATGTGCGAAGTGCTTGAAACCATTGAAAACATTCGTTTTCCCAAACCCGAAGGTGCTTTTTATCTATTCGTAGATGTAGGTGCGTATTACGGCAAAAAAACATCCGGCGGAGCGCAGATTTCAAATTCGGTAGATTTTTGCAGAGCATTGCTCGATGAAAAAGGCGTTGTGATAGTTCCAGGCGTAGCGTTTGGCCTAGACTCCTGCGTTAGATTTTCCTTTACCGCATCGCTTCCCACTATTAGCGTAGCGATGCCGAAGTTCAGGGAATTTGTAGAGGGTTTGCGATAATTACAAACACACCTTGTTTCTTCCGGTGTTTTTTGCCTCGTAAAGTTTTTGATCTGCAAAATTTATGAAATCCTGCATATTATCTTCCAAGCTTGGAGTCTTGCAAGCCAGACCTATGCTAATGGTCGCTTTGCCGGTGCGTTCCATGGAAATCCTTATGTTCTCCGCTATTTTTCTTGCGCCTTCTATGCTGGTATTGGGCAAAATAACGCAGAATTCCTCGCCGCCAAACCTGGCCGCAAAATCAGAATTTCTGTTTACGCAATAGCTGAACACTCGTGCAACTTCTCGCAAAAGCTGATCGCCTTCCAAATGTCCGTGCGTATCGTTATAGATTTTGAATTTATCCAAATCCAGCATCATAAAGCTCAAAGGATATTTTCCTCTAATCGCCCGGTTCCACTCGTCTTCTATTCGCATATTGTAGAACCTTTTATTGGGCAGTTTTGTCAGTTCGTCAAGAAGGCTGGATTCTATGTAAGAGGTCATGTTTTTATTCATGGGCCTGAGTATTTTTGAGATGAATTTATTGAAAATAATAATTACCACTAACAATAGCAAAAGCAATGCAAAGAATATTATGCTGGCGGTTTCTTCCAATATTTTTTTTGCCTCAAATTGATCTTTTGCCACTAAAAATAAGCCGAGGTTGTCTTCGCTGGCCAGCACAAATTGTGAGCCGTCAAGCCGGAATGTTTCTACGGAGTTCCCTACCATATCAATTGCTTTTTTATGGACATACTCTCCTTTTACATCAAATAATTCCTGGAGTGTTTTTTCTTTTTTTGCGATTTCCGCATTTGATGCGCCTATGATAACTCCGTTTTTGCCAAAGATAAGAACATTATCTGGCAAGTCCAACCTGCTTATAAATTCAAAAAGAGAAATTCTGCCCGCTACAACTCCAATAACTTTACCTTCCGAATAAGCAGGGTAATCCACGTATAAATCGTAAATTTGCCTATTCAGATAATCGTAGGCTACTTTTATCAATGGAGGATTTTTATTCGTCAAATTTTCAAAGAACCATGCATGTTCCTGATTGGAAACTACGTATTTTTCCTTGGCTTGCCCATTTACGTAATAAACCGAATCGTGCGTACTGATCCAGCTTATCATTTTGTTCTGGAAATATCCCCTGTGCAACTCAAATTCCGCTAATCCGTTTGCCTTTGCGACTTCATTCTCCGATTCCAAAAAATAATCCCTTATAATTGGCCTCTCAGAGATAACCTTCAGCAGCAAGGTTTCCTTCTCCAGCTCGGCTCTTAGCAAAAGTTGCTTTGAGTTCAAGGTCTGTTTGAGTTCTTGCGCAAGGTTTTCGTTCAGAATTTTTTGCATGGCAAAATAATAAGCTACCGAGCTGCTAAGGGCGATTATCACAAAAAGCAAAATAGAGAACAGGGCAACTGCTTTCCTCAGAGGCATATTGAATAGAATTTGCCGGTCAAGGCTAGCTGCAACATTATCAACATAATCGGACATACTTTTTAATATAGTTATTTTTTTACTATATTACACTTTCACGGTGAGTGTAGCTCAGTTGGTTAGAGTACCGGATTGTGATTCCGGTTGTCGTGGGTTCAAGTCCCATTACTCACCCTATGGAAGGCTATTGGATTCTTTTGATTTTCCTGTTTCTAGGCGGATTTATCGCAGCCGCTGCGATAATAGTAGGCAAACTCTTGGGCTTTCCCTCAAAAGACGGCAAGTCAAAATTTGAAGCTTACGAGTGCGGCATGAAAACATTTGGCAATGCCAGGGTGCAGTTCAAAGTTGGCTATGTTGTTTTTGCGCTTATGTTTTTGGTGTTTGATGTGGAAGCTCTATTTCTTTTCCCGATAGTTGTGCACTGGCATAGTATTGTTGACGGGTCCCTGGGCATACCGATATGGGTAGCGGCTTTGGATTTGGGCATTTTCTTTGCGGTGTTGATAGCCGGCTTGGCTTACTCTTGGAGAAAGGGCTGGCTCAAGTGGGAATAATTAGAACGCCTCATTTATCTTAATAGCCATTCCCAAATGTTTTTTATTTATCAAAGCTAAATCTCCACGAATATGGGTTTTGCTTTCTTTGTTCACCATAAACCTGCCGCCTATGCCTATGGACTCGTGCCATTCATTTTCGTTGAGTTCTTTGAATCCGTTACCTACCTTTGCAAGCTCGTAGAATAGGGTTCCTTTGCATCGCCAAAAGAGATGCGAGCGCAATTCGGATTGCAAAACCCAGGAAGTTTTATCTGCAAGGTGTCCTTTTTTTAAGCCCCTCAATTGCCCCACTCCATCCGGCTGCGCAAGCCTGTCAAAGGGAACATCGCCGTCAAAATCTTCAAGGTAGGAACTCAGAGCCAAAACGCCTTCCGGCAAAAACGGCAGTGGAATATACATTCTTGTGTCTATGTTTTTCCAAATAAAATTCCGCTCCGCATTGTTGTCTTCCGCATTAAAATATATATGCCGTATTTGAACAAAGCTTCCTTTGCGAGGCCAATCGTTTCTTTCGCTGCTGTTGTATGTTAAATTGTATCCTATGCCGAGCCTTGCCGAGTTTTTCAGTTCTGTTGTTAAATTTGTGTGCTTGATTTCATCATAATCAAAGGTTATGTATTCCGCATCAAATTCAATTCCGTAGCTAAATTTGCTTTTCGCAAACAACTCTCTCCCCAAGCCTATATCAAAGCGAATGTTTTTGGAAGTATAAACATCGTATTTGTCTTTATCCCAGTCATTGCCTATGTTAAAAAATTGCGTGGGCCAGTTGTTGAGGTAAAAATGTGTGACAAAATTCCAGCGTTTGTCCACAGGTTCATAGATGTGTTTATTTATAAATGTAATTTGCTTTTTAAACGATGTCATTACCACGGTAGAGTTGTTGCTTCCGGCTTTGGTTCCATCCGGTGCGGGCGGCGAAACAAAAATCAATGCGCCTGCGCCAACAATGGGGCCCGTTTCTTCCGTATATGCGAAAACCGGCAAAACGAGGAAGTTTTTGAATTCAAATAGCTCATCGTTTGCCAACGCAATGGTGGCTAGGAGGAGAAGAATGGAGATGAGTCTATGAGATTTAAACACGAATGGGAATATATAAAAATTGCGCATTTTATGAACAAGTTTGACTTTGTCATAGCATTTTCTATATTTATGCACTAGGGAGATTGAAAAATGAAAATTACAATGATATTGGCCATATTGCTTTGCATAGCTCAGGTCACCTTAGCTGCGAACAGCGTTGCTGTGCTTGAACTTATTCCCAATGCAAGCGTTATGGAAGAGATAAGAACTGAACTGTCCTTGAAAAAAAGTATTCTAAGTTAAGCGACAATAACCCGTAGAGGAGTATAAATATGGTCGCACCTAATGATCGTCGCATATATACTA
>WQSZ01000080.1 GCA_009787645.1 Candidatus Fibrimonadales bacterium | reverse complement strand
AAGGAACTTTACGCAGCTATGACCGTAACGGGCAGCGAACAAGCCAAAATCAGCGAAGATGGCAACTCCGCTAACGTAAAAGTTATCTCTGTGAACAAAGAGAAAAAAGAATCTGCTTTCAAGGTAGGCCTTGTCAAAGAAAAGGATGCTTGGAAAGTAGAGAAGCTGAGTAAGTAAAATTGCAAAACAAAATAATGCCTATTCTCCTGGCAGCAGGGCTAATCTTGCTGTCTTGCAAGGCGAGCAAAGAAGAACACATTGAAGCCCTTAGCGAAGAGCAACTCGCTCTTTTGCGAGAGGGTGATTTTGTGCTGAGGCTCGGCTATGGGCTGGTGAGCTATACATTAGAAATGCAAGGCGGATCGGTTGGAGTTTCCCACATTGGCGTTCTTGTAAAAGACAGCGCAGATTTTGAAGTTATACATTCAATTTCCGGCAGCATGGCCGAGCTAGACGGAGTTCAAAAAATTTCTTTTGCAGACTTTTTATATGAAGCAAAGCCCAACAGCTTCATTGCGATTCGCTTAAAAAACTCAAACGAAAAACTGATCACAAACGAGGCTCGCCGCTTGCTTGCCGCACGAGTTCCCTTTGACCTGAGCTTTGACCTCAAAGACACAACAAAGCTTTTTTGCTCCGAGTTCATAGACTTCATTCTGCGCAAAACCCACAACACAGCGGTTTTTAACCCCGAAAGCGACGATTTTCCCTTTTCCGTTTTTTTAGACACCTCAAAGTTTGAAATTCTGGTGGATAAGCGTGTGAGGTAGTCAAGCGAGGTTCAGACGTTTACTATATTCCCCTATATGTCCGTTAAATACGATATATTCATCTCTTACAGGCGCAAAGGCGGCTATGACACCGCTAAACTGCTTTACGACAGGCTTCGCATGGAGGGTTACTCCGTATCTTTTGATATAGATACCTTGGAAAAAGGGGACTTTGATAAAGAACTGGAAAGCAGAGTCCGTGATTGCAAAGATTTCTTGGCAGTGCTGAACCCCGGAATTTTTGACAGATTTTTTGAACCGGGCCATGACCCTAAAGATGACTGGGTTCGCCGGGAAATAGCCTGCGCTCTCACTGAACATAAAAATGTTGTTCCTATTATTTTAGATGGCTTCAACTGGCCCAAAGAAACATTGCCAGACGATGTTATAGGCCTTACCAAGAAAAACGGCATAGACCTTAACCCCAAGCATTTCGAAGCCGCTTACGCTAACTTAAAACGAAAGTTTCTCGACTCGCAACCGTTTTGGGCAATAAAGCATAAAAAGAAAATCATCGCTAGCCTCTTCTTTGTACTCGCCGCAATTGCAGCATTTTCTTTTTTCATGATAACAGAATTAACCAAAGCATCTTCCGAAACAAAATTGGAATTTCAATTGGAAAAACAAAAAGCCGATTCTTTGGCCAGAGTAACCGATTCCATAATAAAACGCCAGGATTCTCTCAGAAGCGCACGTGAAGAACGGCAACGGCAGAATGCTCTCAGGCAAGACTCTCTGGTACAAGCTGCCAAATTACAACCTGAGCTCGCCAAAGCCGTAAAAATGGAACAGGCGCAAAAAACTTCCGATGGCAAAATCTTGTTCTGGAACGGCCCCAACGACCCTATTGGAAGGGCAATCCTTGAAAAACTGCAGCCTGCGGGGGTTCAAAGAACAAGATGTCCTGATGATAGCGGCATAGACGGTATAAATATAAGCGTAACCAGCCCGAATTGCACAATTTCCAGAGGCAATATAGAGTGTAACTACTCCCCGAAATTCACCATAACAGATTGCAAAGGAAAACTGTTAAGTGTCTTGGAAGTAAACGCTAAATTCCGAACCGACCCGCACACGGAAGAGTCTGCGGCAAGGGAAGAACTGGCAAACGAGCTTAGAAGCACGAATTTTGACGGCGTTATAGCGGAAATAAAGAAAATCCCTTGACAAAAACCCTTGAAATTACTATATTTACCTCTCCAAAGAGTATTTTTTTTGAGGAAGTTCATGAAAACTCCTGTTATAAACCCAAACGCCGTAGAGCGTAAATGGAAAGTTATAGATGCCGAAGGCAAACCCCTTGGGCGTGTTGCCAGCAAAGTTGCCTATTTGTTAATGGGAAAACACAAGCCTGTTTATGCCCCAAACACAGACGTTGGCGATTTTGTGGTTGTTATAAATGCCTCAAAAGTGGCTTTAACAGGCAAAAAGGCCGAAACAAAACAATATTTTCACCACACCGGCAACATAGGTGGCGAACGCTGGATATCCTTTAAGCAATATCTGGACCGCAAACCTGAGTTCCCTATTGAACACGCCGTTTGGGGAATGCTCCCGCATGGCTCACTCGGGCACACCATGTTCAGAAAATTAAAAGTGTATGCAGGCGCAGAGCACAAAGAAACCGATAAAAACCTTGAACCGGTGGCTATCTAAAAGAGAGAAATATTATGGCAGTAAAACCTTCCGTTAAAGAAAAGTCCGCTCAGCAAAAAATCTACCGTGGCACAGGCCGTCGCAAAAGCGCAGTGGCAAGCGTAATCCTCAAAGAGGGTTCGGGCAAGCGCACAGTTAATGGCCGTGATTTCAAAGATTATTTCCATTCCGATGTGCAAAACATGGTGGCAAACCTTCCGTTCTCAGTTCTTGGCAATGCCGATAAATGGGACGTCATAGTGAATGCCAATGGTGGCGGCATAGCCGGTCAAATGGGCGCAATACGCCTTGGAATAGCACGTGCTCTCGTTGAGCAAAACGCAGAGGTTAAACCTGCGCTTCGTCACGCAAATCTGCTAACTCGTGACGCTCGTGTTGTTGAACGTAAAAAATACGGCCGTAAAAAAGCCCGTAAGCACTTCCAGTTCTCTAAGAGATAAAAAAAGCTTGGGGTGGAGGCTAGAACTAGCCTAGCAATACCGTAGCCGTTAAGGTAAGGTTGAAAAAATATTTTTTATATTTTATTTGGAGGTTTATATGAAAAAAGATGTGCATAATTTTACGCTGAACTATTTCATCAAGCACCAGAAGACATTGGTAAGAAAATACAAGGGCAAAGAACTTTTAATGGATTTTTCCGGAGTAGTGGCTGCTTTTGATACGCTGAAAGAAGCTATGGCTGTTGGGGATAGGACTATCGGGTATGGAAAATACTCTGTAATGAAATGCCTGCCTGGGAAAGAAGCTTACACTGCAACCATAGGGCCTTTATTCTCGGTAAAATAAATGCAAACAAAAGCTTTCACAATTATACAGAATAAGGGGTTACTCACTAAAATAATAAGTGAAACAGTTTTATTTAACCCATATAACAAAAAATCGGTAAAAATAAAAGCTCTTTGGGATACAGGCGCAACTTGCTCTGTGATATCAAATACCATAGCTGAAAATATTTTGCTGAGAAAAATCTGTTATGCTGAAATGAGGCATGCAAACGGAATAGAGCGGGTCCCTGTTTTTATTGCTGGAATTAAACTTCCGAATAAAGTTGTTATTCCAGAACTTACGGTGCTATCTTGTAATCCGATCCATGAATTTGACCTGATTATAGGTATGGATATAATAGCAAAAGGCGATTTTGCCATTACGGGTAAAAATGGCAATACTAAATTTTCTTTTAGGATGCCTTCAATAGCAGATATTGATTTTGTAAAGAAATGTTAATTCTCGTTGGCAGCCTTCACTGCAAGCTTACCAAAATTCAGTTCTTCGTTTCGTCCGTGGGAATTAAATATTTATCCCATTCGCTTTTTTCCGGCTCTTGAGGGCTTTCAAGGTTCCGTTTCTTTGCCTCTTCCTCTGCTTTCTGGCGCTTAACCGAAAGGTCTTCCAGCTTGCTGGGGTCAACCGCAATTTTCTCTTCGGCAGCCCGGAACATGTTGTTGGACTCCTCCAAAACAGCCAAAACACCTACCAAACGGCCTTTGTTATCCACACCAAGGTCCATATTCTTTATGGTGGTTAGGCGAATGCGATTTACGGCATCCTTGTATTCCTGATATACCTGATTGCCGTCCATCATCTCTGCACGTTCTTCCGGAGTTATATGTTCCATGGCTTCTTTCCAAAAGCCGGCTTTAGCCTGATTGACAAAGTCTATCATCTTCTCGTTAATCTTTTCCGGATCACGATTAACGGTTTTGCTGGAAGCACACGACATAAAAGCGAACACCGCAAGCAACGATAAAAATCTTAGCATAAAAAGTCTCCTACACTAACTAGCTATTAAATATACTAATTTTTTTCCCATATCCACTTGTTTTTTCGCATTAAAAGCCAAATTGTCGGCACCAAAAGCACTAAATCACGAATTAGGGTTGTCCATGCGCCTGTTTTTGATTGTGCCCCCATTATATCCGGGAAACACCCGCAAACTATATCCAGCTCAAGAGCCAAGGCCCAGACAAGCGCTATTATAAAACAGGCAAACATCCCCAAAATCGCCAAGGTGGACTCTCTTACATAAGGGGTCGCAATCAGGGCAAGGCCAAACCAAAACTCGGCTTGAGGCAAAATCAAGGCCCATATATTCACAAGATCGTGCGGTAAAAACTGATATTGCGCAATGGAAATAGCAAACTCTTTAGGGTCTGCTATCTTAAAAACACTCGCAAAAATAAACATGCCGCCTATGCCGACTCTTATCAGAATTTCCAGCACCCTTTCGGTCAAGGCTCTGTTCATTTTCCAAGCCACAGCAAGGAGCAAAACGCTTAAAATCGTCTCTGCAATGCCTATGTGTAAATAGTATTGCCACGCCTCAAGCTTATCAACCAGGTTAAATATTTCAGGAAAGGAAATTTCAAAAACGCCCAAAACAAAGAGGGAAACTGCCAAAAGAATTAAAATCGCAGGAATAACCAGTTGCTTCATTGTGGTTTCTCCCGTATTTCCTGCCCGCCAATCCATTCAACGGACTTGCCTTCCGGCGCACGCAGGTTATTCACAACGGCAGCCAATAAGCAGAACAGCCCTAAACCTATAAGAAACTTAAAGTTCAAGTTTTTCATGATCATGAATATAGAAAATTATATATTTGTCTTAATATGGATTATTTGTACAAAAACTATAAAAGACGCATTATCTTATGCGTAATGTCGATATTGATAATAGTTCTGGCAATTATCAATGCGGTGGTATATTCAACCATAAAGCGGCTTATGGAGGACCAGTTTCAATTAGCCGGGCAAAGCACGGCTGTGGTTGTGGCTTCAATAATCTCCGAAGATTTGGATGGCTACAGACAATTTCTTGCAACAAGGGACACAAGCTCGGAATATTACGTACGCATGCAAGGTTATTTTAATAACATTCTCAAAACAAGCAATTTACGATTTATTTACACTATAAACCGTATAAATAATAAGTATATAGAAATTATTCTGGACTCCGAGCCTACTAGCAGCAAATATTATTCTGCGCCGGGGTCAATTGAGACAATGAACAAAACAACAAGCATCGTGTTCGACACAAAACAGCCAACCAAACTTAAACCTACCAGGTCTGCATTCGGGCACTTGCTGGGAGGTTGTGCTCCGATACTTGATGAGCAGGGTGAATTGCTGGGCGTTGTTGGAGTTGACATAGATTACAGTGAGATATTTTTTATTGTGCAGCAACTTTTTATAGCTTTGACAACCATATTTATTTTATTGCTGGTCTTTATATATTTCCTGCTATCAAAGATTTCTCATTATTTTCTGGAACCCATGCTCAAAGACAAGCTGACCGGCGCATATAACAAAAGATATTTTGAAGCCATACTGAAAAAAAGCATTGACGCTGCGTTGGAGGCAAAGCAGGAATTATCTGTTTTGATGCTTGATTTGGATTATTTTAAGAAAATAAATGATACTTACGGGCATATTTTTGGAGATATTGTGCTTGCAAAGACGGCAGGGTGGATTAGGGAAAGTTTGAGAAAGGATGATTTTTTTGTTCGCTATGGCGGAGAAGAGTTTGCTGTATTACAGTTCAACATAGACGCCTCCGTAGCCGCAAATCTTGCGGAACGCATTCGGAAAACAATAGAATCTCACAATATATACAACGCAGAAAAAAATATCAGCATAACAATGACCATCAGCATTGGAATTGCGAATTTGCAAAAAAGAAATGTATCTGCGCTGGAGCTTGTAAAGGAGGCAGACAAGGCATTATACGAAGCTAAAAAAACACGGAATACTGTGATGACTTTTCTAGATTATAAAGATGAATAAAATTCTGATTCTGCTTTCGTTCCTGTTCATTATCTCCGGTTGTGCTTCCGTTAAACCGGAAGTTATTGATTCGCAAATGTATTATGGTATGGCACTTGCTTATGCGGATAAAAAAGATCACGACAAGGCTATTGAATCTTACAAGAAAGCTACTGAGCTGAGACCCACGAATGCAGACGCATATTTTGGCATGGGGAATACTTATCTTATTGTAGAAGATTATCCGAATGCAATTGAAGCATATAAAAAGGTTATCGCATTGCGACCAAACTTTGCAAAGGCATACACCCATGCAGGAATGGCTTATGCTTATGACGATAATGGTTACGAGAAGGCACTTGAATACGCAAACAAAGCTCTGGCTCTGGCACCAAACGACACAACTGCTTACAGCGTTATGGGAACAGCTTACTTTCTTAAAAAAGATTACGACAAATCTATTGAAGCATATAAAAAAGTGATTGATCTGGATCCCACATGGTCAAGCGCATACACTCGCATGGGAGTTGCATACAGCGAAAAAAAGGATTACGACAAGGCGATTGAATTTTACAAAAAAGCTATTGAACTTAAACCTTACGATTATTGGGCTTATAACAAAATCAGCGATGCTTACGAACATAAAGGAGATTTTGCCAATGTTCACTACTATAAAGGATTGGCTTTTTATTATAATGAAGGCTATGAGCAGGCGATTGCACACTACAAAAAGGCCCTGGAGTTGAGGCCCAATTTCACAGAGGCGTATTTTGAAATTGCCAAATCTTTTTACCGCCAAAAAGATTATGCCGGCGCAATTGAATTCAGCACAAAAGCCATTGAATTGAAACCTGATTATATAGAAGCTTATCATTATCTTGGGAATGCTTATCTCAACAACGGCGATTACGACAAAGCAATTGCTATTCATAGTAAAATCATTGAATTGAAGGTTGATTTTGTTGCCTCATATTATGAAATAGGAAGAGCTTATCATCACAAAGACAGTTTGGACAAGGCAATTGAGTATTACAAAAAAGCCCTTGAATTCAATCCTGAGTATGAACTTTCATTTAACAAACTTGGAGACGCTTATTTTGACAAGCATGATTACGACAAGGCTATTGAGTTCTACAAAAAAACATTGGAAATAAATCCGGAGTTTCCGTTGCATTACAATTTGGGAAGATCTTATGCCGCAAAAGAGGATTACGAAAATGCGATTGCATATTACATGAAAACTCTTGATACTGATCCTAATTTTGCACCTGCGTATTGCAAAATCGGGCATATTTTCCACGGCATGCAAAATTACGATCAAGCGATTGCATATTACAAAAAAGCCATAACTTTAAGTTCCGATTATGCTGAGGCTTATGAAGGTCTTGGATTTACTTATGGCAGAAAAAAGGATTATAACAAGGCGATTGAGTATTTTAAGAAAGTGCTAGAATTTGAACCTGACAATGCGCAGGTATATTTAATAATGGGTGATGCTTATGCAAAACTTGATAATTATGATTTAGCTATTGAAAACCTTAAAAAAGCTATTGAATTAAAACCGAATGACGCTAACGCTTACAACAGCCTGGGTTGGTTTTATGCTAAAAAGCAGAACTGGGACAAGGCTATTGAATTCTGCAAAAAGTCTCTTGATTTAAAACCCGACTATGCGTATGCGCAGCACAGCATGGGCTATGCTTATGCCGGCAAAAAAAATTACGACAAAGCGATTGAGCATTATCAAAAGGCCATTGAACTTTTTGAAAAACTCCCGGAATCCATATATTACTTGGGAGAAACCTATCACGATATGAGTGATGTTTATGAAGCCAAAGGCAACAAGGAAAAAGCGGCTGAGTTAAAGAAAAAGGCTAAGGAACTGGGGTATAATTAAACCATAGCCCTGAACTGTTAGTTTTTTTGTATATTTTGAATATGAATCGTATTGCTCATAAAGGAGAATTGTTGCAAAAGCTCTCAAAGCATTTGTTTTGGGATTATGATGTTTCTGTCTTGAACGAAAAAGATGATAAAAAGCTTATTATGGAAAGAGTCTTTACAAGAGGTTCGGAAGAAGATGAGAAGGCGGTTTTTTCATATTACAAAAAGAAGGATATTAAAAATACAGTGATTGAAATTCGCAATTTGGATAAGAAGACATTGAATTA
>WQSZ01000079.1 GCA_009787645.1 Candidatus Fibrimonadales bacterium | reverse complement strand
CTTAACGATGCCTCAAAAGGTGGCAAATGCCAAGATGATAATCCATCAAACTGCGAAAAATATGGTCGCTTGTATACTTGGGAAGAGGCGAAAAAAGCCTGTCCGTCAGGTTGGCATTTGCCAAGTGATGCCGAGTGGACTGCATTGGCGAATTTCGCAGGTGGCGATAAAGTTGCCGGAGGAAAACTAAAAGCAAAAAGCGGTTGGAGTAATAACGGCAATGGCACTGATGATTACGGCTTCTCGCTAACTCCGGATGGAGATGGTGAATATAGTCGCTTGTGGAGTTCCACAGAGCACAATGCCAGTAACGCTTGGCGCCGACGTATAGACTACGATGGAAGCACTGTGCTTAGAGATAACCAACATAAAGCTAATCCGTATTCAGTTCGCTGTGTTAAGGATTGAACTTCTATAAAATAATCTTTACCCCACCAACCACTCCAAAACATTCAAGTGTTTTAGAAAAGTTTACGCCTTTTCATTCCCCCTGTAGATTTTTCTACATTCCACTCAATGCCGTTCATTCTAATCCTGTTTTTTTGTACGCTTGCGTATTCGCAGGATTTTGTTCGGTTTGATTTGGAAGAAAGGGAACTGCCGGCAGATACGGTGCAAACAGGTAGCGGCGGGTGGATGATAGAAGATGGCTCCAATGATACCCTGGAATACCATGCCGTTGATTTGGAATACGATGTACAGTCAAAAAAATTCAATCTTAACAACAAGGCTCAGTTGAAATATCGCACGGCAACGCTCAACGGAGACACTGTAATATACAGCCAAAGCGATAAAACCATAGAGGTTATAGGGAATCCCATTTTCAGAGAAACTTCGCAGCCAACACTCGCTTCTTATAAAATGAAATATAATCTGTCTTCAAAAGTAGGCGAAATAGTCTATGGCACAAGTTATATGGATAACCAACAGTTCAACGGAACTGTTATAAGAGCGGTTACCGTTCAAAGCGAAGATACTTTAAAAGAACAGAGATTTTTAATTGAACGAGGTGATTTTTCAACCTGCTCAAATCCAGAGCACCAGCATTATGCATTTTACAGCAGACGAATGGTGCTCAAGCCTAAAGAAAGCGTGACGGCTCGGCCTGTGGTTTTGAATATGGGCGAAGTTCCGGTTGCTATTTTGCCCTTGATGGTTTCTCCAATGAAAAGCGGAAGACGCTCGGGACTTTTAACTCCGAAGTTCGGCGGTGACCAGTCTCAAGGTTTTTTTATGAACAATTTGGGTTTTTATTATGCGCCCAATGACTATTGGGATGTTATGCTTTATGCCAATGTTTTGGAAGGCAGCGCGGCAGATTTTAGCGCAAGCACTTTGAATGAGGAATTTCGCTACAATAAAAAATATGTGCTGGACGGCTATATAAATGCTACAGGTTATTGGAACGACGGAACGCTTTGGGAAGACTATGACATACGCTTTAAGCACTCGCAAAACATAACGCCGGATCGCAGCAAAACCCTTAACGGCGAAGGTTCATTTGTTTCAAGGCGGAACTTGAGGCAATTAAAGGGAATAGACGAAAAAACGGTTTTAGACCAACAGGCAAATGCGGAAATGACCTACTACCAAAGAATAGGAGACAATAAAAACATTACAATAAAAACAAGGCAGGAATATAATCTGCAAACCGGATTTTTAAGAAGACAGGTTCCGGCGATTCAGTTCAACGCTTACGGTCCTGTATTTGAATCGGACATGTCCGGTGAAAGAATAGATCCGCCGTTTTGGGAAAAAATAGACTATTCATATAACAATCGTTTTAACCATTATGTGCAAAGAGCTCCAGATACAACATGGCACCATTATGAAATAGACGGCATTTTAGATTCGACCTTTTCCACAGTGGATACAACAGCTTATCACACCGGTCTTTCGCATAACCTTTCTTTTCGTTATACGGGAACTCTTTTTGATGTTTTGAATATAACTCCATCGTTAAATCTTTTCAGCGACTGGACGGCCAGAGAATATGTTGATACAACTTATGATAAAAGCCGCTATGCCTTTGATCCTTCCAAAGACGAGTGGGGCCAGCATTTTTTTAGATACGATCTCAAGTTTGATTTTTCAACAAAGCTATATGGAATTTGGCTTCCTGAGTGGGGTAGATTTACCGGAGTTCGCCATACTCTTTCTCCGACTGTCAAATATACTTATGCGCATAAGATAGATACCAATTATAGATTCTCTCCGCATCCGCTGTTGGGACAAACTCCTTATCAAATAAAACAGAAAACGGTGTCCTTTATTTTGGGCAACGATTTTGACATAAAATATTTGCTGGCAGATCTGGATGAGGCAGGTGAAGATGCAGACCCGGATGATTACAGCAAAAACCTTCGAATTCTGACAACTTCGCACGGCATATCTTATAATTTTGCGGCGGACTCCTTTCACTGGTCCCCCATAAACTCAACTTTTGGAGTGCAATTTTTGGAGAACTATATTTTTACAGTAAATACCACCCATAACTTTTATCATCTTTTTGAAGAAGACAGGCAAAAGGTTCGCACTCCGCAGCTCACGGATTGGAGCTATGGCTTAAACCGCAGGTTTGATTGGAATGGTGATTTTAACGCAGGGCTTCCTTCAAAAAAAAGCAAATATGAAACTAAAGCCTGGAATGCGGCCATTGATTATAGCTTTACATTTTCGAGTGCCAGAGTTGGCAAAAATGCATTTAAAGATACTTACAGGCATTTAGCTATGTTTTCGGCATCTGTTTTTCCCAGCAGAAAGTGGAATTTGCAGTATTCCTCGCAGTACTCGTTTGAAGAAGGCCAATTCACTTCCCACAACCTGCAATTTTACCGGGAGCTCCACTGCTGGAAGATGGATTTCACATGGCGACCCACAGGTGCAGCCCCAGGGTGGAGTTTTGCTATCTATGTCGTAGATTTGCCGGATGTCAGATTAAGTGCATCTAATACGCAGGATGCCTATACTTATTAAGTTTTCTATATTACCTTATTATGCCTAAAATCTATGCAGCAAAATTTATGGATGGAACGCACTGGATCGGCTATAGCTGGCCTGAGTGCGAGAAGTTAGTTACCGGAAAGCCCGGCGTTAAGTACAAGTCTTTTGCGAAAATGGAAGACGCAGAGGCTTGGATTTCAGGGAAAAAGGTAGTCCATAAAGGTCTTCGCATTTATGTGGATGGCTCTTTTATGCCCACAAATGAACGTGCGGGCTGGTCTTGGGTTGCGGTGGAAAACGGGGTTGAAATAGCCTACGATTTCGGAACAACTCCGCATCCGGCAGCGAGTCGCAACATAGACGGCGAGCTTTACGCCGCTTGGAAAGCTATGGAGTATTTAGCAAAAATTCAGCGAAAAGGAACCATTTGCTACGATTATCAAGGCGTTGAGAGCTGGGCCACAGGCGAGTGGAATACCGGTAGCTCAGTCTCGCAGATATATGTGAACAGAATATCCGAAATAAAAATATGGGCTGATTTTGAAAAAGTAACCGGTCACAGCGGCGACGAATGGAACGACAGAGCCGACGATTTGGCAAAAGGCGTTTTAATAGGAAAGTATGTGAAAACTCAGGCAGGGGAGATAATAGTGCCACCACAAAAAAAAACGGCTAAACCTGTGAAAAAAGAGGTTGCAAAGAAGAAAACAGCTAAGAAAGCTGTGAAAAAACCGGTAAAAAAGAAGGTTGCAAAGCCGGTGAAGAAAAAAGTTGTGAAACCTGCGAAAAAAAAGAAAGTTGCGAAACCCGTTAAGAAAATTGTAAAGCCTGTAAAGAAAAAGATTGTGAAATCCGTGAAGAAAAAGGTTGTGAAACCGGTAAAGAAGAAGGTTGCGAAACCGGTAAAGAAGAAGGTTGCGAAACCGGTAAAGAAGAAGGTTACAAAACCGGTAAAGAAGAAGGTTATGAAACCGAAGAAGAAGGTTGTAAAACCTGTGAAAAAGAAAAGATAATACCTGCCACATGAAGGTAGTTTTAGATATAAACAATTTTTGGTCACCCAGCGGTGGCGGCGTTCGCCATTATCATTTGAAAAAAATGCAGTATTACCAAAAAAAACAAAACGAATTCAAGTTGGTTTTTTTGATGCAAGACGATTGTAACCGAACAGAAGAAGTGTCTCCGACATTAACTATAGAACATGTAAAAGCTTTCAAGGTTCCGGGCAAGTGGTGGGAATACCGTTTTGTTTATAGCGCAAATAAAATCACGCCATATATTGACAAGTACAATGCAGATATTATGGAAGTCGGTTCTCCTTATGTTCTCCCTGCCGCAGTGCGAAGGGCTTGTGAAAAATCCAAAAGCAAGCCTGCGCTCACAGGTTTTTGGCATGCGGATTTTCCGGTGACTTATATTTACCGCCCCTTCAAAAAAATAAGCTCATTTCTGGCAAAAAGGCTGGAAACTGTAGCTTGGGCTTATGCAAGGCATCAGTTCAAAAACTATAAAGGCATACAGGTTTCCTGCAAAGAAGTTATGCAAAGAATGAACGCTCACGGCTTGCAAAATTTGCAATGGTTGCCGCTTGGCGTTGAGTCCGATATTTTTACTCAAGATAAAAGAGATGAACTTCTTGTTAAAGAATTGAAGGACGGCGAACCCAATAGATTAACTATGTTTTTTCCGCACCGTTCCTGCAATGAAAAGGGGCTATCGCTTTTGTTGGATGCATATCCTGTTATTTGCGAAAAATTGGGCTTGGAACCAAAGCTTGTTTTTGCCGGAACCGGGAACAAAATTCATTTGGTTGAACGGGCTGTGAAAAAATATAAGCACATTAAATATATAGGTTTTGTCAAAAGCAAAGAGGAAATGGCAAAATGGACAGCTTCCTGCGAAATAGGTTTTGCCCTTAGCGGCTGGGAAACATTTGGTTTTTCTATTTTGGAGGGCATGGCAAGCGGCCAATGTTTAATAAGCGCAAATACAGGCGCAGCGGCAGAGCACGTTGGCGAATCAGGTGGCGGCATTGTATTAAACGAAATGACTCCGGCGGCCTTGGCTGCGGCGGTGTGCGAAATTGCGAAAAGCAAAGATGAAATGCGAGCTATGGGTGCAAAGGGCAGAGCTTATGCGGAGAAATTTTCTTGGGATGCATGTTTTGAACGGCAACGTGAATTTTACAGAGGGCTTGTAAATTGAGTTTGGCGTCCACAAGCATAAGAAGGCCGGTTTTAACGATAATGTTATCTGCGCTTATTGTGCTTTTCGGTTCTATAGGCATGTATCAAGTTGGCATTCGTGAATATCCGGCCATAGATCCGCCTATAGTTGATGTTCGCACAACATACACAGGAGCAAATGCGGAAGTTGTCGCAAATCAAATCACTGAACCTTTGGAATCTGCAATTAACGGCATAGACGGAATTCGCACTTTGATGTCCACTTCTCGTGAAGAACAATCCAACATCACCGTGGAATTCAACTTGGGCGCAAATATGGAGCAAGCCGCAAACGACGTGCGAGACAAGGTTTCTCGTGCTCAGCGCTGGTTGCCGGAGAACGCCGATATTCCTATAGTTTCAAAAGCTGATGCAAACTCTTCTCCGATTGTTGTGCTTTCGCTTGCAAGCGATGTTATGAGCTTGCTTGAGCTAACAGAACAGGGCACAAGAATGCAGGAGAGAATTCAGACTGTGCCCGGAGTTGCGGAAGTTAGAATTTGGGGCATAAAAAGATATGCCATGCGCATTTACATAGACCCTGTGAGAATGGCTGGGGCGAACTTGACAATAGATGCAATCAAATATGCGCTTGACAGAGAAGATACGGAGCTTCCTGCCGGGCAATTGGAGGGAACTTCTGCGATTGTGAATTTGCGCTCATATTCAAAATTAAAAACCGAAGAAGATTTTCGCAGTGTTATTCTGCTCGCAGACGGAGACAAGTTTGTTCGCTTGGGCGATGTTGCCGATGTTGTGCTGGGTGCTGAGAACGATAGAAATACGGTTAGAATGAATAAAAGACCTATGGTTTCTTTGGCGGTAATTCCGCAACCTGGCTCTGACCAAATTAAAATAGTTGACGAAGTTCTCAGCCGCTTGGATGAGTTTCGCAGAGACTTGCCGGAGTCCATTGTTATTCAGCCGTCTTTTGACAATACTAAATTTGTGCGGGCGGCTCTTTCTGAAGTGCAAGAGACCATTGCCATAGCGTTTGTGCTTGTGATAGCCATTATATTTTTATTTCTCCGTGATTTTAAAACAACGTTAATTCCAATGCTCACCATTCCTATTTCATTGATAGGAGTATTTTTTATTATATGGATTTTGGATTTTTCCATAAACATTTTAACGCTTTTGGGGGTTGTGCTTGCTATAAGCATTGTGGTTGATGATGCCATTGTTGTGCTTGAAAATATATTCGCAAAGGTGGAAGAGGGTTTGCCAACAAGGGAAGCGGCGGTTAAGGGAGTTAATGAGATTTTTGCGGCGGTTATTTCCACGACTTTGGTTTTGTGCGCAGTATTTTTGCCGCTATTTTTTATGCAGGGATTTACAGGCAGGCTTTTCAGGGAATTTTCCGTTGTCATTGGCGGTTCAACTATAATTTCTTCTTTTGTTGCGCTAACGCTTGGCAGCATGCTTTCCAGCCGTTTCCTTAAAAAGGGCGAGAAGCACAATTGGTTTTACACTGCGACTGCGCCGTTCTTTGAAAAGCTCTCTTCTACGTATGCAAGGTTTTTGGGAAAGATTTTGAAAAGCCCGTTGTTTGCTATTCCTATTATTTTGGCATGCGCTGTGGTTGCGATTTTTGCATTTATGAATTTGCCCAGCGAATTGGCTCCGTTGGAGGATCGTTCCAGAGTTAATGTTCAAGTCACCGCTCATGAGGGTGCACCGTTTTTGTTTATCAGCGATAAAATGAAAATCATAGAAAATTTGATTTTGGATAATGTGCCCGAACTTGACCGTGTGCTTGTGCAGACTGCGCCGGGCTTGGCCGGTTCTGTGAACAACGGCGCAGCTTCTATAATGCTTGTTGATCCTCCAAAGCGCAAAAGGAGCCAGCAGGAAATTGCGAACAGTTTGAGAAAAGTTTTGTCTCAGGTTGAGGGAGTTAGAATTTCAATTCAGCAGGAGCAGACTATCCGTGTAGGTTCACGTAGCGGTTTGCCTGTGCAAGTGGTGGTTAAGGCATCTGAGCTTGATTCTTTGAAAAAATATTTGCCCGACCTTATGGATAAAATTCAGCAGAGTTCACTTTTGACTATGGCAGATGTAAATTTAAAGTTCACAAGGCCGCAGCTCGATGTTGAAATGAACAGGGATAATTTGCGGGCCTCCGGCATTGCGCCACGTGATGTTGCCGGTGCGTTGCAGCTTGCGTATAGCGGCATGCGTTATGGTTATTTTTTGAGAGACGGCAAGCAGTATCAGATTATGGGGGAAATAAATTCTCAAAATCGTGCTACGCCGGCATCTTTGCAAACTCTTTATCTGAGAAACAACAGGGGAGATTTGGTTTCTTTGGATCAGCTTGTTGATTTAAAGGAGCGTGCTGTTCCGCCGTCTATTTTCAATTACAGCCGCTATGTATCTGCGACAATTTCCGCAAGCCCTGCGCAGGATGTTGCGCTTGGAGATGCCATCACCGAGATGCGGAGCATTATTGACAAGGAGTTGCCAGAGAGTTTTAGAACCGAGCTTACGGGAACTTCACGAGATTTTATGGAAGCGAGCGGAAGCCTTGCTATGGTTTTCTGTTTGGCGTTGTTGATTGTGTATATGTTGTTGGCGGCACAGTTTGAGAGTTTCAGGCATCCGTTTACAATTATGCTAACAGTGCCTTTGGCACTTTCGGGTGCATTAGCTGCTCTTTATATAGGTGGCCATACGTTGAACATATTCAGCCAAATAGGTTTGGTTATGCTTGTTGGCCTTGTGACAAAGAATGGAATTCTGATAGTAGAGTTTGCAAATCAGCGGCGAGCCGCCGGCATGGATCTTCGCCACGCAGTTGCCGGAGCGGCAGGAGCACGTTTGCGTCCGATTTTGATGACGTCGCTAACGAGCGTTTGCGGGTTTATGCCGATAGCCTTAGCATTTGGCGCAGGCGCAGAGAGCCGTGTTCCCATGGGAGTTGCTGTGATTGGCGGCATAACGGTATCATTGGTGTTCAGCTTGTTGGTTGTGCCTGCGGCGTATTTGCTGGTGAGCAATAAAGATGAGGCGTGAGGCTTTTTCTATATTTGCTTTGTAATGTAAATTTTCATCCCTCAGCCAAGGAAATAAAAAATGAATATAACAAAAACCTGATACACCCCAAAATAATTTTCTATATTAGAATTAGCACAAAGGCGTGTGTTTCTTTTTGAGACGCATGCCTTTTTTCATTTAAAGAGGATGGATGCAAAAATGGATAAGTTTTCGATGACCGCTGCGCATGAGATTAACAAGCTTATGA
>WQSZ01000078.1 GCA_009787645.1 Candidatus Fibrimonadales bacterium | reverse complement strand
ATTTTAAGATTAAAAAATATTCCATATTTACATTTGATAAATCCTTGAGAAAGAAAATTCAAACTCTTTAGGATTTTCGACTTCAAAAATACACAAACTACTCCCATAAATTTGCAAAATTTCGCCGTTTTTAGCAAAAGCGTATTGATTTTCGCCGTTCAATCGTATTATAGAATATGCAAACGCTAATTTTGGAGAAAAAAATATGGATTTCAGCAACGTTCAATTTTCTAAATTACCTCTATGAGCGCTAACGAACAATCATTCGTGCACCTGCAGGTACACTCAGAATACTCCTTTCTGCAAGCACCGGTAAAAATGCCCGCATTGCTGGCAAAAACAAAAGAGCTTGGACAAAATGCAATAGCCCTCACCGACCACGGATTCATGTTCGGCATTTTGGAATTTTATATGGGAAAATCCAGCGTAAGAAAAATCCTGGGTAGCCATATATACATACAAACAGACGGCGCAAAAACAAGCGACAAATCCTCCTACGACCGACTAACCCTTTTGGCAAAAAATCAGGAAGGCTATAAAAATCTTATAAAAATCACAAGCGAAACTTACACAACCGCAGGAAGTTTTCAGGAAATTCCCGCAATATCTCTGGACTTCCTGTCTGCGCACAAAGAGGGACTCATAGCAATAGCCGGAGACTTTGCAAGCCGCTTTGGACGAGACGTCTGCGGAAATATGGAAAATAGAGCAAAACAGTTTTTAGATAAACTATGCAATATATTTGATCGAGAACATATCTATTTTGCGCTGCAAAACCATTTTATTGAAGAAGAAATCCTTGTCAATGATTTTTTAAGAAACTATGCTAAAGAAAATAACAAGCAACTCGTTGTCACAAATAATGTGCATTACCTCTCAAGAAAAGATGCGCAATTTCACACAGCACTCCTTTGCATGGAACAGAAAAAAATACTCGCCGAATTCAGCGACAGCTATTTTTCAACAGAAGAATTTTACTTGAAGTCAACAGAAGAAATGTATGAGCTGTTTCCCGATGATATTGAAGCTCTGGAAAATACCGTTAAAATTGCAGATAGTTGTAATGTGGAAATACGGACAAATGTGAAATCAGAGTTCTGGCCACGCTTTAAATGCCCAAGCGAATTTGCAGATGAAAACGAATATCTAAAACATCTGGTTGAAGAAAAAATTCACTCAAGATATGCAGACGGATTGAACAATGAAAAAATAAAGGAACGAGTTGATATAGAACTTTCCACAATAGAAAAACTTAAAGTTCCCGGCTACTTTTTGATAATACAGGATTTTATAAACTGGGCAAAAGACAAAGGCATTCCTATGGGCCCCGGAAGAGGCTCGGCGGCCGGTTCAATAGTCGCTTATATTTTGGGAATCACCGAACTGGACCCATTACCATATAATCTGCTCTTTGAAAGATTTTTGAACCCCGACCGTGTATCCATGCCGGATATAGATATAGACGTGTCTGATAAAGATAGAAGCAAGCTTATAGAATATGTCAAAATAAAATACGGAGAGGAAAACATAGCCCAGTTGATAACTTATGGCCGAATGAAGCCCAAAGCAGTTCTGCATGCAGTGGGACGAGTGCTGGATATGCCAAGAGGTGATGTGGAAATGTTTACAAAAAGAATTCCGAACAAACTGGAATCACTAAAAGACGGTGAAGGAAAAGATATAGAAGGTTCGGACAAGATAAATTTAAAAAATGTCAGGGAAAGAGATGAAGAGTTTGATTCTTTGGTTGATAGTACAGAGGCCTACAGAGAATTTTGGGATTTGGCAATAAAACTGGAAGGTTTGATAAGCAACTCCGGCACGCACGCAGCCGCACTCATCATAGCACCCTGCAAAATGACAGAGCTTGCGCCGATTTACCGCCTTAGCAACGAAGAAGGCGAAATTGCCGCTGTGCAATACGACAAGCACTACGTAGAAGATATAGGCTTATTGAAAATGGATATTCTGGGGCTAAAAAACTTGTCTCTAATTCAAGAGACGGTAAATGCAGTTAAGGAAACCAGAAATCTGGAACTTGATATAAATAAAATTCCTTTAACCGATGAAAAAACTTTTGAAGTATTTAGAGGGGGCAACACAGTCGGCATATTTCAATTTGAATCTTTTGGAATGCGTAAATATTTGCGAATGCTAAAACCAAGCAGACTTGAAGATTTAATAGCTATGAATGCGCTTTACCGCCCGGGGCCAATGGACAACATTCCAAGATTCATAAGATGCAAGCACGGAGAAGAGACTATAAATTGTTATCACAAAAGCCTTGAACCGATTTTAGGTGAAACTTATGGCGTTATAGTTTATCAGGAACAGGTTATGCACATAGCTAGAGTTTTAGCGGGATTTTCATTGGGTAAAGCCGATATTCTTCGCAGAGCTATGGGAAAAAAAGACCCTGCGGAAATGCTGAAAATGAAACCGGAATTTATGGAAAACGGATTAAACCTGAATTATCCGGAACCTCTTTTACAAAAAATTTGGGATGACCTGAAACCATTCTGCGGATATGCATTCAACAAAAGCCACGCTGCTACATATTCTTATGTGGCCTACCAAACCGCATACTTAAAAGCAAATTTTCCGCAAGAATACATGGCCGCTGTTATGAGCGCGGTGAAAAATCCCGAAAAAGAATTCCCCATGCAAGTTGATGAATGCAAACGAATGGAGATTGAAGTTCTGCCACCAGATGTGAATAAATCGGACTCCGCTTTTGCAGTTGAAGGCAAGGCGATTAGATGGGGTCTTTCGCAGATAAAAGGTTGCGGCGCAATTGTGGCAAGAGATATTGAACTTGAGAGAAAGCAGAACGGTAAATATAAAAGCATTTTTGACATGGTTAGAAGATTGAATTTATTAAAAAAAGTCACAATAAATAAAATTGCGCTGGAAAGCCTGACAAAAGCCGGTGCGTTAGATGGATTGCCCGGAACTCGTGCGCAGAAATTTGCGTCTGTGGAAAAAGCGTTGGCAGATGCGCCTACATGGAAAGCTGAAAAACAGTCTGCGCAAATGGGTTTATTCGGTTCGGATTTTGAAAAGGAACCTGCCTTGGAAGAGCTGGAAGACTGGTCTTTTTTGGACAGCCTTACTAAGGAGCAAAAAGTTCTCGGAGTGCAAATAAGCGCACACCCTCTTGACGAATATTATGCGGAAATCAAAGGCTTTACGGATTTTGCAGTTTCTGATAAATCAAAAATTAACGAACTGCTCGACTCTAACTACGATTTAAAAACCGCTGCATTTTTGCTGGAAGTCAGAGAAAGAACTTCAAAGGAAGGCAAGGTTTTCGCCACATTGACCTTGCAAGACGAGAATGATAAAATGGAAGCCTTTTGCGGACAGAGGGATTGGTCTAACTTGAAGCAAAAACTCATAGAGGGCTCTCTTATTCTGGCAAAAGGCCGGCTGAAGAGATCTACTTTCAACTACAAACCGCAGTTAATGCTGAATTCCATGGAGTATTTGGAAGACAAAATAAAGAAGGCAAAAAATTTTCACATTGAAACAGGTATAAACTTTCAAATCTCCGAAGCAGAGGATTTTTTCAAGGAAAATAAACAGGACAAAGGGGCTGCCATACATTTTTACTTCTCCGATAACGCCGGATATCAGTACAAAACGGAAACATCTCAGTTCAAAATTTCTCCGACAAGAGAAAACTTGAAGAAATTAGTTTCTATTTTTGGCAAAAAGAATGTTTGGGTTAGTGGAGAGTAATGTCTGATTTACCGATTGTATGCATAGTTGGCAGGCCCAATGTGGGCAAATCCAGCTTATTTAATCGCATTTTGGGGCGCAGAGCCGCCGTTGTAAGCAATAGAGAAGGCGTTACCAGAGACCGTCATTATCAGGAAGCCGAGTGGCATGGAACAAAATTCACGCTTGTGGACACAGGCGGTTTTATGACCGACGAGCAAATTGATGTTTTGGCAGAGTCCGTTAGAGAGCAGATTTTTGCTGCGGTGAATGATGCAAATTTGATTCTGTTTATGGTAGATGTGCGAGTTGGAATTACCTCGCTTGACGAACAGTTTGCAAAGTTGATTTTGAAAACCGGAAAACCCGTGATTTTGGTTGCGAACAAAAGCGAAGAGGCTACCGACCGTGCTGAAGGCTGGGCTTTTTTGAATTTAGGCATGGGAACTCCAAGAACGGTGAGCGCATTGACAGGCTATGCTGTACTCAGCCTTTTGGATGAAGTGATAATGTTGTTGCCGCAAAAAGAAAACGCAAAATCGGCGGAAACCGAAATTTCCTTTGCTATTCTCGGCAGGCCAAATGCTGGCAAAAGCACGCTGCTCAACAGAATATTGGGAGAAGAACGGGTTGTTGTTTCTGAAATACCGGGCACAACAAGAGATTCCATAGATTGCAATTTCAAGTTTAACGGCGTTCATTTTAAGGTTACAGATACGGCGGGGCTTCGCAAAAAAGCAAAGGTGTCCAAGCAAAAAGATGAGGTGGAAATTTTCAGCAATATGAGAACCATGGAGAGCATTCGCCGCTCAAATGTTGTTGTGTTGTTGCTCGATGCTTCACGAGGCTTTGAAATCCAGGATTTGCGCATTATAACGGACATTCGCAAAGAAGGCAAGGGCCTGATTTTGGCGATTAACAAATGGGATATTCTAGAGAACAAGGATTCCAAGAGTTTTGATTTGATTATCAAGGAAATTAGAAAAAAAGATCCTCTGTTTGAGTGGATACCGGTTATTTCTATCAGTGCGTTGGAAGGTTTGCGTGTTCACAGATTGTTGCAGGAAATTCAAACTGTTTATGCGAATTGCAAAAAAGTTATAGGCAGAGAACGAGTTGCAGAAACTTTTAAAGCGGCGATTGAAAAAAATCCGCATCATTCACGTAGCGGACATTCTGTACAATTGAAGCGTGCTTGCCAGATTTTAATTGACCCGCCTGTGATAGCAATAGAAACTCCTTATCCTGACTTGGTGGATGAATCTTACAAAAGGTATTTGTTAAAAATTTTCTTTGAGGAATTCGGATTGAAGGGAGCGCCGTTAAAGTTGAATTTTGACAGGAGCTTGCATTTGCGCAGCGATGAGGATTTGGAAAGGCACGCCACTTGAAACTTTCTAGATTTTCTCTATGAAAAACTCCTCAAAATTTCGCAAGCCTATACAACAGGCTTTCCAATATTTACTTGCTAACCAGAGAGGCAGCAAAAATATGAGCCAAAACGCATTTTCAAAAAAATGCGGATTCACTCGGCAATATATATCGCTTGTCGAAAGCGGCAAGCGGATGCCTTCATTTGATTTTGCGATAAACATGGCTGAAGTATTTGGAATAAATACCAAAGAGTTCATACTCTTGCTCCTTGATAGGATTTCCTATTACGAAAATCATTAGATGCGAATAACATTTATCACCAATCCCCATACATGTAATCAAAGCTGCGATATCTGCTTTACAAAACAAATTCCGTTGGACTGGGAGCGAGTTCAGGAAATGGATTTTGCTATCATTGAAAAAGTTGTAAAAGCGTTTTTGCCTTACGGTTTAAAAGAAATTATTCCCAGCACAATAGGGGAACCATTTATGTATTCTCATTTTGAGGATTTTTTGAAGCTGGCGAAAAAGAATAATATTAAAGTAAATATAACCACAAACGGAACTTTTCCAAACGGAGGAATCGAAAAATGGCGACCTTTGCTTGAACCGGTTCTGAGCGACATAAAATTCAGCGCAATGCACGGCAAAATTCCGCAGAGCGTTTGGTTAATGGAGAGTGTTTCTATTCAAGCTACGCTTGATGAAAACGATGTACTAGACGAAGTGCCGAAATGCGTAAAAAGAATAAAAATAAACAAGCCATGGATTTTGAACTCTCCACTCTCCACTCTCAACCCTCCACTTTCCACTTGCCCATTTCTCGGCAAAGAAGCTTGGGTTTGGGTTGATGGGACTTTTCAGGTTTGCCCTAATCCAGATGCCCGATTTGGCATGCGAACTAAGTTTCCTTTTGGGGATTTTGGGAATTTTGCGCTGCAAGATCCATTGGAGATTTGGAATGGTGAGAGGTATAGGAAGTTTTGCGAGAATTACAAGGAGAACCCTATTTGCCAAAAATGCAGGATGAGAGTGTAGTATTTTCTATATTTACATGCTATGAAGGAATTTAAAATTGCAATGGTTAGCATTATGCTAGCCGTTGCTTTTGCAAGCGCAATGGATATAAATCCTTATGGATTTATTCGCTTTAACGGCGTGTGGAGCGATGGTGTAAGATACAGTTCCGAAACAGACGGAACGTTTAATGCATTTCCTGTAGATACCGGTTCATATCAAAACGGTCCGATATACGAAAGAGCAAGCCGTTTTCAGTTTGCCGCAAACCAATCTACCATTGGCGTTAACATAAGCGATTCTATTTCCGAAGGCAGGCTAATTTTAACGGGAAAACTTGAGGGCGATTTTCGTAACTATTTTATAATGAATCATGGTTTTATAAATTTTTCATTCCCACGTATAGGGTTAAATATTTTGCTCGGGCAAACAGATGCTTTATTTGTCCCCTATAACCCACCTACTGTTAATCACCGCAAATTGGTTAGCACTGGCAACTTGGGTCTCCGCCAACGACCTCAAATTCGCTTAACGCAAAAAATCAGTTCCATAGAAGTTGCTGTAGCAGCCCGTGAAGAAAACGTGGATTATCCGATTATTGAAGGAAAGATAAACACAACAGGGCCGATTAAAATAGGAGCTTCTGCCTTTTGGCATTCAAGCAAAAGAGCCGGAGTTTCATATATAGACTATGACTATGATGAACCGGATTCTTATGGTCTTGCTGCGGATATATTTGCCGACATTGGCATTGTAAACATAAGCGGTGAATTCTTTACGGGACAAAATATTAAAAGATACATTTATGGCAGCATTCAAGAACATAGTTATAATAGCTCAAGCAAATCAAATTCTATTGGCGGATGGGGCGCATTGGGATTTAAAGCCAGCGATAATTTAAATATTAACGTAGGAGCGGGTTCGGAATATCTTTTAGATGAATATTACTGGTCCGATAATGGCATTTGGCTTAATAGAGCTATATTTGCAAACATAAATTACAAACTAACTCCAAATGCAACTTTAGCTTTGGAATACTTTAGGCACGATACCGAATACAATGATGATAGAACAGGTAGCTATAACCGAGTTGAAACCGCAATAACTTATGGGTTCTAAAATGAATGCTAAAATTGCCATAGCTTTATTCTCTGCACTTTTTTTATTTTGCTGTTCCCAGCCGGAAGAAGCAAAGTTATGCGGCGGTAAATATTTTTACAACGAGCAAACAGAATTTTGCCCCAACGAATACTATGAATTTCCTCCTAAAGTTTATGCAAAGTGCAATGGACAAGAATATGACCCAAAAGTGCAAACATGTTCAGAAGATGGTTCCAAATTGCTGTATCATTGCAATGGCGTTGTTTACGAACCGCCTTCACAGTTTTGTTCTAACAACGGTGTAGCTGATAAAGGAACTTTTACGGATTTACGAGACAATAAAGAATATAAAACCGTTGTTATAGGTGAACAAATATGGATGGCAGAGAATTTAAACTATGAAACCTCAAACAGCCAATGCTATGATGATGACCCGGAAAATTGCGCAGTTTATGGAAGATTGTATGATTGGGAAACGGCTCTTGCAGTTTGCCCGGAGGGTTGGCATTTGCCGGATAGAGCAGATATTGATATATTATTGTATGATGTTGGTTCCACCGAATTAAAAGCTATAAGCGGATGGAAGAAATCCAGTTATGGTCATTCTTCAGATGCATTTGGTTTTTCCGCTTTGCCTGGCGGTTATGCTAGCGACGGACATTCTGAGAATATCGGAGAAAGTAGTTTTTGGTGGAGTTCCGAAGATGTGCGTTGGCGGCATGAGAATTACAGCGTAGCCGTTTATTTCTACCTTGAATATTGGGGAACTGGCGGAGGGACTTCAATAAAATCAGTTAAAATGTCAGTTAGATGCGTAAAACATCCTTCTTAATTTGCTCTTTCAACGCTTCAATGCTTTCAAATTTCACTTCGTCTCTTATTCTCGCTGTAAGTTCAACTGTTAATTTTTTGCCGTATAAATCTCCGTCAAAGTTCAGCAGGTGAGTTTCAAGACCAACGGGCCTGTTCCCCAGCGATGGACGACAACCTATGTTTATAACCGCTTTGTGCTTTTGTCCGTCAAAAGACGCTGTGCCGGAATATACGCCGTTTTTTGGTAAAAGCTTATATGGCGGAAGTTCCAAATTCGCCGTTGGAAAACCGAGCTGTCTCCCCTGTCCCAAGCCATGCACAACAATTCCGCAAACGGAGTAAATTCTCCCGAGCATCGCATTTGCCAAATCCGGTTTTCCGTTTTTGAGAGCTTCCCTTATGCGAGAAGAGCTAATCGCTTCGCCTTCAAACATTACCGGATCAATTTCGTGAATGGACAAATCCGGAAAATACGATTTCAAAGCCTC
>WQSZ01000077.1 GCA_009787645.1 Candidatus Fibrimonadales bacterium | reverse complement strand
CAGCATTGGCATTCAATGTGCCCAAAATACTCTCCAACAAAAACAAATGCTGAGGTGAGAAACACAATATTAGACCAAGCCCAGCAATGGTATTCCAAAGCCATTAAAAGCAAAAAAGAGAAAAAAATATCCGATAGCCTTTTTGAGCTTGGAAAATTATGCCACATGGTTCAAGACAGTTTTGTGCTTTCGCATAGCTGGCGCAGATATATTGGAGATGAAAAATTTATGGAAATAAGTAAAATNGAAAAGGAAGATAACGGAAAGATATGGACTTTTCAGGATTACGAATNTCAAGACGGCAATTANCATGCNTTGGCAGATTGCCCAATGCAAAAAAATAACATTCAGACCATAGGTTACAAAAGCGCAGAATATGCAACAAANGAAATTATGCAAAGATACGCATATAATTTGGAATGGCATGAGCGTTATTCGGCGATAACTCCGTTAAGAGATTATTTAAGCAAAATCTATGAGATATGCAGCGAGCGTGAAAATTTGCCAAGCGGAGGAAGCCATCCCTGGTTTCAAAAAAATAATCTATATTCAAGAGAACACGTTCAGGAACTCATGACGGACTTTAGCATGGAGATAGAATAATGCCATCATTTATAAGAAAAGCTTGCGAGATGCTTGAGAAGCGTGGCGAGCTTGTTCGCATAAAAGAGCAAGTATCTCCGAATTTAGAAATGGCCGCCATTGCCCGCAAAGCCTTTGCAAACGGCGAGCCTGCGATCTTTTTTGAAAAAGTGGAAGGCAGCCAGTTCCCAGCCGTATGCAACTTGTTCGGCACAGAAAAAAGAGCAAACCTGTTGCTAAAGCGCAACTTTTTAAAAATGCTGCCCCTGCGCTCCCTGACAAAACCTGTTATGCAAAGCGAGATTGCTCTCTCCGACTTGCCGCAGATAAAATGCTGGCCCAGAGACGGCGGCGCATTTTTAACCCTGCCGCAAGTCTTGACCATAAAGCCCGGAAAAAAATCCTGGTGGCATTCAAACCTGGGAATGTACAGAGTGCAGATAAGCGGCAACAATTATATTCAAAACGAGGAATGCGGGCTGCATTACCAAATTCATCGAGGAATAGGAATTCATCATAAAGCCGCGCTTGAGCGAGGCGAAAAATTAAAGGTGAGCATTTTTATAGGCGGTCCACCCGGCCACACTTTAGCCGCAGTTATGCCGCTCCCAAATGGAGTTCCAGAGCTTGCCTTTGCCGGGATGTTTGCAGGAAGAGCGTTTCGCTATGCGTGGCATAAAGACTGGTTCATTTCCGCAGAGGCGGATTTTTGCATTTTGGGTGAGGTGCAAAGCGAGTTGAAACTGGAAGGCCCATTCGGCGATCATTTGGGTTATTATTCGGAAACGCATCCTTTTCCATATTTAAAAGTGCACAAGGTTTTTGCGAGAAAAGACGCAGTATTTCCTTTCACAGTTGTTGGCCGCCCGCCGCAAGAAGACACGATTTTCGGAAAAATAATTCACAAAATAACCAAGCCGCTGCTACCCTTTGTGCTTCCGGGCGTGCACGAGGTAAACGCAGTGGATGCGGCAGGCGTTCATCCTTTGCTTTTAGCACTCGGCAGCGAGCGGTATTTGCCGTATGAAAAGCGTGAGCCTTTGGAATTGTTAACGCAGAGCAATGCTATTTTGGGTTTTGGCCAACTTTCGCTTGCGAAGTATTTATTTATTGCGGCAAAAGAGGATAACCCTAATTTATCCGTGCATAATATTGCTGAATTTTTAGAGCACATTTTGTGCAGAATAAATTTAGATCGTGATGTAAACATTATAAAAAGCACAAGCATAGACACATTGGATTATACGGGAACTCGTTTGAATCGTGGTTCAAAGGCGGTGTTTGCAGCAGCCGGTGAGCCGTGCAGGGAATTGGGCTGTGCCGGGCCAGTGAAGGGAATTTTGGTTGTTGGGGCAGACCTAAGTGTCTGTCCCAACTCCGCAGAAAAATTTCCTATTGTAGTTCTATGTGACGATGCGGAATTTACGAACAGGAGTCTGGAAAATTTGCTATGGGTGACATTTACCCGTTCAAACCCCGCAAGCGATATTACAATTAAGGACGGGCAGCTTATTATAGATGCAAGAATAAAGGCGGGGTATGCAGAAGTGCTTTCTTAAAAACGTCTGAACCTAGTAGCCGAGCTAGCGCAGGCTATGGAGAGGGAGCTTTGCAACGCAAAGCGGAATTCTTTTTCCTCTTGCCCAGAATTCGTGGCAAACAGGGGCACACCTGCGTGTGTGCCCTTTTTATGCAACGAATGGTCAAGGGATGCCAAACAAATGTTTACATTTTTTATCCATTTTGCATTTTTTTTGCATTTTTTCAAAAAAAAATCCTCTGAGTTCCGTCTAAGTATTATGAACATAAAAGACTCTCTCTCGTTTTTCTTTTTTGGGAATGTTTGTACCGGTTGCGGGCGCAGTTCCCAAAAACTTGACCCCTGGCTTTGCTCCGACTGCAAGGAAGAGCTTATAGCATGCGGTGAACACCCCATTTGGCCCGGAAAAGAGGATGCAATATGCCTTTTTCCGATGAATTCCCTCACAAGGAGGCTCATTTTGGCCATGAAATACAAGGGTATGCAAAAAATAGCCTCCTATCTTGTGGCTCATTCCTCAGTTGGCCGCAAAGGAGAAGCCCTGCAAATCCTGGAAAGCTGGGGAAAAAACATGCCATTCCTCCCGGTACCCGTGCACAATGCACGAATGCGTGAGCGAGGCTATAACCAATGCGAACAAGCCGCCTTTGAACTTGCGCTGCATTGCAATGGAAAATTGCAAACAAATGTCCTGAAAAGGCAAGTTTACAAGCCTTCACAAACCCAGCTCGGCAGCAACGCCCGATCTTTGAACGTAGCCGGAGCCTTTAAAGCCAAAAACGCAAAAAATCTGAGCCTCGTGCCCCAAAACGGAATTGTTGTTGTTGACGATGTTTACACAACAGGCGCAACCACATCTTCCTGTTCCAGAGCACTAAAAAAAGCCGGTTTTGAGAATATCAAAGTCTGCACCCTGCTCTACGAATTTCCGGCAAGCGCAGCAGTGGACATAGCCGCAGATAAAACCCTGGGATGGCGAACAGAAAAGGATGGTTAGCCCTCTTTAACAACCCAAATTTTGCCGGCTTCCACAAGGTCAACCTTTACGGAAGAACCGGCATCTATAAAATCGCTTCTGGACTGGGCATCCAGCATTTTATCGCCGAATTTTGCGTGCCCGCTGGGCCGCAAATCGGTTAAGGCTATGCCTGTATCGCCTTTTTTCACCTGTTCCACAAATGCTTCAACCGGAGAATGGGCTTGAGATAAATCGGTTTTTAAAATGGGCGTGTATTTTGCCGGAAGCACAGGGAGCAAATACCTTGAAACCAAAATGGGCAAAGAGGTAGCCAGCACTGCGCACAGCATTATGTACATAAGGCCGTATTGCCAGTTTGAAAGAGAACGCGCTTCCGGAGCAAAAGCCGGCAAACTTGAAATATCAAAAGACAAAGCGAGAGCCGCTATAAAACAAATTATGCCAAGAGCTCCGCAAATAAAGAGCCCGGGCAAAACAAAAATTTCAAGGAGCATAAACACAACGCCCATAACAAGCAAAACCAACGGCAATTTATCGTGCAGGCTGCTCGCATATTGCCCCAAAAAGACGATTGCTATCAGCGTAACGCCAATAATACCGAATGCGCCGAATCCCGGAGTTTTAAATTCCATGTAAAGCAGACCAAAGCCTATAACCATAAGCACACCGGAGATTGCTCCTATAAATCTGGTAAGTTTTTCTGCCCAGGATATTTGGATTTTTATGGTTTTAGTTATGCCTAGTTCCTTTTTGAATTCTTCTATATTTGCCGGAGTTCCCTGCGAAAATTTCAAGCGCTGTGCTTCTTCGTTTGTCATGGTCAAAAGTTCGCCTACCCTGACAAGAGTTTTTCTAGTCCATTTTTTCTGTTCTTCATCGGACATATCATTGAATTCAGTCGCATTCATATAGATAACGGTGTCTTTGCTTGAAAGCTCTATAACGCCTAAATCCGGGCTGACAAAAGCCTCCGAGAGCAAGCGAGGGTGACCATTGCGTTCTGCCAGGTTGCGAAACTTTGCTCTTAGCGGCGACTGTATTTTTTCGCCCACAATTTGCGGCTGGCCGTCTGAGCTTTGCACTATGGGAGCGCAGTCTCCAATGGTTGTGCTTGGAAGCATGTAAAGTTTATCGCTGGAGAGAGCTATTAGGGCTCCTGCGCTTATCGCTTTTTTTTGCACCAGAGCAATGGTGGGAATTTTCAGTGCGGTTATGGTATCAACAATATTAAAGGCTGCATCCAAACGCCCTCCAAAACTGTTCACTTCAAAAACGATTAAGTCCGGTTTTTTGGAAACTGCATCTGCAATTGCACGGCTTATGTAATCGTTCATGCCGGGGTCAACATCGCCATCAAGGGTTATCCAAGCGGCAATTTTGCCATCTTCGGCAGCAATGGCAAAGGAAAAGAATACTAAAAGGATAAAACGAAGCATTCCAATACTCCTATCTTTTTTTGTCTTTGAGCATTATGCTGATAACGTTTGCGATTTTTTTCGCAGCCTCATCGCTTAGCTGCTTGGTTGGAGCAGCAGGTTTAATTGGTCGCAAAATAAATTTATTGTTGTCCATACGCTCTCTCAATTGACCATTCCATGCCGTCTGGAGCCTCAGATGCAAACTGAGACAAAACACCGCCTGCAAACAGTGCCATAAACGCAAAGGCAACAACGGCCTTCCTTGTGTAGGTCGCATAAGCGAAATGCAGAATTACGGCTGTTACAACGCCTTCCATAGCACCAATCGCCAAATGTATAGGCAGCATTGAAGTTGCAAAAGCAGCAAATGGAAGCCCGGCAACGCCGGATGCATAAGTTTGAAGCACCACGCCGAATGCGCCGAGCTGCAAGCCGGCAATGACTGCCAGCATGGATGCCAGAGCCATATTCTTTTTTGCGAGCGGCTCAAAAATCAGCGGATATACTATGAGGCATGGGATAACGCCCAGATTGAAAATATTGCAACCCAAGGCAAGCAAGCCTCCATCGGCAAAGGCCAGGCACTGAATTATCAGCACCGCAGACATGGAGAGGAAGGCCGGAAAGGCTCCAATCATGGCGGCGAGCAATATGCCTCCGGTTATATGCCCGCTGGATCCGGTTTCGGGGATTGCGAAGTTGACCATTTGAGCGGCAAATATAAACACGCTCATAACAGCCACCATAGGAAGCTTTTCCCTGCTGAAATTGGCTTTTTTTATGGAATTTTTCACGGAATAAGCTATGGCCGTAGCGCTTACGGCGCACATTGCTATTCCAACCGCTGGCGAAATTAAATCATCTGACATGTGCATGGAGGTAATATAGAAAAAAACGCTAAACTGCCCGCCACTGCGACCCTAAATAAGTACCCACAATCTTCCCATTCAATGTCTTCCCCAAAAGCGGAGAATTGCACACCGAACCGGCAAAAGTGCTCTCCTTCACTTCCCACTCCAAATCCGGATTAAACAAAATCAAATTATCCGGCTTTTCCAAATTCAAAGTACCGGCTCCAAGCCACTTCAACAAACGCTCAGGATGCCCAGAAGTTTTTTTCGAAGCTATTTGCCACAACGCAGAAAGAGCAACCTCCAAAGATACCGCACCAGGGCTGGCATCTTCAAAAGTCGTTTGCTTGTCTTGCTTGCGAACAGGGAAATGATTGCAACTGATTGAGTTAATAGTACCGTCCAAAAGACCACCCCACAACGCTTTTCTGTCCTCAGCAGTCCTCAGCGGAGAATTAAAACGATACTCCGAAGAGAGCTCCAAAAGCGAAGAATCATCAAACAAAAGATGATAAAGACCAACATCGCACGAAACTTTTACGCCGAGTTGCTTTGCCTCTGAAATTAAAAAAAGACTTTGCCTGCAAGAAATTTCACGCAAATGCACAGGAACTCCGAACCAACCCGAAAACTCCAAAATATGATAAACCGCTATTGTCTCCGCCTGCTCAGGAATGCCTTTAAACCCGATTGTATCCGAATGCAAACCCTCATTCGCCACGCCCATGCTGCACAAGCTTTGTTCAAGAGGATGAAAATAAAATGTTTTGCCGGTAGCTTTACCATATTCAAAAACCATTCTCATAAAACGCAAATTTCCCGGAAAAACTCCGCCGTCTCCAAACCCAACAGCTCCGGCATTGGCAAGCTCAAGCATCTCGCTTATGTTTTTATTCTCGTTCGCCTTGCTAAAAGAAGCCAAAAGCGAAATATCCAAATTCGATTTCTCACAAATCTGCTTAAAAGATACCAACTGCTGCAAATCATCTATGGGATTAGCTTTGCTCTCGTAAAAGCAACCGCGAAATCCGCCTCTTCGCATTGCTTCAAAACCCTCTGCGTAGGAATAAACATCGTCTCTGATCGGTTCCTGAAAGTCTGCGCCTATGGCAAAGAGGGCCGGAAGAGCGACGAGGTTTGAGCCATCTATTTCAACGGAAGGGCCGCTTCCCAAGGTTATATCTTGCTTGTTTTGCCAAGCATTGTTAGCAAAAGGACGAACATTTCTTATAAAGACGGATTGTGTGGTCATTATGTGCAATTTACAAAATTTTTCCGCCACTCCTCAATAGGAACTGCAGGGAACCCAGCCACCTTTGCTCCGGGCTTAACGCTCTTAGTAACTCCGGCTTTTGCGGCAATCACACAACCCTTGCCCAAAGTCAAATGCCCTGCAACTTGAGCGCCGCCAGCAAGCGTTATGTTATCTTCTGCTATAACAGAGCCGGCAAGTCCGGACTGCGAACAAAAAACCGCATTGTCACCAACTATGCAATTATGCCCGATTTGTACAAAGCTATCTAATTTGCAATTATTTCCAAGCCTCGTAGCTTCCAAAAAACCAGCCGCTATAACAGAGTTCGGGCCAATCTCGCAATTCTCCCCGAGCACCACGCCACCAAAATGCGGTACTTCAACCAAGTCATCGTAAAATCCAAAACCACGAGAGCCAATCACAACGCCGGAATGCAAAACCGTTCCCTTGCCCACAACTACATTCGGGTAAAGATTAACGCCACTGTGCAACACGCAATTCTCCCCTATTTCCACGCCGTCCGGAACAAAACAATTCGGGCTTATATGCGCAGAAGGATGAATTTTGCTCGGAGCAAATTCCTTTTTATTCAAAATTTTCGCACACTCAATTATAGCTTTGTAAGGACTTTCAACCTTAGCCAAAATCTTAGCTTCGCCAGCCCAGCCGCTAAAATCCTTAGGCACAAAAACCACCGCCGCCTTTGTTGTTCTAGCCGCACCGTAAGCGGATTTGTCCACGCAAAAAGAAACATCGCTCTGAGTTGCAAAAGACAAGGTTGCGCATTTGGCAATGCTGCCTTGTATATCGCAGGGTTCTAAAATTGCTCCCGTAAGTTCAGATAATTGTACGAAGGTGAGCATTGTTCATTTCAAATTCAGCGAAATATGAGTTTCCGTCAATTGAATTGGGTCCACTTCGCTCGGGCACTGGTCCATAGGCGAACTTGCGCTCGTGTTCTTTGGGAATGCTATAAAATCACGAATGGAATCCTGACCCTCAAGCGTTGCGACTACCCTGTCCAAGCCAAGGGCCAAACCGCCGTGCGGAGGCGCGCCGAACCTGAACGCATCGACAAAGAAACCGAACTTCGTTTTAACCTGCTCCTCTGTTAATCCGAGCAAACGGAAAACCTTTTCCTGAACTTCTGGATTGTGAATACGAACAGAACCGCCGCCAATTTCCACGCCGTTCAAAACCAAATCGTAAGCCTGTGCGTTGCAGTCCTTCAAATTGCCGTTTAACATCATATCCAAATGCTCCGGCAACGGGCTTGTAAACGGATGGTGCATGGACATATAACGATTTTCAGATTCGCTGTATTCAAACATCGGAAATTCCGTGATCCATGCGAACTTGCGAACATCCGGGTCCATCAAGCCTTTCATGCGAGCTATCTCCAAACGGAGCTGGCCCATTGCCGTAGCGGCGGTTTTTTCCGGGCCCGCTATAAAGAAAAGCATATCTCCGGCTTTGCCACCAATCGCATCTCTGAACGCATTCAACTGCTCTGTTGTAAAGAACTTGGCAACCTGGGTTTCCACCTCATCGCCTTCCTTAACACGCATCCACACCAAACCCTTTGAACCATAGCGGCCAACGTAGGCGGTTAAATCATCAATCTGCTTGCGGCTAAAATCAACGCAACCCTTCGCTGCAAGGCCACGCACAACGCCTTTGCTGGCAACCACGCTTTTGAACACTCCAAAATCAGAGCTCGCCGCAATTTCGCTCACATCAAAAATCGGCAAGTCAAAACGCAAATCAGGTTTATCACTGCCATAGCGCAACATTGCATCTGCATATTTTATGCGAGGGATTTCCGGCACTTCAAATTTCCAGACTTTTGCGAGAACTTCTTTTACAAAACCATCTAAAAGCTCCATAACATCTTCTTGCTTAACAAAAGACATTTCCAAATCTATCTGCGTAAATTCGGGCTGGCGGTCTGCACGTAAATCTTCATCTCTAAAGCACTTTGCAA
>WQSZ01000076.1 GCA_009787645.1 Candidatus Fibrimonadales bacterium | reverse complement strand
TTCCTTGATTATATGCAAAATATCACCGTAGAGACGCAATGCATTGCGTCTCTACAATCATGTTAATCCTTTAATCAGGAAAATCGGGGTTCTGACGTTTTATAAACGCTCAATCTCATCTTCCGAAAGGCCGGTCACCCTTGATATTAAATTAAAGCTTAACCCTTCGGCTTTCATTTGCCGTGCAGTCCGCAAAACGCCTTTGGCTTCGCCAATGGCAACACCTTTAGCCTCGCCAATAGTAATGCCTTCCGCTTTGCCACTTTTCCAGCCTTCCGCCACGCCTTCTTCCTTTGCGAACTTCATCGATGCTCCATAATCCCATTTTCTCATAAGACCTGCCCTGTACTCTTCGTACTCTCTTGAGGTAAAACTAGCAATTTTCGCAGCCATGAATATCTTGTCAAACAAATCTCCCTCAAGCTGCGCTGGCTTCTCATCAAATTCATGGGCGTGACGGAGCGAAAAGAAAAGCTTGTCTCGAAAGCTCTCGCACTCCTCCAAGCTCTTTTCAAAGCGGGAAAGCCGCACAAATACAAGATTTACGCTGTCAAAGCGAAGTTCGGGCATATCCTCGTCAAAAAAAGATACATGGTGGATTATATTATCGCTTTTTCCCCAAATATCCAAGTCAAAATTGAGGAAGTTCAGTGAGTAGATGCTCGGATAGTCAAAATCCCAGTCATCGCCCTTGGGGGCACTGGCTGCTATCACCATGCTGGCATAGTAGTTGGCCCTCTTGACAAAGTGCTTCTGCCTGCCTATCTGCATCTCGACTATGAACTCGTTGCCCTGCGAGTCCCTGCACCTTATATCCAGTTCCGTATCCCTGCTGCCTTTGGTTTGGCCTATGATGTATGGATTTTTTATGTCCACATCTGCTATTGGGTATTTGAGCTTTCTTTCCAGGCATGCGTTCAGAGTTGCAATCAGCGGCTCTTTTTCCGTTTCGCTCCCGAACGCTTTCTTGAACGGCATGTCCAGCGTCAAGTTTGCGAACTTTCCTTTTCCTTCGATCTTTTGCAGTTCTTTAAGCTCTTTCCTCATGTTTTCCGAAATCATTAGACCTCCTTTTTGTTGTCTAATACTTAGACGGAGTTCAGGGCGAAAATCGTACATGGAAAATGCATTTTGCTATTCCAACTTGGAGTAGTTGGATGGAGCAATCCTGTTAATTCCGAAAATTCTGCGAATTCCGGTTCTGACGTTTTTCTAAGCACTGTGCTTCCCACCCCGCCAGCTACGCCGGCACCCCTCCCAAGAGTGGAATTGGTTCAAAGCAGAGACGCAATGCATTGCGTCTCTACAATCATGTTAATCCTTTAATCATGAAAATCGGGGTTCTGACGTTTAGGCTAGTTTGAACTTTTATGAGCCACCAGTGCATTTTTCTACATTACTCTCATGACCCAATCAATAGATATAGAGAAACTGGCAAAACTTTCCAGATTGACTCTTTCTGATGCAGAAGCTGCGCAAGCCAAGGAGAGGCTGCAAGCTCTGTTAAAACTTATGGAGAACTTAAAAGAGCTGGACCTTAAAGATGTAGAGCCTATGGTTGCAGATGCAGCCTCTTCCCTGAGAGACGATGTTCCGGTGCAGGGTTTCTCCTACGAACAGGCTTTTATGAATGCGCCGCAAGAAGAAAACTACCACTTCGCAATTCCAAAAGTGATGTAAACACGGAGATAGGAAGTGATATAGTATGCCTATAGGATCTAAAATTCTCATTCATACAAATGATGCGGTGGAAAGCGAAAGACTGGTGCGCCTGCTCATGTATCAAAGATTTGTGCCAAAAGCGGTAGAATCAATATCTTATGCAACACTGGCTTTGGTATCCGGCGAATATCCGATATTCTTATGCACATACACACCTGACGACAAACCTGTTCTGGACTTCCTGTCCTTCATGAGGCAAGATAACCAAATGCGCTCGGTCACTCCAATTGTGATAATGAGCAAACCTACTCAAGAATGCATAACCAACCTTATAAAGGTAGGCTGCTCCAACTTTGTCCTTCAAAGCGCAGGCCAGCAGGTGCTAATCAACAAAATGGAAGCCATCGCAGAATCCATCGGCGATGTACGAGACAAAAGACAATTTGCCCGTGTTGAAATTCCCGAATATGAAAACGCCCAGATTTTGATCACAGCGAGAAACGGCAATAAATACCCTGTGCGCATAAGCAACATCTCTATGGGCGGCTTGCTGCTCACCTGGTCTCCGGAAAAAATACCGGTACAAAGGATGGTAACAGGCGATGTTTTAATGAATTGCCTGCTGATAGCCAAAAGCCTGGACCTGTATGTTGACGTGAGAATAATAAATGTGTTTAATTACAAGGCCGGCGTGCAGTTTGTAGGCTTAAACGAAGAACGTCAAGGCAAACTCTGCAATTTTATTTATGAAAGGTTGCTGGCAGAAAACGTGCCGGATGGCATTGTTACCGACCACTGATCAAATCCAGCATCTCTCTGACTGCACGTTCCATGCCAACCAAGGCGGCTCTGGCTACAATGCTGTGCCCAATGTTGAGCTCTTCTATTCCGTTTAATTCCGCAATGCGTTTTATGTTGCGATAATTCAAACCATGACCCGCATTTACCTTTAAACCGCTTTTCATGGCTACATTTATCTGCTCCTGCAACTTTGAAAGTTCCAGCTCCACCTTGCTCTCATCTCTGCGCTCAAAAGCATCTGCATAATGCCCGGTGTGGAATTCCACATAGTCTGCGCCTGCCTTGCGTGCGGCTTTTACCTGCTCGGTTTTGGTCTCTATGAACACGCTCACCAAAATGCCCGAACTGCGCAAGTTTTGAATTGCAGTTGTGATATCGGAAATTCTGGCATCAACATCCAAGCCACCTTCGGTGGTAAGCTCATTTGGACCCTCCGGTACCAAGGTCACCATATTAGGAAGCACCTGCTTGGCAATTTGCACCATTTCCGCAGAAGGGGCCATTTCCAAATTCAAAGAGCTTGTAATGGAAGCCCGCAAAAGATGTACATCACCGTCGTTTATATGACGGCGATCTTGCCTTAAATGCACAGTTATGCCGCTGCAACCGGCAAGCTCTGCCAGCAAAGCCGCAGCCACAGGTTGAGGTTCACGTACCATACGTGCCTGCCTGATCGTTGCAATGTGGTCTATATTCACGCACAATTTTTTTGCCATGCGGAAAAATTAGAAATTTCTACATTATGGGCAATGCCACGATATGGAGGATACAATAAGTGAATGCAGCGAAATTAAACATAGATGGCAAAGAATATTCTTTGCCAATAGTAAAAGGAACGCAGAACGAACTCGCAATGGATATATCCAAGCTGAGAGATCAAAGCGGTTACATTACTTTGGATGACGGTTTTTCAAACACCGGCAGTTGCACGAGTGCCATCACATATATAGATGGCGATAAAGGCATTTTGCGTTACAGGGGCTACCCTATTGAAGAACTCGCCGAAAAAAGCACTTTTGTGGAAACCGCCTGGACAATAATCTGGGGCAGGTTGCCGACTCCAACTGAGCTTAGGAATTTTTCCATGCTCCTGACAGAGCACGAGCTTTTGCACGAAGGTTTAAGACACCATTACGATGGTTTTCCCATTGACGCTCCGCCAATGGCAATCTTAAGCGCAATGATAAGTTCAATAAGCTGCTATCATCACGACTTGCTGAGCAATTTGAAAAGTGAAGCGGAATTTGAGGAAGCTGCGGCAAGATTGATTTCAAAAGTTCGCACAATAGCGGCTGCAGCGTACAAAATGAGCACCGGCAGGCCAATTATTTATGCGGTTCCGGAATACGGATATGTGCAGAACTTCTTGCACATGATGTTTTCTCTGCCGAATAAGACTTATAACGCCGATCCCGACATTGTAAAAGCTTTGAATCTGGTTTTGATTCTGCATGCCGACCATGAACAGAATTGCAGCACAAGCACGGTTCGCATGGTTGCTAGCGGCGGCGCGAATTTATTCGCAAGCGTTGCGGCAGGCGTGAATGCTTTGTGGGGGCACTTGCACGGCGGCGCAAACCAGGCGGTTGTGGAAATGCTGGAAGAGATTCGCAGAAACGGAATTTCGGTCAAGGATTTTGTGGAAAAAGTCAAGCGCAAAGAGAACGGAATTAAACTGATGGGCTTTGGGCACAGAGTTTATAGGAATTTCGATCCACGTTCCAAAATTTTGCGAGACGCTGCGCAAAAAGTTTTAAAAAAGCAGGGGCAAAGCGATGAGCTTTTGGATATTGCTCAAGAGCTTGCAGACATAGCTTTGAAAGATGATTATTTTATTGAGCGCAAGCTTTATCCAAACGTGGATTTTTATTCCGGCATAATTTTCAAAGCCATAGGCATTCCGCTGAACATGTTCACTGTGATGTTCGCCATTGGCCGCATGCCGGGCTGGATTGCAAACTGGAAAGAAATTCACAACAATCCAAAGCAGAAAATCTATCGCCCTCGCCAGATTTATATCGGAGAAAACATAAGGCATTACGAGCCTATAGATACCAGAACCAGCGGGAAATTCCCTGCGGTTAGTGAGTAGTTTGCGTCAAAGTGCCATGCGCCACTGTCCAGCGGTGCGTGGCTATCTCTGCCAAGTCCATGTCGTGAGTGGCAATTAAAAAGGCTTGGTTGAGTTTTTTGTTGCATTCCAAAATCAAGGATTTAAGGACTTCCGCATTTTTTTCATCGAGGTTTCCGCTGGGTTCATCTGCTATTATTAGATTTGGCTTGTTCATCAAAGCTCTAGCCAAAGCGACTCTCTGGCGTTCTCCGCCGGAAAGTTCACGTGGCAAATGTCGTTTCCGAGCCGAAAGCCCAACTACATTTAAAAGTTCAAGTGCCATTTTACGGCTTTCTTTTATGTCTCGATTATCTATTCTGGCCGGCATAAGCACATTTTCCAGAGCTGTGAATTCGGCAAGCAAGTGGTGAAACTGAAACATAAAACCCAGGTTTTTGCGATGAAATATGTTTCTCGCTTTTCTTGAGAATCTGGCCATATCATTGCCATAAAAAAATACCGATCCGCCGGTTGGTTTGTCCAAAGCTCCTACTATGTTCAAAAAAGTTGACTTGCCACTACCGCTAGCCCCGGTAAGTACTACTATGCTACCCTCGGTAAGCTGAAAATTCACATCTTTCAGTATCTCAAGCCCACCATCGGTTTCTTTATAAACCTTAGACAATCCGCGAGTTTCAAGCAAGTAAAGCATTTTTTGAATTTAGAAATTTCCCCGTCCAAGATTTTTTGCACTTAGCTATTTGTTCCGGCGTTCCTTCTGCCACCAGATAACCGCCATGCTCCCCAGCATCCGGGCCCAAGTCTATAATCCAGTCTGCGCATTTAATAACATCCAAGTTGTGCTCTATTACAACCATTGAGTTTCCCTTGTCCACCAGTTTTTGCAAACATTCCAGCAGTCGGCGAATATCTTCAAAGTGAAGACCCGTTGTGGGTTCATCTAACAGGTAAAGTGTTTGGCCTGTGCCTAGCTTGCGAAGCTCGGTTGAAATTTTCATCCTTTGTGCTTCGCCGCCGCTAAGCGTTGTGCTGGGCTGCCCCAGTTTTACATAGCCAAGCCCTATTTCCTGCAAAACGGTTAGAGGCTTTGCAATTTTGGGCAGATTTTCAAAGAAAACAAGAGCTTCGTTTATGCTGAGTTCCAAGACATCGTATATATTTTTGCCTTTGAAAAAGATACCAAGCGTTGCATCGTTAAAGCGTTTGCCTTCGCACTCATCGCAGGTTATTTGCACATTGGGCAAAATTTGCATTTCAATTTCTATTACGCCCGCTCCGCAGCATTTTTCGCAGCGACCGCCATGCACGTTAAAGCTGAAGCGACTTTTGTTGAAGCCTTTTGCTTTGCTTTCGGGCAGGCTTGCGAAGAGGTTTCTTATATCGTCGTAGATTTTTGTGTAGGTTGCGGGGTTGGAGCGTGGTGTTCTGCCTATCGGGCTTTGGTCTATTTCTATCACTTTGTCAATGTGCTCTACGCCTTTTGCGGTTTTGTTCGCAAGTTCTTTTTTCAGAATTTGGTTTACCAACGTGCTTTTGCCGCTACCGCTGACTCCTGTTACTACGGTTAATACGCCTAATGGGAAATTTACGGTTAGATTTTTTAGGTTGTTGGTTTTTGCGTTGGTTATTGTGATTTTTTTGTGGCCGCCAGAGGGGCGGCGTTGTTTTGGGATTTCAATTTTTCGTTTTCCGCTTAAATATGCGCCTGTTATGGATTTTGGATTTTTTTGCAAATCTTTTACCGTGCCTATGGCTACCACTTCGCCGCCTTCGCTGCCTGCTCCGGGGCCTATGTCTGCTACGCAGTCCGCTCGGCGGATGGTTTCTTCGTCGTGCTCCACTACTATCAAGCTGTTGCCTTGGGCTCGCAGCTTTTCCAGGATGTCTAAGAGTTTTTCGTTGTCTTTTGCGTGGAGGCCAATGCTGGGTTCGTCAAGAACGTAGAGAACGCCTTGCAAGCCTGCGCCTACATGACCTGCCAGCCTTATGCGCTGGGCTTCGCCGCCGCTTAACGTTGCAGAGCCTCGGTTCAGAGTTAAATATCCCAAGCCCACTGTTTGCAGAAAACTTAAGCGACCTTTTATCTCTCTGAAAATTTCTCTGCCTATTCTTTTTTCCTTTTCACTCAAATCCAATTCTTCAAAAAACTTTACCGAAGCATCAACGGAAAGAGACGATATTTCGCTTATCCCCTTTCCGTGAAATCTCATAGCCCTTGCCGCAGCGCACACCCGCTCTCCCTTGCATTCACCGCACGGTTCAATAAGCATATATTTTTGCAATAGATGAATATGCCATTGCTCCCACAATCCTTGAAGCGTGGAAATTATCAAATCTAAAATAGCATTTTGCGCTTTTTCCGGCAATTTTTTCCAAGGCACGGAAAGATTTTTCGCTATAGCTTTATATTCCGCATGTCCAATGTCGCTGAAGATCAATCTGCCGTCTGCCGTGCTTGCCAAGATTGCGCCGTCTTCTATTGAAAGCTCCGGGTTTATCAGCTTTGAAGCCTCTATTTGATAGCTTTTACCAAGCCCTTTGCAGGTTGGGCATTGCCCTTGCTTGTCGTTAAAAGAAAAAAGCCTCGGCTCAATTTCCGGCAAAGAAACTCCGCATTTTGCGCAAGCAAGATCTGCGCTCATAACAACATAATCATCAAACATAAATGAAACTAATTTGCCTTTATTTATTTTAAATGCCTGCTCCAGATCTTCTATAAATCGTGTTCTATTTTTAGGCTCAATTGAAATTCTGTCTATAACCGCATCTATGGAATGTTTTTCATAGCGAGCCAGTTCCGGAATTTGCCCGTCAAGCTCGTACATTTCCCCATCAATCCTCGCTCTTGCAAATCCCTTTTCCTTTAACTCCGCAATTTCTTTTCTGTATTCTCCCTTTCGCTCACGAACTATTGGCGCCATTACAATCGCAGACTGCCCCGCTCTCTCTTGGAAAATATTATCTGCTATTTGCTCCATGGTTTGCGCGTTTATCTCTTTGCCGCACTTTGGGCAATGCGCCGTGCCAAGCCTTGCGAAGAGCAATCTGTAATGATCAAATATTTCAACAACCGTTCCGACTGTGGAACGTGGGTTGCGGTTTATGGTTTTTTGATCTATGGAAATTGTGGGCGAAATTCCCCTTATGCTTTCCGCATCCGGGCGCTTCATTGTGCCTATAAATTGGCGGGCATAAGCTGATAGCGATTCTATGTAGCGTCTTTGGCCTTCTTGAAAAATTGTGTCAAAGGCAAGGCTGCTCTTGCCACTACCGCTGACTCCCGTTATAACTACAAAAGAATCTCTCGGCAGACTTATGTCTATGCTCTTGAGATTGTGTTCTTTTGCTTTGCGTATTTCAATTAAGCGGCTCATATTGCAATTCTAATCTTGTTATATATTTTCCGTTTGCGATTTTGCAATCGTAAGAATGGCGTTTTTCGTAAAGCATATCCAACCGTGCCTGCATATTGGCAATGCCTATTCCGCTGCCGCTCTTGTCTTGATGAGTCTTTGGGAAATATGTGTTTGAACTTTCAAAAATAATTTTACCGTTTTCTGATGTTATTTTTATATTTATGGAGCTATCCTCCACCGAAGGCCCTATGCCGTGCTTGAAAATATTTTCCAAAATCGGTATAAGCAAAAGCGGAGCTATGGGAGCTTCGGGTTCTTTTAAATCCGCTTCCAAGCAAAAATTGAGTTCCGGGCCGTAGCGAAGTTTCATAAGATCCGCATAATCATTTAAAAATTCCGCTTCTCGTTTTATTGCCACCGAATTAGCTTCCGAGTCGTAAATCACCGCGCGAAGCAGTTTTGAGAGTTGTTGCACGGATTGCTTGGCCAGTTCTTTATTTTCGTCTATAAGAGCCAAGATATTGTTGAGCGTGTTAAACAAAAAATGCGGCGATATTTGCATTTTTAAAAAGGACAATCTTGACAGCGTATTTTCAAGTTCCAATTTTTGCACCCGTTCTCTGGAATGAAACCACATTGAAGTTGAGCGAACTGCTATAGCGATGCCATTTATGAACAGAAGCCCAGCGAGGCCCTTCAACAGATACCCGAATGGAACCTTAGACTCCGGAGGTGGCGGTATAACTCCGGCTGCCACAGCATTGCTCTGCCAGATGTCCATTAAGCAATATACTGCCAGAAACATAGCCAAATTTACAGCTATATAAAGGGATATTCGTTTTGTGTAAAGATATTTAGGGATAAAATAAAGATAATTTG
>WQSZ01000075.1 GCA_009787645.1 Candidatus Fibrimonadales bacterium | reverse complement strand
AAGCCATTCAGGCTTTAAACGGTAAAAACGTGGGCAACAGACCGCTCCGCGTTAATGAGTCGCAGCCTCGCGAGCAGCGTCCTCAACGTCAAGGCGGTCATCGATAAAAGATTACATCTCTCTTATTGGGGCTATGCCCAGCAAATCAAGAACACTTTCTAAAACTTGCTGAGTACAATAAACAAGGTGTAAACGGGAATCTTCCTCGGAGCTCCCCAGAACTCTATTATTATGGATGAATCTGTGGGCGGCTTCTGCCAGTTCCAGTGAATACTGAGCTAGCATGTAAGGTTCGTTGTTTTCACAAGCTGCATTTATTTTTTCCCCTTTTCGAGATAGCATTTTTATCAAGTCGCAGGAGCTTTGGTCCAAGAGTTCCTCGCTTTTGAATTTCAGTTCAACGGCATCTTTCTCGCTTTTTCTTAAAATGCTGCAAAGGCGCACGTGTGCATTCTGAACATAAGGCCCTGTGGCTCCCTCAAAGCTGAGGGCTGCGTCCCAGTCGAATTTTACGTCCATTAGGCGGCGGTTTTTCAAGTCGTTGAAGGCTATGGCTCCAATGCCTATTTTTGTCGCTACTTCTTCTTTGTTTGAAAGCTCTGGATTTTTTTCATCAATCACGCTCAAAATTTTTGCAGAAGCAGCTTCTATTACATCTCTTAAAAGGCTTGCGGTGCCGGTTCTGGTTTTGCCCTTTTCCCATTTGCCATCTTCGTTTTTGTGGAGTATCAACCCAAACGGAATGTGTTCGCAATCCTTGCTCCATTCATAGCCCATTTTGTTGAGCACTGCGAACACCTGCTTGAAGTGCAAGGCTTGCCCGTTATCCACAACGTAAAAGCTTTTGTCAAAATTGAATTCTTTTTTGCGGTAAAGGGCTGCTGCCAAATCTCGTGTGGCATAAAGCGTGCTTCCATCGCTTTTTTTTATCAGGCAAGGCGGCAAATCAAGTTCATCTAAAAGCACAACATCTCGTTCCTGGCTGTTCACCAGCAAATTCTTTTTTTCCAGTTCTTCAACAACCGCCGGTATTTTGTCTTCAAAAAAAGATTCTCCGGTGTAATGGTCAAAATCAACGCCCATTATTTTATAGATGCGCACGAGTTCTTTAAGCGTTGCTTCTTTGAATGCTGCCCAGAGCTTGCGGTAAAATTCATCGCCTTTTTCCAGTTTTGCAAAAGCATCCCGAGCTTGATTCTCCAGTTCCGGTTCGTCTTTGCTTATTTTTGAAAACGATGCGTAGAGTTTGTTGAGTTCCTTAACGGTTAAGCTGCAAAGTGTTTGTTCATCTGTCGGCAGGTTTTCCCTTAAATACATCACAATCAGTTTTCCGAACTGCGTTCCCCAGTCGCCGAGATGGTTTATGCGTTCAACTTTGTAGCCGTTTGCTTTGTGAATTTTTGCGAGGCTGTTGCCAATCATTGTGCTGCGCAGGTGGTGAAATGCGAGTTCTTTGCCAATGTTGGGAGAGCTGTAATCTATAACAACGGTTTTATTTTTTTTCTCTGCAAAGCCGAATTCAAGCCTTTTTTCTTTTATGCCGCCTAAAACGTTTTCCATGATTGTTTTTTTATCTGCGTAAAAATTCCAGTAGCCATTGAGTGCCTGAGTTTTTTCAAAGCCTTGCGGAGCGGCAAAGCTTGCTGCCAATTCCTCTGCAATGGTTTTTGGTGCTTTGCGAAGGTTTTTCGCAAGCGTGAAGCATGGAAGGCTCCAGTCTCCGTGCGCCGGATCGGGAGGGATTGTGAGCACGGAGAGAGCTTCGTCTTTGGTCCAGTGTCCGGTTTTTGCGGCGAGTTCTGCGATTTGTGATTCAAAGGAAAACATGAGTGGAAAGTAGAAAATTCTCAGATTGATTGAATACCCGGCATTATGTGTTCTATCGATAGAACAAAAACATATCATTTTTGTTCAGTCGATAGAACAAAATTAACTTTCCAAAAGCCATTTCCATGCAGGCACAACCTCTATCTTTTGCTTGTTTATCTTCAAGCTTTTCTCCATTCCCCCGGTAATAACCAGCATTTTCTTGCAGTCCAATATTTTTGACAGTTTTAGCAAAGCATTAACCTCTCTGTCAAAAGTATCTGCGTTAGTCAAATCATAGCAAACTTGAATGGCGGTTTCGGCTTCCGGCACATAAAAGTCAACTTCTATATCCCTGTTGTAAAAAAATACGGAGTCGCTACGGCCATATTTTCTGAGCAAATTCACCGCTACCAAATTCTCAAGCAAAGATGTGTTTCCGTCCAGCAAAAAAAGGTTCAATATGCCGTTATCGGTATAATAATATTTGGGATTAGTCTCTTTTTCAACGAGTTTTCCGGCGATGTTTAGCAAAGGAGTGAGCAACCAGGCATCTTTTGCGTACTCAATGTAATTGATTATGGTATTTGTGCTTACCCTTGCGCCTGCGGAAGATACAATGTTGGCAATTCTATTGTAAGAAACAGGTTGCTTAATGCTTTCTGCCAGTTTTTTGAATAGAATGCGAAGCGCAAACAAATTGTCTATAGAATGCCTGGCTGCTATATCTCCCAAATATATTTTTTGATAAATGCCGGTTAAATAATCTCTTTTTGAAGAAAACATCAAATTTTCCGGCAATCCGCCAAAATGAAAGTAATCGTTGAATTTTCTCAGCACCTTTGCTCTGCCTTGTGTTGATAAAATGGATTTGCCGGAAAAATCCGTATAGCTCGCATTCAAATATTCTCTGAAATTGTATGGGTAAACTTCAACAACAATATATCTGCCTCCGAGCGTAGTTTGAATATCCTTGCTCAACATTTTCGCATTGCTTCCGGTTATGAAAACTCCGTGTTTTGTATCTGCCAACCTGCGAGCAAATTTTTCCCAACCTTTTATGTTTTGAATTTCGTCGAGGAACAGAATAGGTTTTACCCCATACACCTCCCAGTGAGCTTCCAGTAGCAGGTTCAAATCTCCGGAGGTCATGCCAGACAGCCGTTCATCCTCAAAATTTATGTACAGCATTTCCTGAGCTTTTATGCCTTCAACAAGCAACTCTTGCATCCGCTGATAAAGCAAATAAGACTTTCCGGCTCTCCTCATGCCGACAAAAACATAATTTCCGGCTCTCTCAAACCGGAAATCACGGAAATTTACCTTGTAATTGGGAATTTCCGCCATATTATCGGCAATTATCGTTTTCAGAACATTTTTTTCCATAAAAAACCTCATTTTGTTCTGTGCATAGAACAAAAATATAGTAATTTTGTTCTGTCGATAGAACAAAAATGGTGTTCGTCAGTGTCCGAATTTCTTTCCCAAGGTTATCCCTGTTCCCCATACATACGGGTAACCGCCTCTTACTGCCGGTTCAACAAACCATTCTTTGTCCACCGAAAATCTCCAGCCTGCAGCCATGCCGCCTTGAGGCACTATGTTGTTTTTATCGTTTTTGTTTAATGCGCCGCCTGCCTCTGCCTGCATGAATGGGCCTCCTACAGGCAAGTAATATCTCAGCATAAGCTTTGACTCCAGCGTTTCTTCCTCTTCCAGATCGTTGCTATATACGGCGTTTATTCCAAAAGCGAAATGTTTATTCATATCATATCCAAGCGCCATATTGCTGCCTATTGCGTTTCCTTTTTTTGCGTTGTTATTGACCTCCGAGCCTAGCCCGACAAAGAACCCGGATTTATCGCTGGACGAGGCTTTTTGGGGCGTGTGCATAGATGTGCGAACCGGTGTGTTCACAGATGTGCCCACCTGCGTGTTCACCGGCGTGTCTGCCGGAGCAACAAGAACGCTTGCAGTTGCAGTTGCTGGCATTACAACGGGCAGTAGCGGTGGTTGAGGTGGCGGCGGCAATGGTGCTATTGCAACGGAATTTGATTGGGGCTTTGGTTTGAGCTTGGCAGCTATTGCTGGCTTTGGCTTGGGGAATTCTTCCAGCATTATGAGTTCCGGAATATGCGTATTGTTGTTTAAAGCAAAAGGATAGCTGGAAAGGTTTTTGTAGCCGCTTAGCTTTATTTTCATGGTGTAATTGCCAACGGGCACGTTCATAAACAAATAGTTTCCGTCTTTATCTGCAAAAACCCATTTTTCTATAGTTTCATTATGCAGAAGTTCTACAATAGCTCTTTCCTTGCTCCCGGCACCGCTCAAATTTAGCTTGCCGCTTATATTGTATGTTTTTACATCTTGCGCAATTTCTATTTCTTGCGCAACTTTTTCTGTTGCAATTTCTTCTACAACTTCCTTTGAGGTTCCCACTGCTATTAGTTCTGCCACCAACGGCTTTAGCTCTGCTCTCAGTTCTGCAGCCAACGGCTTTAGTTCTGCAATCGTTGTTCTTGCGGCTTTTTCTGCCTTTTCCCCAAAAGGAGTGTAAATTGCAGCACCGGTAGCAACTGATGCGGCAAGCGCAAGTGTTGACACCAAGCTTCCGGGCACCTTGCGAAACATATCCGGCAGGGATTTTATAAATGCTATTATCTGGTTTTGAGCTTCGCCTTTGCCTTCTTCCTTTAAGTTGGCCTTGTTTTTTCTGCGCAATATTCTGTACCAACCGTAAAATGTTGCATAGGTGGATACGGTACCCAAAGCCATGGTAACGCCCGGACCATATTGCACAATAAGCGGAAAAATCATAAGAAAATAGCAAGAAACGGATATGGCAATTATTATCAAGGAAAGAATGCCGCAAATTGTTCCGGTTTTAGCTATGCCGTTGACAATGCGCTCTTCACGCAGTATTGAGCGAATGTTGCTCATTACCTCTTCTATTATATCGTCTATTGCATTTTCATTCATCTTTTAAACCCAAATTGCAATTTTGCCACGCCGCCTGCGCTCCATGGCTTCCACTTTCTCCAGCCATCATTCACATTTACCAATGCTCCATCCGTATGTTCCACCCATTCAATAACATTGGGCAAGCCTCTGTCAAATCCCTTGTTTACGGAGTAGTCAATGAATGCGCCAAAAAGTAGCGCAAAGTTTTCGCTCAATTTTATTCTTATTCCGCTTTCAAATGCGAGCAGAAGCAGGAGCTTGGCAGAAATAGGCGTTGTAAAAGAGTCGTCTCCGAATTTGCCTATGCCCATGTGCGGAAGGCTATCTATGCGTATATTTAAATGCGACAAATAGGCTTCTGTCCTAAAATTCTCATAACTCACGTTCACTTTCACATTTTGCGGAATGCCTAATTTAACACCGGCAGAAGAATAAAACCATTTTGAACGAAATTTAAGTAAAACAGGTACGGATAAAAGCTGTGTGGATAACTCGTCTTTGTATTTATCCATAGTGTAGTCAAAGGATATTTCATGGTTGTCGTTATCTATTATGGTCATATTACCTATCATATTTTCATTGTTGTTGGATTTTTTTCTTTTTGAATATTCAATTCCGCTGGAAAATCCGAAATGTTCCCAAGGGTATATGGAAATTGACAGCGGAGCATTGTTGAATGAAAAATCCGGCGCACCAATTCCGTAATATATATCAAACTCATAGTATGCGGCAAATGCCGTAACTGGGATTAATATGTAAACAAGAATATAACGCATTAGACTTTAAATAAGCCAACAGTTTCTCTTAATTCTCCGGCTATTTTTGCCAAGTCATCTGCGCTTCTGTTTACACGCAATGCGCCGTTTGCGCTTTCTTTGGCCACTTCGCTCATGCTCACGGTGTTGAAGCTCACATCGTTTGCGCCTTTTGCTGCTTCTCCGGCGTTAGTGCTCACTCTGCCTGCGCTTTTTGCCACTTCGCTTATGGATTCGGCTACACGCTTTGCGCTGGAGTTTGCCTGCGTTACGTGGCCTGTTATTGAATCCATGGAATCATTTATTTGTGTTATTATGGCAGAGACATCGTTAATTACTTTAACGGCATCACTTGTGTTGCTTTGAATTTCTTTTATTCTCTTAGTTATGTCGTCTGCGCTTGCTGCACTTTGGCTGGCGAGGGCCTTGATTTCGGTTGCCACAACTGCAAAGCCTTTGCCGGCTTCACCTGAGGTTGCTGCTTCAATGGTTGCGTTAAGGGCCAACAAATTGGTTTTGTCTGCGATTTTCTTTATCATGTCGGTAACGGCTCCAATTTCTTCGGCGGCCAGATCAAGTTTGCTCATCACATCTGTTGCGTCTGTCGCTTTACCGGAGGCTTCTGTTGCAATCCTGTGGACATCTCCGGTGTTTCCGGCAATTAAATTTATGCTTGCGCTCATTTGCTCTGCTGCGCCGGCAACTTCGGTTGCGTTTGTGCTTGCCTGCCTTGCGCCGTTTGCCATTGCGTGTATGTTGCTTGTCATACTTTGCGTTGTGTCTGCGACCTCGTTGCTTTTGGAAACAGTTCCTTCTGCATTGCCTGTTAGTTGTTTGCTTATGCCGGACAGTTCTTCGCTTGAACTTGCCAGCGTGCTTGAGTTTGTGAGCAGATTTTTCAATATTCCCTGTATTTTCTCAAAGAATTGATCTACGCTTTTGGCGACCTTTCCTATTTCGTCTTTTCTCACAATTCCCGTTCTTGCCCGCATATCGCCGCCTTCGCCTTTTTTCAGTGTTTCAACGACTTTTCTGAGCGGCTTTGTTATGGACATATTTATGCTGAAACCTATCGTACTGGCGAGCATGAATATTGCGATGTTGAGCAAAATAGACCTGTTTTTGCTAGCGTTTGCAAACTCTTCATAAGATTCTTTCCGCTTGATTGCCAATTGCTTAAGGCTTTCGCTTTGCTCAGGGTTCAGGCTGATAAGAGGCATTATAACTTCTTTATATGTAGCTTCGTTTTCTTCGGAAAATTTGTCGATTATATATCGCTCAAATATGCCGAGAGTTAACGCCATCATTGAAGTTAGCAGAAAGGCGAGTTGGAGTTTTACGCCGATTGAGACATTTTTCATTGTGTTCCCTTGTTGTTGGTTATTGGGGTTGGCAAAAAGCAGTTTGGAAAGCACCCGTGGAGGAATGCTTCAAACGCATTGAAATACCTCCAAGGTTTAGTCATGACACCTGCTTTTCTAAAATTATCTGCGTAATATATAAAAATTTTACAATAAAAATTTCAAAAAATAGAGGCAACTTCGTGAAATGCACATTTTACACCGTGAAATGCACTTTTAGGCATGTTTTTGGGGTGATTTTTGGGGTGGGGTGGGGGTTTCAAACCTTGAACAACCCAACAGTTTCCCTCAGCTCTCCTGCTATTTTGGATAAATCGCCTGCGCTTTTGTTTACTCGTAATGCGCTTTTTGCGCTTTCTTTAGCGGCTTCGCTCATGCTTAGTGTGTTGGAGTTTACATTGTTTGCGCCATGTGCGGCTTCTCCTGCGTTTTGGCTCACTTCGCCTGCGCTTTTTGCTACCTCGCCTATGGCTCCTGCTACTCTTTTTGCGCTGGAATTTGCCTGTGCTACGTTGTTTGCTATCTCGTTGCTCGCTTTGGTTTGCTGCTGGGCATGGCTGGCTATTAAGTCCACGGATTCGTTTATTTTGATTATTATGGCAGATACCTCGTTGATCACTTTAACAGCATTGTTTGTGCTGCTTTGAATTCCTTCTATTCTCTGCGTTATATCGTCTGCGTTGGATGCGCTTTGGTTAGCGAGATCTTTTATTTCGTTTGCTACAACCGCAAAGCCTTTTCCGGCAGGGCCGGCGGTTGCCGCTTCTATGGTTGCGTTTAATGCAAGCAAATTCGTTTTGTCTGCGATTTTCTTTATCATATAGGTAACAGCTCCTATTTCTTTGGCAGCCGCTCCCAATTTACCCATAACGTTCGTTGCTTCTGTTGCTTTGCCGGAGGCTTCCGTTGCAACTCTGTGAACTTCTCCGGTGCTTCCGGCAATTTCGCTTATGCTTGCACTCATCTCTTCAATGGCTGCAGCTATTGTGTGCATATTTGTGCTCATTTGCTCCGCTGCGCCCGCCACTTCGTTTGCATTTGCGCTTGCCTGCATTGCACCGCTTGCCATTGCGTTTATATTGCTCGCCATTTGATGCGTTGTGTCTGCAACATTGTTGCTTTTGGAAACAGTTCCTTCTGCATTTCCTGCGAGTTGCTTGCTTATGTCGGATAATTCTTCGCTTGAATTAGCCAGCGTGTTTGAGTTTGTGAGCAGGTTTTTCAATATTCCCTGTATTTTCTCAAAGAATTCATCAACGTTTTTGGCTACTATTCCTATTTCGTCTTTTCTATCAATTTCCGTTCTTGCCCGCATATCACCGTGTTCACCTTTTTTCAGAGTATCAACCACCTTTTTTAACGGTTGGCTTATGGACATATTTATGCTGAATCCAATTGCGCTGGCAAGCATGAATATTGCGATATTGAGCAAAATAGACCTGTTTTTGCTGCCGTTCGCAAATTCTTCGTACGATTTTTTCTGCTCAACTGCTACCCGCTCAAGATTTTTGCTTTGCTCCGGGTTTAAGCGGATAAGAGGCATTATAACTTCGTTATATACCGCTTCGTTTTTCTCGGAAAATTTGTCGATTATATATCGTTCAAATATGCCAAGTGTTAATGCCATCATTGAAGTTAGCAGGAAGGCGAGTTGAAGTTTTACGCCTATTGATACATTTTTCATTGTGTTCCCTTGTTGTTTGTCTGAACCATCGGAGTTCCGATGTTCCATAATGCAATACAAATATATATTAATTTTCTGAAAAAAGTACGGTAACTTCGTGAAATGCACATTTTACACCGTGAAATGCACTTTTTTAGCCCATTTTTCCCAAATTTATTTATTATATTCCTATAACCCTGAAATTATGAAAGAAATAGCCCTGTTCATTATTCCGCTTTTAATGGTATTCACTAATATTACCGTAACGATATTAAGTTTAACATCTAAAAGAAACTTTCCATTTACCATTGCGATGTTTTTGCTTTTGATTTTGGCTAATGTAGCAATATCTATTTTTTTTATTAAACCAGGCATCTTAGTATTACCG